>DATKEY010000317.1:0-11525 GCA_035544475.1 Candidatus Dormiibacterota bacterium | reverse complement strand
CCCCTCCTCCACTCCGAGCTCGTCGGCGGCCGCTTCGGGCTGACCGACCACCAGATCGCCGACGCCTTCGGGGTGTCTCAGGCGACCCCGGGACCGGTGTTCGCGACCGCCGCATACCTCGGCGTCCAGGTGGCGGGCATCCCCGGCGGCGTGGTCGCGGCGGCCGCCATCTTCGCCCCGTCACTCCTCTACGTCCCCGCGGTCAGCGCGATCGCCGCGCTCATCCACACTCGCCCGGTGGCGCGAGCCGCGCTCGACGGGGTTCTCGCCGCCGCGGTCGGGCTCATCGCCGCCGCCGCTCTCGGCCTCGCCCACACCGCGCTCACCGGGGTCGCGGAGGCGGCGGGCGCGGCGATCGCTCTCGTGCTGCTCCTGCTCCGCCCCACCGCGCAGCCGGCGGCGATCCTCGTCGGGGCCGCGGCGGGGCTGGCGTCGCTGCTGCCTGCGCCCTGATAGCCTGCGCGGCCATGCCCGTCACCTTCGCCGGCATCCACTACGAGGATTCCGGCGCGGGCGGTGACACCGTCGCCTTCCTCCACGGGGTGACCCTCGACCGGCGGATGTGGGACGCGCAGGTCGAGCACCTCGCGCAGACCCACCGCTGCCTCGCGGTCGACCGCCGCGGCCACGGGCTCTCGGCGCCGGTGGGCGAGGGCTGGGACCCGATCGCCGATCTCGCCGAGGTGCTCGACGACGCCGCCGTGCAGCGATGCCACGTCGTCGGGATGTCGCTCGGCGGGCTCGACGCCGTCGCCGCCGCGGGGCGCATGCCCGAGCGGGTGCGCAGCCTCGTGCTCGTCGACGCCTGGATGCCGATCGAGGCGATGGGCACCTGGTCGGCGCCGTTCGCACTCGCCCGTGAGCAGGGCCCCGAGGTCGCGCGACGCGCCTGGCTCGACGACCCACTCTTCGCGCCGGCGCGTGAGCTTCCCGCGGTCGCATCGCGCATCGAGGAGATCGTCGGCGCGAACGACCTCAGCGCCTTCACCGGGCCGCAGGCCCGCGGCCTGGGACGTGCCGTGGTCGAGGCGGCGGCGCGCATCACGGTTCCGACCCTGGTCGTCGTCGGCGATCGCGATCTCCCCGAGTTCGTCGAGACCGCGCGCTGGCTCGCGGCCACCGTCCCGGGCGCCCGCGAGCATCCGCTCGTGCTCGTCGCCGGCGCCGGGCACATGCTCCCGATGGAGCGTCCGGCCGAGCTCAACGCCGTCCTCGACCGGTGGCTGGCGACCTCACACGGGTGACCGCCGCGCATGGCACCATGGCGGCATGCCTCGATGGCCCGACGGGGTCCGCCCGAGCCCCCGCGACCTGATCAAGAACATCGGCGAGCCCCCGCCATGGCCGCAGAAGGCGAAGACGATCCTCGCCAACCGGCTGCGTGCGCTCCGCCACGGCTGCTGCGGGCATCCCGGCGAGCCCGGCTGTTGAATCAGCGCAGAGCGCGCCGGTCAGGCGCACCACGACCACGAGCACTGACGGCCTCAGCTGCCCTCCTCAGCGGAACGCCTGCGGGGCCCACCCGCTGCGCCCCCCACCCCCCGCCCTTGATCAGCGGAACGCCTGCGGGGCCACCTCGTAGAAGACCAGGCCAATAACGACGAGGTAGGCGAGCAGCACCAGCGTCCAGGCGAGGTTGTGGCGGATCACCACGCCCTCGTTGCGCACGTAGCGGCTCGTCGACACGCCCACGCTCGCGGTCTGCGGCGCGACCGGCTTGCCGACCTCGGCGCCGACCGAGTTGAGCGTCGGCAGCAGGGTCACCGGGAAGTGGAGCAGCCGCCCGATGGTGAGCTGGAATCCGCCGAAGAGCGCGTTCGTCGAGGTGTTGCTGCCCGAGAGCGCGACGCCGATCCAGCCGAGGATGGGCGCGAGCAGGATGAAGGGCTTGCCGATGCGGCTGAAGCCGTACGCGAGCGAGTTCCCCAGGCCGGCGAAGTTGAAGACGAAGGCGAGCCCGAAGATGAAGACGCCGACGAGCAGCGCGCCCCACATCTGCGCGAAGGTGCGACGGAACACCTGGGCGACCTCGCCGCCGGTGGGACGCAGCACGAGCATGATCACCACCCACGCGGTGAGGATCGCGGTCCCGGCGATGAACGGGCTGAGGTTGAAGGTCGCCGCGACCGCCTTGGCGTGCGGGATCGACGACCCGGCGGTGACCGTGTACTTGTGGATCACGTAGCCCGCGAAGCGCGACGACCACGGGCCGGTCCAGGCGACGACGACGGCGATGAGGATGAGGAAGGGCAGCACCGCGGCGATCACCTGCTGGGTCTGGAGGGGCTCGCCCTCGGAGCGCGCGGTCCGCGACGCACCGGTGACCGGCACCCCGCGGTAGCCGAGCACCTCGCGCGGCTGCCAGAAGCGCAGCAGCAGGAGCAGCGCGGCGAAGCAGGTGAGCGAGCCGACGACGTCGGGGAGATAGGGTCCGAAGAACTGGGAGATCGGGAGCTGGCCGGCGATGTAGCCGAGCGAGCCGACGATCGCGAGCGGCCACCCGTCGCGCAGCCCGCGGCGCCCGCTCACCAGGTAGATGAGGATCCACGGGGGGAGCAGGGCGAGCACCGCGACCACCCGGCCCACGGAGGCGGCGAGGGTGAAGACGGGCAGCCCGGTGACCGCGGCGAGCCCGATGATCGGGGCGCCGAGGGCGCCGTAGGACACGGGGGCGTTGTTGGCGATGGCGGCGACCCGGATCGCGTCGAGCTCGGCGATGCCGAGGCCGACGAGGATCGGCGCGACCACCGCCCACGGATAGCCGAAGCCGACGAGCCCCTCGAGCAACGCCCCGAAGGCCCAGGCGAGGAGCATCGTCTGCACCCGCACGTCGGCGGTCGCATGGGAGACGAGCCAGCGCCGGAGCACGGTGAAGAGCCCGGTCACGACGAGGGTGTTGAAGATCACCACCCCCCAGAACGTGATCCAGTCCACGGCGAGAACGCCGGTCAGGCTCCCGTAGAGATAGGCGCGCATCGTCGATCCGACCGGCGCGTGCCATGCGGTCACCGCGAGCAGCACGGTGACGGCGGAGCCGATCACCGTCGCCAGCCAGGCCGTCACCCGCAGCCCGGCGAGCATGACGAGCAGCACCAGGACGGGCACCAGCGCCAGCAGCGAGCTCAGCCCCAGGTTGTGCGCCGGGTCGAGAACCTGATGGAACAACGCCGGCATCGGCATCCCTCCTCCCAATCCCCCCGCTCCCCCCAACCGCGGAGCATAGAGGCTGCGCCGGCGCCTCGCAGGGACGGACTGGCAGGATGCGACCGGTGGACGCCGTGGAGATTCCCTGGGACCCGGCGGCGCTGGAGGCGGCGGCGCGCGAGCGGCTGCCCGACGTCGCCTACGCGTACTACGCCGCCGGAGCCGGGCTCGAGGCGAGCGTCGCCGCCAACCCCCGCGCCTGGGAGCGCTGGTGGCTGCGCCCCCGCGTCCTCGTCGACGTCACCTCGGTCAGCACCGGGACGACCGTGCTCGGCACCCCGGTGCGGCTGCCGGTGCTGCTCGCGCCGTGCGCCTTCCACCGCCTCGCCCACCTCGACGCCGAGGCGGCGACGGCGCGGGCCGCGGCCGCCGCGGGGACGGTGATGGTGGTGTCGACGCACAGCTCGCTCCCGCTCGAGGAGGTGGTCCCTCACGCCAGCGCCGGGGCGTGGTTCCAGCTCTACTGCGACCCCGACCCGGAGGTGACCGCGACCCGGGTGCGACGCGCCGAGCAGGCCGGCTGCACGGCGCTCGTGGTCACGGTCGACGCCCCGGTGTGGGGGGTGCGCTACCGCGGGCTCGGCGACAGCGCCGCCTTCGCCGCGGCCGCGGGGTCGACGGCGGTGAGCTCCGGCGCGACGACCTTCCTCGGGCTCGACTGGGCTGCGGTCGAACGGCTCGCCGCGTCCACCCGCCTGCCGGTCGTCCTCAAGGGCATCCTCCATCCCGACGACGCCGCCCGTGCCGCGGCGATCGGGGTACGGGCCGTCGTCGTCTCGAACCACGGCGGCCGCCAGCTCGACGGGTCGATCCCGCCGGCGCTCGCCCTCCCGGAGGTGGTGGACGCGGTCGCCGGACGAGTCGAGGTGTACGTCGACGGCGGGGTGCGCAGCGGTGCCGACGTTCTCCGCGCCCTCGCGCTCGGCGCCCGCGCGGTGCTGGTGGGACGTCCGTACCTCTGGGCGCTCACCCTCGGCGGCGAGGCGGGCGTGCTCGCCCTGCTCCGCCGCCTCACCCTGGAGACCGCGAACGCGATGACCCTCGCGGGCCAGACCGACGCGACCGGGGTCGAACGGGGGATCGTCGTGGCCGCCGGACCCCCGCTATCCTGATCCGCACGTGGTCGGATGCACGGAGGGCGGGCGTTGGGCTTCCTGAGCAAGCCGGTGAGGACCGTCGAGGTGCCCGAGCCGTCCCGCGCGCCACTCCCCGCCACCCCGACGCGCCGTGAGCGCGACCCCGCGCCCGCGCCACGTCGCGAGGAGCGAGACGCTCCGGTCCCGGCGTAGTCCCCGGTGCGCCTCTTCTCGCGGGCGCCCGCCCGGCGCACCGAGCCCGAGCCGTCGCCGCCGCTCGACGGACCGGTGGGCGGGGTGCGCGCCTGGATCGCCGCCGAGGAGGCGCCGGGCGCGATCGTGCTCCGCAGTCTCGTCATGCCCCACGCGGCCTGGCGGTCGGCGACCGAGACCGCGCGCTGCGGCCTCGGCAGGCTGCCCCACGACGCTCCCGACGAGCGCTGCGAGTGCGGCCTCTACGCGTGGTGGGAGCTCGACGACACCGCGGTCGGCCAGGCCGCGGACGCGGTCGCGACCGCGCTCGGCCTGCACGCCCTCGGGGCGGTGCTCGGCGCGGTGATGGGGTGGGGCGACCGGGTCGTCCTCCACCGCGAGGGCTGGCGCGCGGGGCACGCGCGGATCGTCGCGCTCTCGGCGCCCGAGCCCGCGGTGTGCGGCGCCATGCTCGGCCGCTACCTCGCACGCGTCGAGCCGTACGCCGACTGGGCGGCCGAACGCGCCGCGCGCAGCGTCTGGGCGTCGGAACCGGTCGTCGACCGCATCGCCGCCGCATACGGCGTCCCGGTGGTGCCACAGCGCGGGCTCGAGACCGTCGCCCTCGAGCACGGCTGCCGCCCCGACCTCGGCTGACCTGCGAGGATGCGGGGATGGGAGATTGGGTCAGCTTCGACTGCTACGGCACCCTCGTCGACTGGAACCGGGGGATCGGCTCCGCGCTGGAGTCGGTCGCGCCCGGCCGGGGCGGCGAGCTTCTCGACCTCTACCACCGGTTCGAGCCCGACGTCGAGGCGGAGCGCCCCTTCCGCCCCTACCGCGAGGTGCTCGCCGAGGTGCTGCGGCGCTGCGCCCGGAGCGCCGGCGTCGAGCTCGCCCCCGGCGGCGACGGCGCACTCGCCGCGAGCCTGCCGGGCTGGCCGGTCTTCGCCGACGTCGGACCCGCGCTCGGAGCGCTCCGGGACGCCGGCCATCGCATCGCGATCCTCTCCAATGTCGACCCCGACCTCTTCGCCGGCACCCGCGAACACCTGCCGGTGGAGATCGACCTCGTCGTCACCGCCGCGGACGTGCAGAGCTACAAGCCCGGGGCCGCCCATTTCGAGCGGTTCCGCGAGCTCACGGGAGCGGGACCCCGGGAGTGGGTCCACGCCGCCTGCAGCTGGTTCCACGACATCTCCCCCGCCCACCGGCTCGGGATCCCAGCCGTCTGGGTGAACCGGGATCGCGGCACGGAGGACCCGGCGCTCGCCGCCGCGGTCATCCCCGACCTCGTCGCCCTCCCGCTGGTCGTGGCGTCGCTGATCGGCCGCTGACCGCACGGTCGGTACGCAGCACTCGCGTCAGACGCTGGTTTTCCTGATACCTGTTGTGTTAGGATTCATTGTTGCCATGCCTGACAAGATGTTTGATAGCTTCGCTCGGGCAAGAGGCGAGAAGCCCGCCCCGCTCTCGGTCGTCGACGAGGAGGCGGAGTTCCCCCTGGAGCCGCTGGAGCGGCCCGACCACCAGCAGAAGGAGGCCGCCGCCCAGGCACACCTCTTCGCGGTCGCGGCGCTCGCCGCCGCCGGTGCCTTCGCGGTCGTCGGACTCACGACCGTGGTGATCGCCGTCGCCGTCCCCTCCCACTGGATGCTCGCGCTCGGCTTCACCGGGATCTTCGTGCTGATCGCGATCGCGACCGGCCTGCTCGCCGTGTGGCACGTGCGCACCCAGCCGCGTGGGCAGCGTCTCCAGACCCTGGGCGTGGCCTCGCGCTCGGCGGCGACCGCGATCCGCAGTCGAACCACAAGCGGCCGCCGCGGGCGGCGGGTGGGCTGACCCGCCGCGCCGCGCGGCCTACCGCCGCCGGGCCGCGATGTGGCCGGCGCCGCGGCCGGTGACGGTGACGGGCGCGAGCCGGTCGTAGATCGCCGCGTGGCCGCGTGCGCTCCGCTCCCAGCTGTACCGCGCCGCCACCGCGGGCCCCGCCGCCCCGAGCCGCGCGCGCAGCTCAGGGTCGGCGAGGACGGTCCGCAGCGTCGCCGCGAGCGCCGCCGCGTCCCCCACCGGCGAGAGCAGCGCACTCTCGCCGTGGGTGAGATAGCTCCGGAACACCTCGATGTCGCTCGCCACCACGGGTCGCGCCGCGGCGAGCGCCTCGAGCACCGCCAGCCCCCATCCCTCACGCGTCGAGGGGAGCACGAAGGCGTCGGCGGCGCGGTACCAGCCGACGAGCTCGCTGTCGGGGACGGTGCCGAGCACGACCAGGTCCCGCCCACTCTCCAGGCCCAGCTCCGCCGCCCGGGCGAGCGCGGCCTCCCGATAGGCGGTGTGGTCCTGGAAGGAGTGGCCGCCGAGGACGGCGAGCACCGGGGCGGGCTCGACCTCGGTCTTCAGGGCGGCCATCGCCTCGAGCAGCTCGGCGCTGCCCTTGCGTGGCTCGATGCCGCCGACGGTGAGGAAGAGGAAGCGGCCGTCCACCCCGAGCCGGGCGCGGAGCACCGCCGGGTCGACCGCCGCGGGGCCGGAGAAGCGGGCGAGGTCGACCCCGTTGGCGACGACCTCGGCCTCAACTCCCGGGTCGGAGGCGAGCAGCCGCCGCCAGTGCTCGCTGACGACGAGCACGTGGTCGGGCTCGAGGATCGCGAGCCGCTGGCAGTCGACGAGCGCCGGGGTGGTGAAGTCGTCGACGTGGTGGACGGTGCGCACGACGAGCACCCGCGCCCCCCGGCCGCGCACCCGCGCCGCCGCCCGGGCGGCGATGCAGTCCTGGGCGTGGAGGATGCGGAAGCGGTGAGCGATCGGCGCCAGCCCGGCGGTGAGGGCGTCGACGGCGTCGGCGACCCTCTCCTCGAGGCTGGGCGCGGGCGCGGGGGCGCGGAGGATGGTGTGGGGCGCGCGGACCGGTCGGTAGAAGCCGGCGTCGGGGTCGCCGAGGGTGATGAGGTGGACGTCGCGACCGGCGGCGTGGAGCGCCTCGGCGAGCTCGACGGTGTGGACCACGCCGCCGCGCGGCTTCGTCGAGTAGGTGACCAGCGCGACCGGGGACCCGGTCATGCGGACACCCTCGCGGTCCCGCCGCCGGCGACGATCCGCGTTCCGTGGCGCCCCTCGACGGCGTCGAGCACGTGCTCCGCCGAGGTGATCACCGCGAGGCGGCCGCCGTGCCGGAGGAAGCGGGCGGCGGCGGCCACCTTCGGCCCCATGCTCCCCGGCGGGAAGTGCCCGGCGCGGTCGAGCTCCTCGGTCTCGGCGAGCGACATCTCCGTGATCGGGCGCTGGTACGGGGTCCCGTGATGGACGCTCACGCAGTCGACGCCGGTGACGAGGGCGAGCACCCCGGCGTCGAGCTCGACGGCGAGCCTCCAGGCGGCCAGGTCCTTGTCGACCACCGCCTCGACGCCCTCGAGCCGTCCCTCCCGGCGGGTGACCGGGATGCCGCCGCCGCCACAGGCGATCACGAGATGGCCGGTGGCGACGAGGTCACGAATGGCCCGGGCCTCGATGATGCCGAGCGGCTCGGGCGAGGCGACGACCCGCCTCCAGCCCCGCCCCGCGTCGTCGACGACCTCCCAGCCGCGGCTCCCCGCGAGCTCCATCGCGCGGTCCCGCGTGTAGAACGGGCCGATCGGCTTCGTCGGCGGCCCACCCGAGGGTTCGGGGTCGACGACCATGTGGGTGACCACGGAGACGACCGGGACACCGGCGCCGCACACCTCGTCGAGGGCCATCGCGAGCAGGCTCCCGAGCTGTCCCTGGGTCATCGCCCCCACCGCGAAGAGCGGCTGCGCCGGGACCTCGTCCGCGCCCTCCTCCTGCTGCAGCGCCAGGGCGCCGACCTGCGGGCCGTTGCCGTGGCTGATCGCCACCCGCCAGCCGGCCCCGAGCAGCGCGGCGGCCGCGCGCGCGAGCGGGATCGCGTTCTCGCGCTGCTCGGCCCAGGCGCCCGACTGTCCCTGAGGGGCGAGCGCGTTGCCGCCGAGCGCCAGCACCGCCGTCTGCTTCATGCTGCGACAGCCCCGGGGCGACGGGAGGACCCGCACACGGATTGCGCACCCCCTCCGGTCGTATGCATGATAGGGAACAAGGCGTTGAAGATAGTACACGCCGGGGAACTGGGATGACCGACGACGAGGTCGCAGCCCTGGTCCGCCGCTGGCGGGAGGACGAGGCCCGCCTCTACCCGGTGGTGATGGTCCGCCCCGACCTCTACGAGCGCGCCGGGGTGATGGTCCGGGCGCTCGCGGACGAGCTCCGGGTCCACACCACCGTCGAGGCGCTCGCCGCCGCGTTCCCCCATGCGTCGAAGACTCTCAACGGCCTGCTCGCCCGCACCGGGCTCGCCACCGACGACCTCGACCTCGCCCTCGTCATCGGCGCGGCCTTCGGCATGCGCCACCGGGAGATCCTCGCAGCGCTCGAGCGCCGCCGCACCCTCGTGCTCATCGCCGAGGCGCGCGACCGTGGCGACGCCTGGGTCGTCCTCCACCGCAGCGGGACCCCGGAACGGACCGGGTACCGCCTCCTCGAGATGCACCTCCGCAGCGGCTCCGCGCTCCACGTCTACATCGAGCCCGACCCCGCCACCGGCCGCCCGGTCCACGGCCTCCAGCAGCTCCGGCTCGACCCCGCGACCGGTGATCCGGAGCGAGGCAGCGACATCGAGGACGCCCGCACCTACGACGATCCGGCCGAGTGGAACCGGGCCGTCTCGGGGCTGCGGACGTACCTCGAGGGGGAGTGAGAGCAGCCTTGACAGCCGGGGAACCCCTGAGGAAGATTCTGTTTTCCTTTGGTGAACGTCCGTCTTCCAAAGTTGTGGAAACGTCCGGAGTCGAGGAGGTCCAGATGGCCACCGTCCCGGTGACGCCCGACCTGGGGCGGCTGCTCACCGAGCTGCAGAGCCGCGGGGTGCGGCTGGAGGGGCCGGTCGAGGCCCGCAGAGGGGGCGCGGGACCCTCGGACGCGGGGATGATCCACGTCGAGGGGGTCCCGGTCACCGTACCGGTGACCGCCGGGTACGTCTCCGGGTCGCCGTTCACCATGCGACGCGAGGACGAGGGCTGGGGCATCTACCGCGAGGGCGTGCGCCTCGCCTCGGCGCAGGCCCCGGAGCGCCCCCGCTACTACGCGCTGAGCACGAGCGACGGCACCCCCTACTGGAAGATCGCCCTCCTCCACCTCGACTCCCTGGCGAGCACGGTGATCCAGAGCTGCGCCTACTGGGACACCGACGACCAGTGCCGCTTCTGCGGCATCGAGCTGACCCTCCAGGCGGGGAGCACGGTGCGGGTGAAGCGGCCCGAGCACCTCGCCGAGGTGGCGGTCGCCGCCCGCGACCTCGACGGCGCGGTCGACGTCACCCTCACCACCGGGAGCACCTACGGACCCGACCGCGGTGCGCTCTACCTCTCCCGCTGCGCCGCCGCGATCAAGGAGGCGAGCGCGCTGCCCGTGGAGGCGCAGTTCGAGCCTCCGGCCGACCTCGGTGTCCTCGACAGGGTGCGCGACGCCGGCGTCGACTCCGTCGGGATCCACATCGAGTCCTTCGATCCCGAGGTGCTCGCGCGGATCGCCCCGGCGAAGGCGCGCACCGGGATCGAGGGCTACTTCGCCGCCTGGGAGCGGGCGGTCGCGCTCTTCGGCCGCGGCCAGGTGTCGACCTACGTGATCCTCGGCATGGGCGAGGACGAGGAGACGACCGTCCAGGGCTGCCTGCGCGCGATCGACCTCGGCGTCTACCCCTTCGTGGTGCCGCTGCGACCGGTCCCCGGCAGCCTCATGGAGGCCTGCTCGCCGCCACCGCCGGAGCGGATGGAGGCGGTGTACCGGCGGGTCGTCCCCCATCTCCGCGCGCGTGGCCTCGGCGCCTCGTCGGTGCGCGCCGGCTGTGCCCGCTGCCAGGCGTGCTCGGCGATGGGGGTGATGGAACGGAGCCTCGCCGGTGACGACGGCCGCATCCCGCTTCGCCCCGTCCACTAGCCCGCCGTCGGTGCACTGCCGGCCGGTGGCGACGCCGGCCGAGCTCTCGGTGCACCTGCGCATCCGCGAGCGCGTCTTCGTCGACGAGCAGGGGATCTTCACGGGCAGCGACCGCGACGAGCGCGACGCCGACGCCGCGACGATCCACGTCCTCGGCTTCTGCGACGGCGAGATCGCCGGGACCGTCCGGCTCTACGCGCTCGAGGAGGCGGGCATCTGGCGGGGAGACCGCCTCGCGGTGCTGCCCGCCTACCGCGCCCACCACGTCGCCGCGCCGCTGGTGCGCTTCGCGGTGCGCACCGCCGGCGAACGCGGCGGCCGCATGATGCGCGCCCACGTGCAGGTCGCCAACGTGCGCTTCTTCCGGCGGCTGGGATGGATCGCGCTGGGCGAGCCCGCCGACTATCTCGGCAGGCCCCACCAGGACATGGTGATCGACCTCGGCGTGTAGGCCCTCTCTGCAGTCGGACGGGCCTGCGGGTTGTGCATTCCGCGAATCGCGCGGCATTCGACGACTGTGATCGCGAACAGCGATCATCGGTTGGCAGACAAGGGATTCACCGCAGTTCTGGCGAATCCCGTGTATGATCGTGTCATCCCGGGTGGCTGTCATTCCTGCGAGGCTGACGAATGCTGATCGGACGGCAACGGGAGCGCGAGATCCTCGACCGGCTGCTGGCGACCGTGCGCGCCGGACGCAGCGCGACACTCGTGCTGCGCGGCGAGCCGGGCATCGGAAAGTCCGCGCTCCTCGACTATGCGGTCGAGGCGTCGACGGATCTGCGGATCCTCCGCGCGCTCGGCGTCGAGTCGGAGATGGAGCTCGCGTTCGCCGGCCTCCACCAGCTCTGCGCGCCGCTGCTCGACCTGCGCCAGCGTCTCCCGGCGCCGCAGCGCGAGACCCTCGCCACCCTCTTCGGCCTGGGCGCGTCCACGACCCAGGATCGCCTCCTCATCGGCGTGGCGGTGCTGGGACTGCTGTCGGAGGCCGCGTCGGAACGCCCGCTGCTCTGCGTGGTCGACGACGCGCACTGGCTGGACGCGGCATCGGCACGGGCGCTGGGGTTC
>DATKEY010000316.1:0-4982 GCA_035544475.1 Candidatus Dormiibacterota bacterium | reverse complement strand
GCCCCAGGAGGACAAGTACCTGGTGAGCAAGGCCGAGCTCGTCGACCAGCTCGCCGGCATCCTCGGCGGCCGCTGCGCGGAGGAGCTGATCCTCGGCGAGAAGAACATCACCACCGGCGCCCAGGACGACATCCGCAAGGCCACCTCGCTCGCCCGCAAGATGGTCACCGAGTGGGGCATGAGCGACAAGCTCGGCCCGCTCGCCTTCGGCACCAAGGAGGAGCTGGTCTTCCTCGGCCGCGACCTCGGCGAGCAGCGCAACTACTCGGAGGAGGTCGCGAGCGAGATCGACCAGGAGATCCACCACCTCGTCGACAGCGCCTTCATGACCGCGAAGCAGACGCTGCGTGAGCGCGAGCACGTGCTCCGCGCCCTCGCCGCCCGGCTGGTCGAGGTCGAGACGATGGATGCGGCCGAGATGGACCGGATCATCGAGGAGGCGGAGCTCCTCCACCGGGTCGACTCGGCGCCGACCGCCGCCGCGGGGATGTAGCCCGGGGCCTCGCGGCCCCTCTTCCCGCCACCGAAAGGTCGCGCGCGCGTAAAGCGTTACCATTGGCGCGCGCACACCCCGCGTGAGGAGAACGGGCCGGCTCTCCCGTGGACGCCGATCGGCGCCGCGAGGAGCACAGGCGGACCGCTCCACACCCCTCGCGCGGGGCGAGGCGCACAGCGACGCTTGGATCACGAGGTGACCGAGACGTGAGACGCGCCCCACAGCGGGATCGGGTCCCGACCACCATGGGCGCGCCGCGCCTGTCCGGCGAGCATCCCCCGCCCCGCCCGCGGATCGCGGTCGTCGGCGCCGGGCGGTGCGGCTCCGCCCTCGCCGTAGCCGCCCACGACGCCGGCTACCGCATCACCGCGGTCGCCAGCCGCACTCCCGACCACGCCCGGGCCCTCGCCGCGAGGGTGGGGGCGGAGGCGGTGGAGTCCGCGGTCGCGGCCACACGGCGCGCCGACCTCATCCTGCTCACCGTCCCCGACTCCCAGATCACCCGCGTGGCGGCGACGATCGCCGCGAGCGGCGCCTCGCTCGGTGGGCGCGGCGTGGTCCACTGCAGCGGCGCGCATCCCTCCTCGGCCCTCGCCGCCGCGCGCCACAGCGCCGGCCTGGTCGGGAGCGTGCACCCGCTGCGCTCGCTCACCGGGGGTGACGCCGCGTGCCAGCTCCCCGGCACCTATTTCGCCATCGAGGCCGACGAGGCGCTGCGGCCGGCGCTCGAGCGGCTCGTCTGCGACCTCGGCGGCGTGCCCTTCACCGTGCCCGCCGGCGGGCGCGCCCTCTACCACGCGGCCGCGGTGCTCGCGGGCAACGCCCCGCTCGCCCTCGTCGTCCGCGCCACTGCGCTGCTCGAGAGCGCCGGCGTCGACCCGATGCTCGCCGGCGAGGCGCTCGCCAGCCTGCTCGAGGGCGCCGCGCAGAACGCCCGGCGGCTGGGGGCGCGCTCGGCGCTCACCGGGCCGGTGGTGCGCAACGACGCGGACACCGTCGAGCGCCACCTCGCGGCGCTGCGCCGCGATCCCGACACCCTGCGGCTCTACCGCGAGCTCGCCGCCGAGACCCTGCGCACCGCGGGCGCCACCGGCCGTGAGGCGGTCGCCGCGGTGCTCGCGTCGGCCGGCGCCGATCCTCGCGGGGGGCCCAGGCGACGCGCCGGAGGCCGCCGCGCGGCCGCCGCTCTCACCGGGCTCACCGCCGCCCGGGCGAAGGGCTGACCGTGCCCGCCAACGGCCGGGCCGTCAGCATCCACGACCTCGCGGAGTGCAAGCGGCAGGGACGGCGTTTCGCCGTGGTCACCGCCTACGACTACACGGCTGCTCGCATCCTCGACGCCGCCGGCATCCCCGTCCTGCTCGTCGGCGACTCGCTCGGGAACCTCATGCTCGGCTACGGCAGCACCCTCCCGGTGAGCATGGACGAGATGCTCCACCACGCCCGGGCGGTCGCCCGTGGCGCCCCCGGGCGGCTGCTCGTCGGCGACATGCCCTTCGACGCCTACCACGCCTCCGACACCGAGGCGGTCCACAACGCCGCCGCCTTCCTGAAGGCGGGGATGAACGCGGTGAAGATCGAGGGCGGCGGGCGGATCGTCCCGCTCACCCGCCTCCTCGTCGAGCGGGGGATCCCGGTGATGGGCCACCTCGGGCTCACCCCGCAGTTCGTCAACGCCTTCGGCGGGATGAGGGTGCAGGGGCGGAGCGCGGACGATCGCCGCAGGATCCTCGACGACGCCCTCGCCCTCCAGGACGCCGGCGCCTTCTCCCTCGTCCTCGAGGGGGTGCCGCGGGACCTCGGCGCCGAGGTGACCGCCGCGCTGCGCATCCCCACCATCGGCATCGGCGCCGGTCCCGACTGCGACGCCCAGGTGCTCGTGTTCCACGACGTCCTCGGGCTGACCCAGGACGCGATGCCGAAGTTCGTCCGCGCCTACGGCGACCTGGGGAACCAGGCCGTCGAAGCGCTCACCGCCTTCGCCGCCGACGTCGCCTCGGGGAGCTTCCCCGACGACGCGCACAGCTATCACTGAGAGGCCGACCGTGCACGACGTCGCCGACCTCCCCCGCGTGCTCGTCACCCCCCGAGAGCTCCGGCTCCAGTCCGAGCGCTGGCGCGCCGCGGGCCTCAGCGTGGCCCTGGTGCCGACGATGGGCGCGCTCCACGAGGGCCACCGCAGCCTGATCGCCCGCGCCCGCGGGGAGTGCGACCGGGTGGTGGTGAGCATCTTCGTCAACCCGACCCAGTTCAACTCCCGCGACGACCTCGCCCGCTATCCGCGCACCCTCGACGCCGACCTCGCCCTGCTCGCCTCCGTGGGGGTCGAGGCGGCCTACGTCCCCGACGTCGCCGCCATGTACGGCGAGGGGTTCGCCACCTCGGTGCAGGTGACGGGGCCGGTGACCGAGACGCTCGAGGGTGCCGCCCGCCCCGGCCATTTCGACGGGGTCGCCCTCGTCGTCGCCAAGCTGCTCGTCACCGCCCGCGCCGACCGCGCCTACTTCGGGGAGAAGGACGCCCAGCAGTGCGCGGTCGTCCGCCGCCTTGCGGAGGACCTCGACACCGGCACCGAGATCGTCGTCTGCCCGACGGTCCGCGATGCCGACGGGCTGGCGCTGAGCAGCCGCAACGTCCACCTCTCCGCCGCCGAGCGGGCCCAGGCGCTCGCCATCCCCGAGGGCCTCGCCGCGGCGGCCCGCAGTCTCGCCGCCGGGGAGCGGGGTGGCCACGCCCTGGCGGCCGCCGCGTCCGCGGTGATCGCCACCGCCCCCGACCTCGTGGTCGAGTACGTCGCCGTCGTCGACCCGGACACCTTCGAGCCCGTGGCGCGGGTGACCGGACGGGCGCGAATCCTGGTCGCTGCTAGAATAGGTGCGACCCGGTTGATCGACACCCTGTGCCTGGGAGTGGCGGACCCGCCGACGACCGCCTTCATCGTCGGTGGAACCTCGACGGACTCCGCCGAAGTCGCCGCGACCGGGAGGAGCCGCACGTGCAGCGTACCGTCATGAAGTCGAAGATCCACCGCGCCAGGGTGACGCGGGCGGATCTCCACTACGAGGGGTCCTGCAGCATCGACACCGAGCTGATGCGCGCCGCCGACATCGTCGTCGGCGAGCAGGTCCACATCGTCAACGTCACCAACGGTTCGCGTGCGATCACCTACGCGATCGAGGGTGCGCCCGGAGAGATCGCCCTCAACGGCGCCATGGCCCACATCGGCGAGGCCGGTGACACCGTCATCCTCATCACCTACGCGCAGTACGACGACGCCGAGCTGGCCACCCACACCCCGCGGGTGGTCCAGGTGGACGCCGCCAATCGCCAGCGGACCAAGGCAGGCGTCCACTGAACCGATCAATTGCGACGGAGACCTCGGACGGCGCAGCCGATCTCGTCGTGATCGGCAGCGGCATCGCCGGCCTCGTGGCTGCGCTCGCCGCCTCCACGCGGGCGCGGGTCACGGTGGTGACCAAGGGTGCCCTCGACGACGGCTGCAGCCGCTGGGCCCAGGGAGGGATCGCCGCCGCGGTCGCGTCCGACGACGCCCCCGACCTCCACTACGCCGACACCATCGCCGCGGGCCGCGGGCTCTGCGACGAGGCCGCGGTCCGGGTCCTCGTCGAGGAGGGGCCGCGGCGCGTCCGGGACCTCGTCGACTGGGGCGTGACCTTCGACACCCAGGACGGCGACCTCCTGCTCGGCCGCGAGGCCGCCCACACCCGCTCGCGCATCCTCCACGCCCGCGGCGACGCCACCGGTCTGGAGATCGAGTCCAGCCTCATCGCCCGGCTGCGGACGACCGGCGCCCGCCTGCTCGAGCGCCACCTCGTCACCCGGCTGCTGACCGACGGCGCCGGCCGCTGCCTCGGAGTGGAGGTCTGCGACGGAGACACCGGTGCGCTGCGGCGGCTGCTCGCCGGCGGCGTCGTCCTCGCCAGCGGCGGGGCGGGGCGGCTCTGGCGGCACACCACCAACCCGCCGCCCGCGACCGGGGACGGCGTCGCGCTCGCCCACGACGCCGGCGCCGAGTGCGCGAGCATGGAGTTCGTGCAGTTCCATCCCCCCGCGCTCGCGCTCGACGGCGCGCCCCGCTTCCTGATCAGCGAGGCGGTCAGGGGCGAGGGCGCCCGGGTCGTCAACGCCCGGGGCGAGCGCTTCCTCCTCGACGCCGACCCGCGCGGCGAGCTCGCCCCCCGGGACACCGTCTCCCAGGCGATCTGGCACGAGCTCCATCGCTCCGGGGAGACGTGCGTCTACCTCGACTGCTCACCGCTCGCCGACCGGGCGGCGGTGCGGTTCCCGACGATCCACCGCACCTGCATGGGCTTCGGGATCGACATGAGCCGGGACCTCGTCCCGATCGCTCCCGCCGCCCATTACCTGATCGGCGGGGTGCGCACCGACCTCGAGGGCGCGACCAGCGTCGAGGGGCTGTACGCCTGCGGCGAGGTCGCGAGCAGCGGCGTCCACGGCGCCAACC
>DATKEY010000315.1:0-3563 GCA_035544475.1 Candidatus Dormiibacterota bacterium | reverse complement strand
GGCGACCGGGTGGTGCTGAGCTACGACCTGCCCCTCGGCGAGATCATCCACGACTTCTACGACCAGCTGAAGTCGCGGAGCAAGGGCTACGCGTCGCTCGACTACGAGCTCGACGGCTTCCGCGAGGAGAAGCTGGTGAAGCTCGACGTGCTGGTGAGCGGGACGCCGGTCGACGCGCTCAGCATGATCGTCCACCGCGACAAGGCGCGCGAGCAGGGGCGCAAGCTCGTCGAGCGGCTGAAGAAGCTGATTCCCCGCCAGCTCTTCGAGGTGCCGATCCAGGCGGCGATCGGGGGCAAGATCATCGCCCGCGAGACGGTGTCGGCGCAGCGCAAGGACGTCATCGCCAAGTGCTACGGCGGCGACATCACCCGCAAGCGCAAGCTCCTCGAGAAGCAGAAGGAGGGCAAGCGCCGGCTCAAGCGCATCGGCAACGTCGAGATCCCCCAGGAGGCGTTCATGGCCGTCCTGCAGCTCGACGAGTAGACGCAGGTGCCACGCGCGCAGAAGAAGCGGGCGGCGCGGGCGGCGGCGGCCTCCGGGGCGTCGCCGGCTCCGAGGACGGCGCCGTCGCGGGCGACGCCCGCGGAGCCCGCGGACACCGGCCCCCAGCCGTGGTCGCTCCGCGGGCTGCTCGTCCTCGCCGGGCTCGTCGCCGTCCTCCAGTTTCCGCTCGCGCTCCTCGACCTCGCCCGCAACGGCGGCGGTCACAACTACGGCGTCTATCTGATCGCGAGCCTGGCCCCGATCTCCCTGCCCCAGCAGGTCGAGATCATCGTGGCCTTCATCATCGTGATGCCCGTCGCCCGCCGGCTCGCCGGGGAGGAACGCTCCATGGGCCTGCTCGAGACCGCGGGCCTCGGAGCGGTCACCCTCATCGCGCTCACCGTCCTCTGGCAGTTCGCGCTCATCGCCGCCGGGGGCAACCCGGTCGACAGGAAGGGGAACGTCGCCCCCGTGGCGCTCGTCGCCGGGGCGTTCGCGGACGTCGTCGGCCTCGTCGCCGGCCCGCTCCTCTACCCGCGCATCCAGGGCTGGTTCCAGGCGCGGAGGGGCCGCCGGTGATCGCCGCCG
The DNA here is from genome assembly GCA_035544475.1 of Candidatus Dormiibacterota bacterium. Classification (GTDB taxonomy): domain Bacteria; phylum Chloroflexota; class Dormibacteria; order Aeolococcales; family Aeolococcaceae; genus CF-96. The sequence goes on along the minus strand of DATKEY010000315.1, from coordinate 2,489 downwards.
TCCCGGCGCCCGCGGTCCCCGCCGCCGAGCTGGCGTCGATCCGGTCCCTCTACCTCCACATCCCCTTCTGCGAGCGCAAGTGCGAGTACTGCGACTTCGCCTCGGTGGCCGGGCTCCGCGGCGAGGCGGCCTACGTCGAGGCGCTGCGCTGGGAGATCCGGCGGATGGCCGAGACGCTCCCCGGGATCGAGCTCGACACCGTCTTCCTCGGGGGCGGCACACCGGGGCTCATCGAGCCCGCGCGGCTCGCCGCGGTGCTCGACGAGGTCCGCTCCGGGTTCGCCCTCGCGCCCGGCGCCGAGGTGACGATCGAGGCCAACCCGTCGAGCACGAGCGCCGCCCGCGCCGCCGCCTGGCGCGAGGCCGGCTGCACCCGCGTCTCGCTCGGGGTGCAGAGCCTCGAGGCGGACGTCCTCCATTTCCTCGGCCGGGTCCACGACGCCGGCCGGGCCCTCGCCGCGGTCGCCGAGGTGCGCGCCGGCGGCTTCGAGCGGGTGAGCTGCGACCTCATCTACGCGGTCCCCGGGCTCGACGACGCCCGCTGGGCGGCGACCGTCGAGCGCGTCCTCGACCTCGACCCCGGGCACCTCTCCTGCTACGAGCTCACCGTCGAGGAGGGCACCCCACTCCACCGCTCGGTGCGCCGCGGCGCGGTGCGGACCGTCGACGCCGAGACCGCGCTCCACCAGCACTGGCTCGCGATCGACCTCGCCGCCGCGGCCGGCTACCGCCAGTACGAGGTGAGCAACCTCGCCCGTCCCGGCCTCGAGTGCCGCCACAACCTCGCGTACTGGGGCAACCGCCCCTACCTCGCCGCCGGCACCGGCGCCCACGGCCACCTGCCCTGCGGCGCCGCCCGAGCCCTGGGCCTCGTCGGCGACCCGCAGCGCGCGGTCGCGGTCCGCTACTGGCACGTGCGCAGCCCCGACCGCTACACCGCTCTCGCCTCGTCCGGCGCCCTCCCCGTCGACGGTCTCGAGCTCGTGGACGCAGGCGCCCACGAGCAGGAACGGGTGATGGTCGGCCTGCGCCTCGCCGGCGGCGTGACCCTGGTGGAGGAGGGGATGCGCCGGGAGGCGCAGGTGCTCGCGGAGAGCGGCCTGCTCGAGTGGGACGGCCATGTCGCGCGGGCGACGCGTCGCGGCCAGGAGGTGCTCAACGCGGTGATCGAGCGGCTCGTCTGCGACCGCTGACCCACCGGTTGGTTGCGTCGCCACATCCTCGGGATGCGGATCGGTCACGAACTCTTCGCGACGCCTCCCCGCGGACGGAGCGTCCCGCACCATACGGGCCACATGGATCGCCCCCCCGCCCATCGGCCTCCCCCCGCCGCCGTCGTCACCGCCTTGGTGCGCGCCGGCGTCTCCTTCAGCACGGCCATGGCCATGGAGCGCTGGAAGGCCCAGGAGGTGCTCGACCTGCTCTCCGGCGGCCACCCCGCGTCCCTCAACAGCGACGAGGGCATCGCCCGGCCGGCGTGATAGAATTAGCACTCGGTGCTGGTGAGTGCTAAGTCCGGGGGTGCGGTGAGGACGTGGACTTCGAGCTGACCCTCGACGCGCGCAAGCAGCAGATCCTCAAGGCGGTGGTCTCCGACTACACGGAGACCGGGGTGCCGGTCGGGTCGGTGGCCCTGGCGGTCCGCCATCTCGGCTCGTGGTCGTCGGCGACCATCCGCAACGAGCTCTCCACCCTCGTCGAGATCGGCTATCTCCTCCAGCCCCACGCCTCGGCCGGCCGGATCCCGTCCGACCGCGGCTACCGCTACTACGTCGACTTCCTGATGGAGGAGGAGCAGGTCAGCCCGGCGGTGCGCCGCCAGGTCGACCCCGTCTTCCCCAGCCGTCCGTCGGCCGTCGAGGAGCTGCTCGAGGCGGCCGCGATGGTGCTCGCCCTCGTCACCGACGCGGTGAGCATCGTCACCGGGCCGCGCGCCCTGGGGTCGAAGCTCAAGCACCTCGACGTCGTCTCCCTCGACCTCCACCACGCCCTGCTCATCGTCCTGCTCGAGGGCAATCTCCTCCAGCAGCGGGTGTTCCCGCTCAGCGTCCCGGCCGACCAGGAGACCCTGAGCCGGGTCGCCGCCGAGCTCAACGCCGAGCTGCGTGGCCTCGACCTCGACGCCGTCGAGGCGCTCCCGCCGAAGCCGGGGGACGACGCGATCACCGCGCTCCGCGCCGCCACCATCGAGCAGATGCTGCTCGTGATGCGCTCCGACGGCGCCGGCGAGGACATGGTCGTCGTCCACGACGGGGTGCGCAACCTCCTCCGCCAGCCGGAGTTCGGCGACGTCGTCCGCCTCCAGCATGTGCTCGACATCGTCGAGGAGGAGCGCGCCCTCGGCCAGCTGCTCTCCTCGCTCGACCTCGGCAAGGCGGTCCAGGGCGTCCACGTGGTCATCGGCGCCGAGAACGAGGTCGAGCAGCTTCGTGGCTGCAGCCTGGTTTTGACCACCTACCGTGCGGGGGACGCTGCTCGTGGCACCATCG
>DATKEY010000314.1:0-6187 GCA_035544475.1 Candidatus Dormiibacterota bacterium | reverse complement strand
CGATGAGGGCGGGGTTGTTCTTGGTCCGCCGGCTCAGGATCTGGATGACCCGCTCGATCTCCATCTCGCGGCCGATGACCGGGTCGAGGGAGTTCTTCTGGGCCAGCTCGGTGAGGTCACGGCAGAACTGGTCGAGGAGGGGGGTCTTGGAGGGCTTCTTCTGAGCCTCCTTCGACTCCTCTTCAAGTCCGGACTCGTGGAGCAGCCGCTCGATCTCACCGCGAACCTTCTCCAGGGTCGCGCCGAGGTCCTCGAGGACGTGGGCGGCGATGCCCTCCCCCTCGATGAGCAGGCCGAGCAGCAGGTGCTCGGTGCCCACGTAGTTGTTCCCCATGCGCCGCGCCTCCTCGAAGGAGATCTCGATGACCTTCTTCACGCGCGACGTCGGGATGATCTGCTGAATGATGATGCGCTCGTTCCGACCGAGGACCGACTCGATGGTGCTGCGCACCTTGTTGATCTCGACTCCAAGGTTGTTGAGCACCTTGGCCGCCAGGCCCTCACCCTCGCGCAGCAGGCCGAGCAGCAGGTGCTCGGTCCCGATGTACGAATGATGAGAGCGCTCCGCCTCCTCCTGAGCCAGGGTGAGGACCTTCTTCGCTCTCTCGGTGAACCTTTCGAAGGGGTACAAGCTCTCGTTCTCCTCCGCCGAAGCAGACCCGGCGGGAGAACCTCCGCGGGGTCGACCGCGGCGGCACAGCCCCCCGACGAGGCCGCTCAGCGACCACCACTATACCCAGCGTTGCCCCCCAGCAACCTCACCTCGCGGAACGAGGTCGTGACGAGGAGTCGCGAAGCCGTCGAGGAAGGCGCCCGCGACCGGCCGCGGGAGTCGTCCTACTCGGCGTCCTCGTGGCCGGCGGCGGCGGGCTCGGCCTGCTCGTGCACCGCCTCGGGCTCCTCGGCGGCGGCCGCGGGCACGGCGGCCGGAGCCGGCGCGGACGCGGCTGCGGTGGCCTCCTCTGCGGTGGGCTCCTCCGCCGTGGGCTCCTCCGCCGTGAGCTCCTCCGCGGTGGGCTCCTCGGCGGTGGGCTCCTCGGCCGCGCGCTCGTCCGACTCGGGCTCCTCGGCGTCCCCACCGGTCTCGAGGTCGCCGAGCTCCGGGACGGCGTCGCGCACCTGAGCGGGCTCGTAGTCGGCGCCGGGGTAGTACTCCTCGCCGACGTCCCCGGACCCCGCCCCACGCCCCTGCAGCTGGCGCAGGGAGAGACTGATGCGGCGGCGCACCTTGTCGGCGTTCAGCACCATGACGGTGACCTTGTCGCCGACCTTGAGGACGTCCTCGGTGCGCTCGACGTGGTCCCAGGAGAGCTCGCTGATGTGGAGCAGGCCCTCGACGCCGTCGGCGATCTGGAGGAAGGCGCCGTACTTCTTCGTCTTGGTGACGATGCCCTCGACCGGCTTGCCCTGGGGGAAGCGGTCCTCGATCGTGTCCCAGGGGTCGGCGCTCATCTGGCGGAGGGAGAGGCTGATCCGGCTCAGCTCGGGGTCGAGCTTGATGACCTTGACCTGGACCTCGTCGCCGACGGCGAGCATGTCGCTGACGTTGTTGATGCGATCCCAGCTGAGCTCGCTGATGTGGAAGAGGCCGTCGGCGCCGCCGAGGTTGACGAAGGCGCCGTAGGAGGTGAGGCCGCTCACCTTGCCGCTGACCAGGTCGCCGACCTGGAGCTTCTCGAAGAGCTCCTCGCGCTGGCGGGCCCGATCCTCGTCCTGGGCGGCGCGCTGGGAGACGATCAGCCGGTTGCGCTTGCGGTTGACCTCGAGGATCTTCACCGGGATCTTGGTCCCGACGAGCTCCATGAGGTTGCCGCTGTACTGCCGGGCCACCTGGCTCGAGGGCAGGAAGCCGCGCAGACCCATGATGTTGACGATGAGGCCGCCCTTGTTCTGCTCGCGGACCTCGGCGTCGATGATCTCGCCCTCGGACTCCTTCTCCGCGGCCTTCTGCCAGATCCCCTCGGCACGTGCCTTGCGGAGCGAGAGCACGACGTTGCCGTGCTCGTTCTCGGGCTCGATGACGTAGACCTTGACCTCGTCACCCGGCGTCAGCTCGACCGGAGCCTCGCCGCGGGCGGCGAGCTCACGGTTGGAGATCACCCCTTCCGACTTCGCCCCGATGTCGACCAGCACCTCGTCCGGATCGACGCGCACCACGATCCCGTCGACGATGTCGCCGTGGGACAGGGCTCGGATGCTGTGCTCCTGCTCGTTCAGGAGCTCCTCCATGGTCATGGGCTCGTCGACGGTCGTGGTCTGGGGCAACTCGCTCCTTTGTTCGCCTCTGCCTGCGTGCTCGGGGACGCCGGTCGGAAAGCTGCGGACCCGGTCCGCGGTACCACCGCGCGCCTTGGCTCCGACGGGCGCGAACGCACCGTGCCTGCGCGGCGGGCCGGAGTGTACCACCACCGTTGCGCCCGCTCCGGCAGGTGCCGGGGGGGCGCCTTGTCAGCATCGCGAAGCGGTCTTTACATCTCTCAACCCGATGTCACCCCCCCTTTTCGAGTTTCCTGAGACGCTCCTCTCGCTGTCGGAACCGGCCCCCAGGGGACCGGAAAAGACGCAGCAGAAGCGCTAGGACGGGACACCAGACCGATGCGGATCACCATCACCTGCGAGGAATGCGGCCGGCGGCACCGCCTCGAGCGGACCATCGACGAGGCCGGTCCGATCTGGATCGTCTGCCACGACTGCGAGCTTCCGCTCCGCGCCGTCCTGGAGACCTCCACCGCCGCGGCCGTCCCGGCTGCGCCGGAGACCACTCAGAGCTTCGTCGACGCCTGGGCCGGGACCCTGGACGTGTCGACGAGCACCTCCGCCTAGACCCCTCTCTCTCCGGACCGGCGGCTCCCAAGCCGCCGGTCCCCTCCCTTCCCTCGACCCCCCCTCCCCCGGACCGGCGAGCGGCCTCCGCTTCGCCGGTCCACGTTTGTTAAGGCTCGCGCGGGCCCGCGCGCGAGGATTGGACGGCGGCGTTTCGGGTACAACCGCGGCATGGTCATCGACGTCACCGAGTCCTCCTTCGCCCTCGAGGTGCTGGAGCGCTCCCTCACCACCCCCGTCGTCGTCGATTTCTGGGCCGCGTGGTGCGCGCCCTGCCGTGCGCTGGGACCCGTCCTCGAGCAGGTGGTCGAGGCCCATGCCGGCGAGGTGGTGCTCGCCAAGGTCGACGTCGACGCCAACCCCCGCCTCCAGGCGCGCTTCGGCGTCCGCGGCATCCCCGCGGTCAAGGCGTTTCGCGGCGGCCAGGTCGTCTCGGAGTTCGTCGGCGCCCAGCCGCGACCCGCGGTCGAGCGCTTCGTCGAGGCGCTCCTCCCCTCCCCCGCCGAGCGCCTGACCCAGGCCGGCGACGAGGCCTCGCTCCGCCGCGCCGTCGACCTCGACCCCGGCCTGGCCGCGCCCCGGGTGGCCCTGGCCCGGATCCTCCTCGACCGCGGCGACACCGAGGCCGCCGCCGAGCTGCTGACGCCGGCCGAGCACGATCCCGTCGCCGCCGGCCTGCTCGCCCGGGTCCTTCTCGCCTCCGAGCCCGAGCCCGGTGCGCCGGCGATCGCCGCCCTCGACGCCCTGCGTGCCGGCGACCCGTCGACCGCCCTCCCGGCGCTCGTGGAGACGGTCCGCAGCAGTGGGGGCGGGCCGGTTCGCGACCTCGCCCGGCGGGTGGCGGTGGGCGTCTTCAACGAGCTCGGGGACGCCCATCCGCTGACCCAGACCCACCGTCCCCAACTGGCGGCGGCGCTGCACTAAGCTGTCGGCATGCCGACCGAGGCCCCGACCAGGCGCGAGGCGCCCGCCGGGCGCGAGACCGTACGCCACGACGTCCCCTGGAACGTGGTCGTCTGGAACGACCCGATCACCCTGATGTCGTACGTCGTCCTGGTCTTCCGCCGGCTCTTCGGGTACGACGAGACCACCGCCACCAAGCTGATGCTCCAGGTGCACAACGAGGGCAAGGCGATCGTCGCCAGCCAGCCCCGGGAGCAGGCCGAGGTGACGGTGACCCGTCTCCACGCCTTCGGTCTGCAGGCCACCCTGGCCCGCGGCTAGAGCCCCCGCAGCGAATGGCCTGGGTCCGCCGACGCCTCAACCGCGTCGAGCTACGCCTGGACCGCCGCGAGCGCGAGATCCTGCTCCGGGTCGTCGACGAGCTCCGTCCCGGTCTCGGCGACGACCCCCGCACCCGGCTGCGCGCCTACGACGACCCCAACCTCGACGAGGAGTACCAGCGCTACTCCCGCCCCGAGGTCGAGCACGTCCGCGCGGCCGACATCGACGCGGTCCGCGCCGCCCTCAGCGGCTCCGACGACCGCTTCCGCCTCTCGGAGGAGGAGGCGCTCACGTGGGTCCGCGCCTTGAACCACCTCCGCCTGGTCGCCGGCGCCCGCCTCGGGATCGACGACGACGGCTGGGAGGAGCGAAGCGACGCCTCGATGCTCGAGCGCGAGGAGTACGCGATGCTCGTCACCCTGGGATGGGTGCAGGAGAACGTGGTCGCCGCCCTGGGGTCGTAGCGGGACGCTCCGCGGGGAGCGACCCCGCCCCTAGTAGCGGGTGACCTTGAGGCTGAAGTCGAGGGCCGTCGCCGAGTGGGTCAACGCCCCGACGCTGATGTAGTCGGCGCCGGCGAGAGCGTAGGCGCGGGCATTGGTGAGGACCACGCCACCGCTGATCTCCACCTTCGCGCGCCCACGGATGAGCTGCATCGCCTCGCGGACCTGGCCGGGGGCGAAGTTGTCGAGGAGGATGCGCGGCGCCTTGTCGGTGAGCGCCTGCTCGAGCTCCTGGAGGTTGCTCACCTCGACGTTGATCGGCGCCTCGGGATGGGCCTTGCGGACCGCGCGCAGCGCCGGGCTGACGCCGTTGGCGAGGGCGAGGTGGGTGTCCTTGACGAGCACCTGGTCGTAGAGGCCCATGCGATGGTTCACGGCGCCGCCCATCCGGGTCGCGTACTTCTCGAGGGTGCGCAGGCCGGGGGTCGTCTTGCGGGTGTCGAGGATCAGCGTCTTGGTGCCCTCGACCGCCTTCACGTAGCGCGACGTGAGGCTGGCGATGCCGCTCAGGTGCTGGAGGAAGTTGAGGGCCACGCGCTCGGCGCGCAGCATCGCCCGCGCCGGGCCGAAGAGACGGGCGACGATCTGGTCCTCCTGGACCTTCTGGCCGTCCTGGGTCTTGGCGTCGAACTGCAGACGCTCGTCGACGAGCTGGAAGACGCGCCGGGCGACGGGGAGACCCGCGATGACACCGTCCTGCTTGCAGACGACCTTTCCGCGACAGGTCATCTCCGGCGGGAGGATCGCGTCGGTGGTGATGTCGCCGTCCCCCACGTCCTCGGCCAGGGCCGCCTGGATGAGCGGATCGAGGACGTCGGGCGCGAGCGCGTCAGTGGTGGTGGGTTCGAGCGTTGCGGTCAAAGCGTAGTCCCCTGTTCCGGTCTGTGACCCAGATACCGAGCCATTCGTCTCCGCTGTCCGGGAAGTCGTCTCGCAGATGGCAGCCCCGGCTCTCCTCACGTGCCAGGGCGGAATCGCAGATCAGTGTGGCGGTCAGCGCCCGCGCGCGCAGGCCGGCGGCGCCGACCGAGCCATCGGTCTCGCAGCCGGCGCGGACGTCGTCGGCGACCGCACGCGCCGCGCGCAGCGAGGCGACGTCGCGCACCAGGCCGGCGCCGTCCCACATCGCGTCGCGGAGCCGCTCGTCGAGCCGCGCCCGCTCCCGCCCATCTCCCGGACCGGACGCGACCGCCGGCGCCTCGACGACCGACGACGCCCGGGGCGGGGGCGCCTCGGCGCGCAGCCGCAGCGCCGCATCGGCGGCGCGGCGGGCGAAGACGACCGACTCGAGCAGGCTGTTGCTCGCGAGCCGGTTGGCGCCGTGGACGCCGCTGCTCGCGACCTCGCCGCAGGCGTACAGCCCCTCGACGCTGGTCGCGCCGTCGAGGTCGGTGCGCACCCCGCCGATCAGGTAATGGGCGGCGGGAGCGATCGGGACGAGGTCGCGGCTCATGTCGATCCCGAAGCCCATGCAGGTGCGGTGGATCGTCGGGAAACGCACCGCCGCCCGGTCGGCGAGCGGTGAGCAGTCGAGGTAGACGCACGTCTCCCCGGAGCGCTGGAGCTCGTGCCAGATCGCCTGGGAGACGGTGTCCCGGGGGGCGAGCTCGCCGCGCGGGTCGGCGTCGAGGAGGAAG
>DATKEY010000313.1:0-11638 GCA_035544475.1 Candidatus Dormiibacterota bacterium | reverse complement strand
TCGAGAGCTGCGGCTGCCTGTGACCGCGCTCCGTCGCCGGGGTGCGCCGCCGCTGCGCACCGTCTTCTTCGACCTCGGCGACACCCTGATGCACGTCCATCCCGACGTCCCCACCCTCTACCTCGAGACCTGCCGCGAGCTCGGTCTCGACGTCGAGCCGGCGGGGATGGCGGCAGCGCTCCACGCCGGCGAGCGCCACTACCGCGAGGCGCTGCGCTCCGGGCGGTCGTTCGAGTCCTCGCCTGCGGAGGCGCGTGCCTTCTGGCAGGAGTACAACCAGCTCATCCTCGGCGAGCTCGGGGCCCGTGGCGACACCGCGACGATGGCGCGCACCCTCGCCGAGCGGTTCTGGTCGCCGCCGGCATGGCGCGTGTTCCCCGAGGTGCACGAGGTGCTCGGCGCGCTCCGGGATGCGGGGCTCCAGCTCGCCGTGATCTCGAACTTCACCGACTCGCTGACGGCGGTGTGCCGAAGCCACGTCCTCGACGGGTATTTCGACTGCCTGGTCGCCTCGACGGTGAGCGGCTCGCAGAAGCCCGACGTCAGCATCTTCCGCGAGGCGCTGCGCCGTACCGGAGCCGACCCCGCCGCGAGCCTCCACGTCGGCGACAACTACGTGGCCGACGTCCTCGGGGCGCGGGCCACGGGGATCGACGGCGTGCTCCTCGACCGCAGCCGCGCGGGGGTCGCCGGGATGTTCGACTTCGCCCTGCGCGACGGGCTCGGAGGAACCGGGGGAGTGGCTCTCGACTGCCCCGTGATCGCCGACCTGCGCGAGCTTCTCGCCCTCGTCTAGCCCGCGAAGGAGACGGCGAGCGCCTCGAGGCCGCCGGGTCCGAAGCTCGTGAGCGCTGCGGGATTGCTGCCGTCGGCGTTCTCGATGTACGCCTGGGTCACACCCACGTCGTCGGCGAGGAGGAACGCGATCTCCCCGCCGGAGGTCGCCGCGGCGATGGTGTCGAGATCGGAGGCCGCGGGGCCGGTGCCGAGGCGGGTCACCTCGCCGGCGCCGACCCCGATCCGCACGAGCGCGGGGGTGTCGCCGGTCGCGCGGTCGACGGCGAGCAGGGTGCTGGGGTCGGCGTAGGCGACCGGGGTGATCCCGGGTCCCAGGCGCCGGGGGGTGGGGTCACCGCCGCGCAGCCGGAGCAGCCAGCCTCCCTCGGCCACCCCTGCGCCGCCGTCGCGGTGGACGGCGAGCTCGCTGCCGTCGTGGTCGAGAGCGGGCGCGGAGGCTGCGCCGCCGAGCCGGGGCACGGGGTAGCGGATGCCGAGCGCCGGGTCGGCGAGGTCGACGTGGAGAGTGCCGTCGACGGCACGTACGGGCAGCGCGAGGACGCTGCCGTCGCCGCTCCAGGCCGGCTGGCCGGCGAGCGGATCGCCGGGCGGGAGGACGCGGTCGACGTCGGCGACCGGGTCGAGGAGGTGGACGCCCTGGGCGGTGCCGAAGGCGAGCCAGCGCCCGTCGGGCGACCAGCCGGGGTGGCTGGCGCCTCGCATCACGTCGGTGTCGGGGCCGCCGGCGAGGTCGACGATGTGGAGGTCCGGGGGCGCTCCGGGGACGGTCTCGTCGTGCTCGACGACGGCGAGGCGGCGACCGTCCGGCGAGGCGCTCGCCTCGAGGTAGGCGGTCTCGGGGGCTCCGCGGGAGACGGCGCCGCAGCTCGCCGCCGGGCAGCGGGGGGCCGAGAGGACGGTGGTCGCGGGCGCCGGCTCGCCGTCGGCGAGCGCGCCGAGGCCGGTGAGGAGGACGACCGAGGCCGCCTCGCCGCGCCGCCCGGCGAGGACGAGAGCGTGCTCGCCGCGGCTCAGTCCGCCGGTGCGGAAGCGCACCTGGGCCTCCTTCTGGATCGGCTGGAGGTGCTCGTCGCGGGCGCCGGTGCCGATCGTCACCGTGTACGCCGTCGCCGGGTCGAGAAGCCGCCCCGGGAGCACGAGGAAGCGCCCGTGGTCGCGGCGGTTGGCGACCACCCTGGTGCCCGGCACCGGCGGGGAGAGGTGGATCGCCGCCGCCGTCGCCTGACCGTCCATGAGGTCGTTGAAGGAGATGACCACCGGGCTGTCGACGGGGACGTCGGTGGCCCCGTCGCCCGGCGTGGTGGCCAGCACCTGCGGCGCCGGCGCCGAGGTGACGTCCCAGTGGTGGTCGAGCGAGTTCTCCGCGCCGGCGGGATCGCGCACCCCGGCGTCGATCCTGAACGTGTACTTCGTCGACGGCAGGAAGACCGCACCCCGGTGCTCGAGGACGAACGCCGAGGAGCCCGGCACCCAGGACACCCGGCACGGCGCTCCGGCCGCCGCGCCGAAGGCGCTCTGCAGGTTGCAGCCGGGGAGCGGAGGGTCGACGTGGAAGCGGCTCGCCACCGAGGCGTGGTCGACCTGGTGGTCGAAGACGACGCGGATCGGGGCGTCGGCGACGACGCTCGTCGACCCCCGGGCCGGATTGAGGGTGATGATCTGCGGCGGAGCGCCGGCACACGCCGAGAGCAGCGCTCCCGCCAGCGCCAGCAGGGTCCCGGCGGCGACGCCGCGCCTGGCCGGGTCCGTCGCTCTCAGCCGATCAGAGGGGCTTGCGCAGCGCCGCCTCGACGTCGATCCCAGGAGGCGACCCCGCCCCGGCCTTGACCTCGATCCTCGCCGGGCGCTCCGCCGCGAGGCGGTTCACCGCGACGGGCGACTCCTGGAGGTCGCGCTGGGAGTGCGTGTAGGCGCCGTGGAGCGAGCCCTTGCGGAGCAGGATGACGCCGGTCTCGGTACCGCCGGCGACGACCACCGAGCCGTCCACCTTCTCCTCGGAGAGGTACTCGAGGAGCTGCTCGAAGTTGACGAAGCGCCCGAGCAGGCCGGTGAAGAGCGGCCGCGCGGTGAGCAGCTGGGCGAGGGCGACGACGGTCTCGCCGCTGAGCTCGATGACGTCGAGCAGCCCCTCGCCGCGCTCCATGCGGCGGCGCAGCGACTGGAAGGCGGTCTCGGCCTGGGTGAGCGTTCCGTCGCTGAACAGCGACTCGAGGACGTGGCCGTCGTGGAGCAGGAGGACGCCGCTGAAGCCGGGGCCCTCGAGCCGGACGTAGCCGGTGAGCTTGTCGGTGTCCAGGGTGCGGAGAAGCTTCGGGAAGTCGACGAAGGCGCTCTTCAGGCCCTCGTAGATCGGCTTGCCCGCCGGGAGCGGGTACAGCTCGCCGAGCGGCACCGCATTGGGGTTGCCGTAGACCGGGGCCGTCTCGGGCGGGGTGCCGGGCGGCGCGACGCCGATGGTGGGGATGGCGGTCTCGGTCACCATGGTCTCTCCCGTCGTGATCGTCGGCGGGGCGGAGCCCCACGAGGTGGTCGTCGAACCGGCCGTCGGGGCGGCGGGCTCGGCGACCGCGGTGGCAGCCCCTGTCGAGCGTGCCTCGGCGCTCCCCACCGCCTGGACCTCCAGGGAGCGCCCGCTGCCGTTGCTCGGGGCGCCAACGGGCTGGCGGCGCTCCGCCTCGGCGAGGAGCTCGGTGGTGGCGGACTTGATGGTCTCCTCGGCGGGGAGCTTGGCGCGGGGGTCGAAGGTGAACTGGCCGTCCTTCCAGGAGAGGGCGGAGATCACCGCCTCCTCGCCCTGCCCCAGGTCACCGGCCGCGTGGAACAGGTGGCCGAAGAGGAAGTAGAGCGAGCAGCTGGCATCGCCGGACGCCACGGAGAGCGTGCCGGTGGCACGCTCCGACTGCATGGCCTCGAGCAACGAGGCGAGGCTGTTCTGCGCGAGCGAGCCCTGCGTCTGCACCCGGGTCTCCTCCTGACATGCTGGTCGAGCGGCTCTCCGGGGGGCTCCGCGCGGCTCGGCCGACCGCGTCGCACCGCGGGCATAGGTCCGGCGACCTGACCTGTGGCAGTGGGCGGCCTATAGTAGCAACGATTCGCGCGCTGACACGCCCGCCGCCCCTCTCTGACGTTCCCGCGATCATGCCGTGACCGCATCCCGCTCCGCTACTGCCGTGTTGCCCGACGTGCTCCCCGAGCGCCCGTCCGTCCCATCCCCCGCGGACATCTGGGACGCCGACCTGGCGCGCTGGCCGCACGCCCACCTCCTCCAGAGCCACGGGTGGGGCGCCGTGCAGGCGGCGACGGGCTGGGCCGTGCACCGGCTGCGGGTCGCCGCCGGCGGCGGCCGCGTCCTGCCGATCACCGCGCTCTCCGCGCCGGTCGTGCCCGGAGCGCCCCCTCGGGTCTACGTCCCCCGCGGCCCCGCCTGCGCCCCCGGCGATGGACCGGCGTGGACGGCGGCACTCGCCGCGCTCGAGGAGCTCGCCGCGCGGCTGGGGGCGGTGAGGGTGACCGTCGAGCCGAGCGCGACGAGCGAGGACGCGCCCGCGGTCGCCCGCGAGCTCGGCGCCGCCTGGGAGCGCGTGGAGACCGTGCAGCCGGCGCACACCGCGGTCGTGGACCTCCGCGGCGGCGAGGCGGCGCTGCTGGCGCGGATGCGCCCCAAGGGGCGCTACAACGTCCGCCTCGCCGAGCGGAGGGGTGTCGTCGTCGAGGAGGTCACGGACCTCCCCCTCGCCGCCGCCCGGCTGGCGCGGCTCTGCGCCGCCACCGAGCGCCGCCAGGGGATCGTGCTCCCGAGCGCCGCCCATCTGCGGCTCGTCCTCACCGCCCTCCCCGGCTCGACGGTCGTGCTCGCCGGCGTCGAGGGGGAGGTGGTGGCCGGCGCGCTCGTCGCGCCGTTCGCCTCCGAGGCGGTGTACCTGTACGGCGGGTCGTCGTCGCGCCACCGCGAGCGCCAGCCGTCGGCGCTCGTGCAGTTCGCGGCGATGCGGGTCGCGATCGCCGCCGGGTGCTCGCGCTACGATCTCTGGGGCATCCCGCCGACCGCCGGGGAGGACCATCCCTGGCACGGGCTGCGGCAGTTCAAGCTCAACCTCGGGGGTGCCGAGCAGGAGGCCGCCGGGGCCTGGCGGCGGAGCCGGCGGCCGGTCGCGGAGGGTGCGCTGGCGGGTGCGGAGGCGCTGCGACATGCGGCGCGAAGGCTGCGGCGGAGCCTCCGCCGTGGCGACGGGGCGTGAGGTGCCCATAGAATCGCGCCGGCCGATAGGCTCGCGGGGACGGAAGTGAACGGACAGCGCCGGGTCCTCGTCATCGACGACGAGGCGCTCATTCGCAAGACCGTCCGGCTCGCATGTGAGTCGGAGGGATACGCAGTCCAGGAGGCGGAGACCGGGGTGGACGGTCTCGGCCTGTTGGAGAGCTTCCGGCCGGACATCATCCTGCTCGACCTGATGCTCCCGGACATCAGCGGGTTCGACATCTGCCGTGACATTCGGCGGACAGGCTCGAAGGTGCCGATCCTCATCCTCAGCGCCAAGACCGAGGAGATCGACGTGGTCGTGGGGCTGGAGATCGGCGCCGACGATTACATCGTCAAACCCTTCCGCCCCCGCGAGCTGCTCGCCCGGATCGCGGCGCATCTGCGCAAGTCGCGCCAGGAGGAGGCCCGCGGCGACGACGGCCGGATGGTCTTCCGCGACCTCGTCATCGACGTCAACGAGCGGCGGGTCTTCCGCGGCAGCGAGGAGGTCAACCTCACCCACACCGAGTTCGACCTGCTCACCCTGCTCGCGGCCCAGGCGGGGAAGGCCCTGTCGAGAGAGAAGATCCTCAACGCCGTCTGGGGCTACGACCACCCCATCGAGACCCGGGTCATCGACGTCCACATCCGCAATCTGCGCCGCAAGATCGAGGAGAACCCGTCCCAGCCGCTGTACATCCTGGCGGTGCCGGGTGTGGGCTATCGATTCACCGCCACCAAGCCCTGATCCGCGCCGGATCACCGCTTGGGTGAACACAGGACTAGACTTCGCCTGCAATGTCCGTTCCCACTCTTCAGCCCCGGCCTGGACAGTCGTTCCCGCCGGTGCGCTCCTCCGCCGATCCCTGGGTGTCGCTGTCCGTCCTGCTGCTGGCTCTGACCGCGGCCGGACTGGTCCTCGGCGGGATCCTGGCGATCTACGACTGGACCACCCCGGGGGCGGAGCGGCCCCTGTTCTTCGCCGTGCTCGGCACGTTCCTCGCCGCCATCGGGATCCCGGTGATCACGGGCGCGGCGCGCTGGGCGCGCGCGGGCGTCCGGTAGCGCGTGGCCGAGCGCGCACGGCGAGGCGAGAGGTCGAACGGCGCCGCCAGCGACCGCCCCGAGCCGTTCCCCAGCTACGAGGAGCTCGCCTCCGACCTCCTCGAGGCCCTCGACGAGGCCGGGCTCTCGATCGAGGACGTCCGCCACGAGCTCGAGCCCGGCGCGGGTGAGCGGCGCTTCGAGTGCACCGTCCGGCTCCAGCCGGGCGAGCCGCCCTCCCGGTATCACACCCATCTCAGCTTCGTCTGGGACGCGTTGATGACCTACATCGCCGCCTACGGCCCGGGCGCCGACTGCGACCTCTATCACGACGAGGAGGAGCAGGAGGACTGCCCCCACCGGCGGTTGCAGCCCCAGCCCTTCGTCGAGATCGAGGCGGAGTTCGTTCTCGGCGACGGCGGCTACGAGCTCCAGGAGCTCGGCGAGGTCGCCGGCTGGCTCGACACCGTGCAGACCCTTCTCGGCAAGGCGTTCCCCGCCGACGACCGTCCCAGCGTCCACGTCGGCCTCGCCGCCCTCGGCGGCTCGGTGCTCGTGGAGAAGCTCACCGCCGAGCACTCCTGGCTCATCGACTTCGACGAGCCGCCCGACTTCACCGCGATGGCGCAGCAGGTCCAGGCCGCGCTCCGCCTCGCGCCTCAGCTCGCCGACCGGCTGCCCATGTAGAACTCGCCGCCCAGCTCGGCGAGGAGCCGGCCGTCGGGGAGGCGCAGGGTCGGGTCGAGCTCGGCGAGGAGCGCGCAGAGGAACGGCCGCTGCGCGAGCTCGGGGTGGGGCACGTGGAGCCCCGGCTCGTCGACGCGGATGTCGCCCCGCTCACCGAGGAGGAGGACGTCGGCGTCGGCGCGCCGCGGTCCCCAGTGGTAGGTCGGCCGCCGGCCGGCGGCGTGGGCGGCGCGCTCGCAGTGGGCGAGCCACGTCTCGGCCCGCCAGGGGGCCGGCGCGCGCAGCCGGACGACCTGGTTGTGGAAGTCGGGCTGGCCGCGGACGCCGACCGCCCGGGTGAGCAGCTCGCGCGACGCGGCCTCGACGGTGACCGAATCCCGGGTGAGCTCCCGGCGCAGGGCCGCGAGCGCCGCGGTGCGCCTCCCCAGGTTCGCCCCCAGGCTCACCCACGCGACCGCGGCCGGCTCGGAGGTCACCCCGTGGGCCCGGGCCGGGGCAGCGCGAGGATCTCCTCGGGGGTGCCCCGGAGCACCGCGTCGGCGACCCGCAGGCAGCGCACCACCTCGGCGACGTCGTGGACCCGCACCAGGTCGGCGCCGTTCGCCGCGGCGAGCACGCAGAGCGCGAGGGTGCCCTCGAGGCGCCGGTCGGGGGGCGCCCCGCCGAGGAGCACGCCGATCGTCGACTTGCGCGACGGGCCGACGAGAACCGGGCGGGCGAGGCCGCGCAGCTCGCCGAGCCTGCGGACGACCTCGAGGTTGTGGGCCGGGGTCTTGCCGAAGCCGAGGCCGGGGTCGACGATGATCCGCTCGCGCTCGATCCCCGCCGCCTCGGCGAGTCCGAGGCTGGCATGAAGCCCGGCGCAGACGTCCTCGACGACGTCGCCGTACTCGGGCTCGGCCGCGTTGTGCATCACCACGAGCGCCGCCCCCGCCTCCGCGACCGTCGCCGCCATCGCCGGGTCGCGGCGCAACCCCCAGACGTCGTTGACGATCACTGCGCCCGCCTCGAGAGCCGCCCGCGCCACCGCCGCCTTGCGGGTGTCGATGCTGACCGGGGTGTCGAGGCGCTCGGCGAGCTCGCGCACGACCGGGAGGACACGCGCGAGCTCGACCTCCTCGGGCACCGGGGAGCTGTTGGGGCGGGTGCTCTCGCCGCCGACGTCGACGATGTCCGCGCCCGCGGCCGCGAGCGCGACGCCGAGGGCGACCGCGGTGGCCGGATCGTCGCCGGTGCCGTCGCCGCTGAAGGAGTCGGGGGTGGCGTTGACGACGCCCATCACCAGGGTGCGGCGGTCGAACCGCAGCACGTGGCGGCCCGCGACCACCGGCGCCGGCCGCGATCCCCGACCGGCGAGGGCGGCGCCCAGCGCGGCGCCGAGCACCTCCGTGCGCCGTCCCCACGCGGTGAGCCGCGAGGGGAGCTCGCCGAAGGCGCTGAGCGGCCCGAGGAGCAGGGCGCGATCTCCGGCGACGGAGCTGAGCACCTCTCCACCGAGGCGGCGGAGCTCGCGGCCGAGCACCCGGCACTCGTCGGGGGCGAGGCCGGCGACGGCGAACGCCTCGGCGCGGCCGTGGCGGGCGAGCGCGGGGAGACCCGCCGTCCCGGCGCCGAGCGCGAGCGCCGCGTCGCGCAGCGCCGACTCCGGCCCCGGGGTGAGCGGCCGGACGTTGTAGCGCCCCAGCTCCGCCTCGCTCGCAGGAGTCATCGCTCGGTGTCGGGATGCGCTCCGAGGGGGACGATGGGCTCGTCGGGCGGCTGCACCTCACCGGCGGAGCGCTTCGGCACCATCACCCGGCGGCGGAAGAAGCAGACGAGCTCGTCGCGCTGGTTGTAGGCGCGGGTCTCGACGGTGACCACCCCCCGGTCCGAGCGCGACTGCGACTCGCGCATCGCCACCACCGTGGTCTCCGCGTAGATGGTGTCCCCGTGGAAGGTGGGGTTCTCATGCTTGAGCTGCTCGACCTCGAGGTTGGCGATCGCCTTGCCGCTGATGTCGGCGACGCTCATCCCCAGTGCCAGGCTGTACACGAGGTTGCCGACGACGACGTTGCGCTTGAAGTGCGTCCTCGTCTCCGCGTAATGGGCATCCAGGTGGAGAGGGTGGTGGTTCATCGTGATCAGGCAGAAGAGATGGTCGTCCGCCTCGGTGATCGTCTTGCCCGGCCAGTGCCGATACGTGGCGCCGACCTCGAATTCCTCGTAATACCGTCCGAACTGCACGTGGGGTCCTCCTGTGACGGAGGGAGCTTAGCCACGAGCCGTCGAGTGACGGCGTGGGGCCCGTCAGGCGCGACCCGCTCCCGGCAGGCGCACGATGAACACCGAGCCGACGCCGGGGGTCGATTCCACCTCGATGCTGCCGCCGTGGGCCTCCACCGTGTGGCGGGCGATCGCGAGGCCGAGGCCGGTGCCCTCGCCGTCGCGGCCGCGGGAGCGGTCGGTCTTGTAGAAGCGCTCGAACACCCGGCCCAGCTCGTCCGGGGCGATGCCGCAGCCGGTGTCGGAGACGCGCAGCTCGACGAGCTCCCGGCCTCGCTGGAGGCGGCCGCGCGCCGACAGGGTGATCACCCCGCCGACCGGCGTGTACTTGATCGCGTTGTGGACGAGGTTGCGCACCACCTGCCCGAGGCGGGTGGGGTCGCCGAGGACCACCGGCGTCGCGGGATCGACGTCGTGGCGCAGCTCCTGGTGGCGCTCGTCGGCGAGCGGACGCAGGCGCTCGGCGGCCGCGACGAGGTCCTGCACCGGTGTCGGCACCGGGCGGAGCGGCAGCCGGCCGGACTCGATGGTGCTGAGCTCGATGAGCTCGGCGACCATCTGCGCCATGTGCGCGGTCTCGAGGCCGATCTTGCCGATGAACTCGCCGGCGACCGTGGTGTCCTCGATGGCGCCGCCGAGGAGGGTCTCGACGAGCAGCTGGATCGCGGTCACCGGGGTGCGCAGCTCGTGGGAGACGTTGGCGACGAAGTCGCGGCGCACCGTCTCCAGGCGGCGGAGCCGGGTCTCGTCGCGGACGAGCAGGGCGACCTCGACCGGGTCCGACGATGCGGTCTCGCCGACGGGGACGGCGCGGACCACGAGGTGGCGGGACGCCGCGGGGTCGTCGAGCTCGCGGACGACCTCGCCGGCGCCGCCGAGGCAGGCGCTCACCATGAGAGGGAGGCGGTAGTCGCGCACCGCGTCCTCGAGCCGCCGGCCCTCGAGCGCGTCGGGGAGGCCGAGGAGCGCCCGCGCCGCGGGGTTGGCGAAGCGGAGCCGGTGGTCGGCGCCGACCACCACGAGACCCTCCTCGAGACGCTGGGCGACCGCGTCGAGGAGCCGCACGGGCAAGTCCGAGAGGCCTCGCGCTCCCTCGTCGGGCGGCATCGTGTGGCGAGTATAGGCGGGTCCCGCCGCCGCCGCCGGCTGTCGCTTAATCTGTTCTTAAGGACCGGACAACCCACGCACCGCCACGGCTCACGGAACATCCGATGCAGGAGCGGGACCCGGCGCCGATCGGGGGAGATTGCATGAGCGCCAAGCGCATCCTCGTGGTCGAGGATGAGGAGAACATCCGCGAGACCCTGCGCTACAACCTCGTCAAGGAGGGGTACCGGGTCGACGAGGCGCGCACCGGTCCGGAGGCGCTCGCCGAGGCGCGCCGGGTCCGGCCCGACCTCATCCTCCTCGACCTCATGCTCCCCGAGCTCAGCGGCCTCGAGGTGTGCCGCATCCTCCGCCAGGAGATGAGCACCCCGATCCTCGTCCTCACCGCGAAGGGCGCCGAGGTCGACAAGGTGGTCGGCCTCAGCATCGGCGCCGACGACTACGTGACCAAGCCCTTCTCGCTCACCGAGCTGATGGCGCGGATCACCGCGCTCCTCCGCCGCGTCGAGCTCAGCCGTGGCGGCCCCGGCCCGGCCGCCGAGGTGGAGGAGATCGGCGGCTTCAGCCTCGACCGCGGATCGCGGATCGTGCGCATGCACGGCGAGGAGGTGCGGCTCGCCCCCAAGGAGTTCGACCTGCTCAGCTACCTGCTCGCCCACCCCGGGCGGGTCCAGTCGCGCGAGCGGCTCATCCAGGCGATCTGGGGGAGCAACTTCTTCGGTGACCGCAAGACGGTCGACGTGCACGTGCGGTGGATCCGGGAGAAGTTCGAGGGCTTCGCCGCCCTTCCCTTCCGGATCACGACGGTCTTCGGCGTCGGCTACCGCCTCGACCGCCTGGAGGACGCGGCCGCCCCCGCCGAGGCGGGCGCGTGACCGACGCCGAGCCGCAGGTGCGCGCCGCCGGCGGCGTGCTCTGGCGGCGCGGTCCCGGTGGCACCCGGGAGTGGGCGGTCATCCACCGTCCCCGGTACGACGACTGGAGCCTCCCCAAGGGCAAGCTCGAGGAGGGTGAGAGCCTCGAGGCCGCGGCGCTCCGCGAGGTCCTCGAGGAGACCGGGATGCAGGGCCGCCTCGGTTCCCACGTCGGCACCAACCGCTACCTCGACAACAAGGGGCGGACGAAGACCGCGGACTACTTCCTCATCGAGGCCGTCGACGGCGGCTTCTCCTCCAACGCCGAGGTCGACGAGCTGCGCTGGCTCGACGCCGCGGCCGCCGTCGCGCTGCTGAGCCACGAGCACGACCGCCTGCTCCTGGCCCGGGTCACCGGGTCCGACACGCCCGCGGCGTGACGGCGCATCGCGGGATCGTCACCGGCCCGTCATCGGGCGCACCGCGGGGCGCATGGGACAGTCGTGGGCATGGTGCGACGCATCGCGAACTGGATGGGTGAGACCGCCGTGGCGCTGGTCCTGGTCGTCGCGACCCTCGCGCTCACCATGCCCGTGACCCCGGTCGAAGCCGCCTTTCGTTAGCCTCCGCGGGCCCTCTCGAGGAG
>DATKEY010000312.1:0-3907 GCA_035544475.1 Candidatus Dormiibacterota bacterium | reverse complement strand
GTCGGTGACGACGTAGTGCTCACCGGCGGCGTGCTCGCGCACCGCGCCGCTCTCCCATGCGGCCCGATGCCCGAGGTTGTCGCGGAGCCGGATCACGGTGTGCGGCGTGGCGGCGTAGTAGTCGAGCAGGGGCGGATACGTCGACTGGTTGTCCACGAGATGGATGCGGGTGCAGCCGGCGCCCTCGAGCCATCGCACCAGCGCCCGCAGGGCGGTGACCCGGTCACGGCACGTGATGAAGACGGGGTGGTCGAGCGCCTCGCCCATGGCCGGCATCCTAGACGCAGCGGCTGTTCCAGAGCGTGATCGTGGGGGTGCCGTGCTCGTGCCCCAGCCAGGAGATCGTCGCCGGCTCGAGCGCGAGGTTGCGCGCGACCAGCGGCTCGAGCCCGCACCACCGGGCGGCGAGGACGCGGAGCAGGTGGCCGTGGGCGACGACGGCGACGTCGCCCTCCAGCTCCCGCAGCCGGGCGAGCACCCCGTCGGCGCGACGGCCGACCTCCTCGAGGGTCTCGCCGCCGACCACCCCGCCGTCCCAGATCGTCCACCCGGGCCGCTCCTCGCCGATCTCCGCGCTGGTGCGGCCCTCGTACTCGCCGTAGTCCCACTCCATGAGGTCGTCGCAGAGCTCGGCCGGTCCGCGCAGGCCGGCGAGCTCGGCGGTCTCGCGGGCGCGGCGCAGCGGGCTGACGAGGACACGGGTGAACTCGATCCCCGCGAGGGCGGCGCCGGCCTCGAGGGCACCGGCCCGCCCCGCGGCGTCGAGCGGGATGTCGCTGCGCCCCGTATGCCTCCCCTCCCGGCTCCACTCGGTCTCGCCGTGGCGGAGGAGGAGCACCCGGACGTGCCCGCTCACCGACCCGTGAGCCGCCCGCTGACGCCGTGGAGCACCACGTCGGCGATCATCCCCGCATTCGGTGGCTCGGCCGCCGTTGCGGCGCCCTGCGGCGCCACCGGAAGGAAGGCCATGCAGACCCCGAGGGTGCTCGTCGCCGCCACCTCGTCGGTCACGTCCGGGCGCAGCTCGCCGCGGGTGCCGGCGTCGGCGAAGAGGCCGGCGAGGGGGGCGATGACGTTGTCCTGGAAGCCCCGGTCGAGCCGCTCGCGGACCTCGGCCGGAAGATGCTCGGCGATGTCGTTCTGGGTGAGGACGGGGTGGTGCGGCGTGCCGGTGAGGAGGATCTGGGCCACCGCGGTGACCCGGTCCTCGAGCGACCCGGCGGACGCCGTCGCCTCACGGAGCATCTCACCCATCCGCTTCTGGGTGGCCAGGACGCACTCCTCGAAGAGGGCGTCCTTGTTGCGGAAGTGGTAGTAGAGGGCCGGCTTGGTGACCCCGGCGGCGGTGGCCACCAGGCGCATCGAGACCCGGGCGTAGCCGTGCTCGGCGAAGAGGGCGTCGGCGAGGCGGAGGATGCGGTCGCGGGTCGCCTCCCCCGCGGCGGTGACGGCGAGGCTCATGCCGGGACCTCCACCTTCTCGGCGCCGGCGCGGACGGCCCGCGCGATCTCCCCCCAGGGCGCCTCGGGGTCGAGCCTGCCGTAGGGAACGACCCGATGGACCCGGCCCGCGTAGCGGCGGACCATCGCCTCGGGAAGCCCGTCCCAGGTGGCGCTGATCGTGAAGGCGTCGAGGAGGTCGTCGTCGACGCAGCCCGCGAGCTCGTCCCAGCGGCCCGCGACCGAGAGCTCGTGGAGACGGTCGGCCACGGACGCCCGGCCGTGGACGTCGAGCAGCGGACGGTAGGTGCGGGTGCTCCCGTAGAAGCCGATCTGGCCCCGCAGCCGCTCACGCGCAGCGTCGACCTCGGCGCGGCCGCGGCCGGTGGCGAGCATCGCCGGGGCGACGAGCACGATCTCCTCGGGGTCGCGGCCGGCGGCGGCTGCCGCTTCGCGGAGCTTCGGGAGGGTGAAACGGTCGAGCGTCTCCGCCGAGGTGAGCGGATGGAGGTGGAGCCCGTCGCCGACCTCGCCGGTGACCCGGATCATCCCCGGGTTGACCGCGGCGAGGTAGATCGGCGGCGGCGCGGCCCCGTCGACCGGCCCCGGGTTGAAGAACGGGGTCATGAGGGTGTGCGTGTAGAACTCGCCGCGAAAGTCGAGCGGCGCGCCCTCCTGCCAGCAGCGCCAGATCGCCCGGATCGCGAGAACCATCTCGCGCAGCCGCGCCGCCGGGCGGTCGAAGGGGACCGAGAACCGGCGCTCGTTGTGGCCCTTGACCTGGGTGCCGAGACCGAGGACCACCCGCCCCGGGGCGAGGCGGTGGAGATCCCAGGTCGTCATCGCGTGGATCATCGGGCTGCGCGGAAAGGCGACCGAGATGGCCGTGCCGAGCACCAGGCGCCGGGTCGTGCTCGCTGCGAGCGCCAGCGGCAGGTACGGGTCGTGGTCGGATTCGACCGTCCACAGTCCGTCGACGCCCTCGGCCTCCGCGCGGGCCGCCGCCGCGGCCGCGGCGTCGAACCCCAGGGGCAGGTCGAAGCAGAGCCCCACGTGAACACCTCCCGCGCCCACCCCGCAGGCGCATGACCCCCTCTTCGACGCCCGGGCCGTGACCCGGACGCCTGCGGTTGCACATTATCCGGTTCTGACCGCTGGGACGGGAGCCCTATCATCCCGATCGATGCGCTTCGCCACCTACCGCCATCCCGGGGCGGAGATCGACCGGGTCGGAGTCGTCGTCGGCGACCGGCTCCACGCCCTCGCCGGGCGCACCCGGCTGATCGACCTGCTCGGCGACGACGGCGAGCGGCTCGCCACCGCCGGGCGCGGGGCGGTCGAGGATCCCCACGAGGTCGTGGAGATCGCGGCGGTGCGGCTGCTCCCACCGGTGCCGGTGCCGCCCTCGCTCCGCGACTTCTACGCGTTCGAGCAGCACGTGCGCACCGCCCGCCAGCGCCGGGGCCTGGAGATGGACCCCGACTGGTACCGGCTGCCGGTCTTCTACTTCAGCAATCCCCGCGCCCTGATCGGCGACGGGGAGCCCGTCGCCGTCCCCCCCGGCAGCGCCGAGCTCGACTTCGAGCTCGAGGTCGCCGCGGTCGTGGGCCGCGGCGGCGGCGACCTCGACCCCGACGAGGCCGAGGCGCGGATCGCCGGCTACTGCGTGATGAACGACTGGAGCGCGCGCGACCTGCAGCGGCGGGAGATGAAGCTCAGCATGGGACCGGTGAAGGGGAAGGACTTCGCCACTGGGCTCGGCCCTTTCCTCGTCACCCCGGACGAGATCGCGAACCGACGCTCCGGCTGCGGCTACGACCTGGCGATGACCGCACGGGTCAACGGCAGGGAGTACTCTCGAGCCGTCTGGTCGGACGTCTACTGGAGCTTCGGGGAGATGCTCGCCTACGCCTCGCGCGGCACCGAGCTCGCCGCCGGCGACGTGGTCGGCAGCGGGACCTGTGGGACCGGCTGCATCCTCGAGCTCTCCCTCGTCCACGGCGCCGAGGAGTACCCGTGGCTGCGCCCCGGCGACGTCGTCGAGGTCGAGGTCGAGGGGCTGGGCCGGTTGCGCAACCCCGTCATCGAGGGCGGGGCGCTGCGGCCGCTGCGCGCGGGCCTCGACCCGTGACCGCGGCCGGCGGCTTCGTGACCCGCCTCGACGCGGTGGTGATCCGTCTCGACGCGCACGCGCAGCACTTCCACGGCGGGCTCACCGACGCCGACCCGCGCACCGGCGACCGCTGGGACCAGGGGCAGGTCTGGGCCCACCTCGCCGAGTTCATCCCCTACTGGATCGTCCAGATGGGGGAGATCCTCTCCGCCGACGAGCCGCCGGGGTTCGGGCGGACCGCGGCCGACACCCACCGCCTCGGCGAGATCGAGCGCCGCCGCCAGGAGGCCCCGGCGGCGCTCATGCTCACGGTGCGGCAGGAGTCCGCCGCGCTCCGCGACCTGCTCCTGCGGCT
>DATKEY010000311.1:0-8199 GCA_035544475.1 Candidatus Dormiibacterota bacterium | reverse complement strand
CGAGGGCGCTCCGCTCGCGACCGGGCGGACGTGGAGGATCGCCCGTCAGGAGGTCCACCACGACCCCGAGCACCCCTCGGCGGTCGTGCTGCCGCACGTCCGCGGCTGAGACGGGCCCGGCCGGCGCGTCACAAGACGCCGACATCCCGCGACGGTTCGGTGTGCGGGCGGCGGCTCCCCGGGGACCGGCCC
Organism: Candidatus Dormiibacterota bacterium; assembly: GCA_035544475.1. Taxonomy (GTDB): domain Bacteria; phylum Chloroflexota; class Dormibacteria; order Aeolococcales; family Aeolococcaceae; genus CF-96. The sequence continues at coordinate 8,007 of DATKEY010000311.1, read as the reverse complement.
GCATGATGGCCTGACTGTGGCTTCGCCGGGACACGCGTGAGCACGCTGGGGGCTCGCCTGTCCGGAGGCGCGATCCGCGAGAGGGCGGCGGTGGTGCTGCTCCTCGCGGGCGCCGCCGGCGGCTGGCTGACGTCGGCGCACGCCGGTGACCTGCCCTCGCGCGGGGTCACCGAGATCGCCGACGCGGGGATCATCCTGCTCTGCGCCGGCGGCGCCGCCGGCGCCTGGCGCACGGGACGGTCCTGGTTCTGGGGGCTGCTCACCCTCGCCTTCGCGCTGCTCACCGCCGGATACGCCGCCTCCGCGCTCTCCCGGGTGTGGGGCTCGTCCACGGTCGCCACGGTGTCGGTGGTGGCGGTGCTCGGCGCCTACCCGTTCCTCCTCGCCGCCCTCTGCGTCCGCGCGGTCCAGGAGGAGGGGTTCGAGAGCGGGGTCGCCACCTTCTGCGACGCGGGGATGCTGGTGGTGGGGCTGCTCGCCGCCTGCCTCCCGGTGGTCGTCGACTCCCTGGGGGCGGTCGGGACCCAGGACGCCGTCGCCAACGTCCTGACCTGGGCGGGGAACGTCGGCCTCTTCGCCGGCGGGGTCTGGCTGCTCTACCGCCTGCCCGCCCACCGCCGCAGCGGCGGGGTCGTGCTCATGGTCGCCGCACTCGGCCTCTTCAGCCTGGTCTCGCTCGCCGAGATCGTCTCCCTCGCCCATGGCGGGCCGCCGGAGTGGGTGCTCGGGGTCGGGTACGGAGCCTGCTACACGATCCTCGTCGGCGCGCCGCGGCGCGACACCGCGCACCCCGGCGGCACCGACGAGGTCCCCGGCACCGTGTCCTGGCGGGCGGCCGTCCCCTACCTCGCGCTCTGCCCGCTGATCGTGCTCTGGTGCATCACCGCGATCGGGCACCGCGACCTGCTGCTGCTGAGCGGTGGGATCATCGTCGTCTCCCTGCTCGCCCTGACCCGGCAGATGCTGCTGCTTCGCGAGCACCGGGCGGTGATCGGTGCCGGACACCTCCGCGTTCGCGAGCTCACCCTCATGCAGGAGGTGGCCCGCAACCTCGCCGCGACCCTGGATCTCGACGCCGTCTTCGCCGAGGTGCTGCGGGCGACGTCGGTGATGCTCTCGCCGCCGGGCTCAGAACCCTGCATGGCGACCCTGCTGCGGCTCGAGGACGACACCCTGGTCTCCGTCGCCCAGCACGACGACGAGGGCCTCGCCCACTTCACCGGGTCGCGCTACCCGCTGGCGAGCCATCCCCGGCTCGCCGAGATCCTCGCCGGGGGCGGCGTGGGCTCGGGCCACATGGGGGCCACGGCGATGTCGAGCGCGACCGCGACCGCGGTGCGCGACGCCGGGCTGCAGGGATGGGCGGTGGCGCCGATCATGGTCGAGGGCGCGCCCTTCGGGATGCTCACCGCCTCCGCCCGACACCGCCAGACCTTCGAGGCCGCCGAGCTGCAGCGGCTCGGCGGCATCGTCCACCTCGCCGAGCTCGCGATCGCCAACGCGCTCAGCTACGCGCGCCAGCGCGACGCCGCCTCGACGGACCACCTCACCGGGCTGCGCAACCGCCGCTGCTTCGAGGACCGCCTCGAGAGCCTGCCCCGGGTACCCTTCGCCATCCTCGCCATCGACGTCGACGGTCTCAAGGCGGTGAACGACGAGTACGGGCACGAGGCCGGTGACGACCTGCTCCGCGCGGTGGCGAGGACCCTCGGCGGGCTGATCCGGCCCGGCGACGTCCTCGCGCGGGTCGGCGGCGACGAGTTCGCCCTGCTCGTCCACGGCGTCGACGGCGCCGAGGCCGAGGCCGTGGGCGAGCGGATGCAGCGCGCGATGCACGGCACCTCCGTCGGCCGCGGCTCGCCGCGGATCAGCGTCGGCTACGCCGCCGGCGCGCCCGGGGACAGCGGCGCCGCGCTCTGGCGCCGCGCCGACGAGGCGCTGTACCAGGCGAAGCGGATCGGCCGCGACCGCGTCGCCGGGGGCGCCGGCGCCGAGTACCAGTTTGCGGTCGCCACCCGCGCGGGCTGGAGCGATCTGCTCACCGAGGTGCTCGCCATGCAGTCGCTGGGCTCGGCCTACCAGCCGATCGTCCGCCTCGGCGACCGCAGGGTGATCGGCTACGAGGCGCTCGCGCGGCTGCCCGAGTCGCTGCCCGACAGCGACGTCGAGGAGCTGTTCGCGACCGCGAAGCGGCTGGGGATGCTCCGGGACCTCGACTGGCTCGGCCGCCGCGCGGCGATGTCGGGAGCGGGTCCGGTCGTCGCCGGCGGCCACGCGCTCTTCATCAACATCAGCAGCGTCGCCCTGCTCGACCCGGTGCACGACGTCGATCAGATGCTCCTGCTCTGCCGCTGGTCGGGACGCTCGCCCGAGGACGTCGTCCTCGAGATCACCGAGCGGGAGACGATCTCCGTGGTCGGACGCCTGCGCGGGGTGCTCGCCTCGTACCGGGAGCACGGCTTCCGCTTCGCCCTCGACGACGTCGGCGAGGGCCACTCGACCCTCGAGGTGCTCACCGCGGCGCGGCCCGAGTTCGTGAAGATCGCCCGCTCGCTCGTCCAGGGGGCGGACAGCGACGCCTCGGTCGCCGCGATCCGGGCGACGGTCGAGTTCGCCCGCGCGACCGGCGCCACCGTCGTCGCCGAGGGCGTCGAGACCGAGGCCGAGGCACGGCTGATGGAGCGGCTCGGCGTCGGCTGCGGCCAGGGCTGGCTCTTCGGCCGCCCCATGCTCCTCCCGTCGCGCGCCTACCGGCGGGCGCTGTAGCGGTCAGCGCTCGGGCAGCCTCGCCCGCTCGGCGCGGGTCAGACCGCCGACGACGAGCTGGTAGGAGTGGTCGATCATGAACCGCCACTCCTCGTCGGGGACGGTCCCGTCGAACTCGACGGTGTTCCAGTGGCGCTTGTTCTGGTGATAGCCGGGGCGGACGGCGGGGTACCGAGTCCGCAGGTCCTCGGCGAGGAGCGGCTCGCACTTGAGGTTGACGCTTCCCGCCTGTCCGTCGAGGGAGACGAGCGCGAACATCCGGCCCGCGACCTTGAACACGGCGACACCCGGGCCGAAGGGGTAGTCCTCGACCGCCCCGGGCAGGCCGGCACAGATCTCGAGGACCTGGTCCCGCGTCATCGCTCGGTTCATCCGGGCGCCAAGCCTACCGGGCGCTGTTGCTGCGCCGTCGCAGGTCGAAGAGGACGACCCCGGCCGCGACGGCCACGTTCAGGGAGTCGGCGCGCCCGCTCATGTGGATCCCCACCGTGTCGGTGCAGAGCTCGAGCTCTCGCGAGCTCAGTCCGCGGCGCTCCTCGCCGAAGATCACGACGATCGGCGAGTCGAGGCTGATCGTCGTGTAGTCGGCGACGGCCTGCGACGACGTGCCCACGACACGACAACCCTGGCCGGCGGCCCACGTCGCGAACTCCTCGTGCGCCGTCCGCACCAGCCGCAGGCGGAAGATGCCGCCCTTGCTCGCGGCGACCACCCGGTCGTCGAAGGGATCCGACTCGTCGCCGGGGAAGATGACCCCGTCGATGCCCACGGCCTCGGCGGTGCGGAGCATCGTGCCGAGGTTCCCTGGAGAGCGGATGAGGCCGGTTGCGAGCCAGCGGGTGCCCGTCCGGAGCTCGATTCCGTCGAGCGTCGACCAGTGCTGCCCGAGCACCGCCCCGATGCCGGACGCATGAGCGGGCCGGGATTCTGTCAGGGGCGGTCAGCCCTTCAGGGTCACCGCGCCTGGGCCGCCTGGCCGGCCGTCACTCGGGCGACCACGTTGTGGGCGACCGGGGTGCCGCATCCCGACAGCGCCAGCGCCGTCCCGACGACCGCGAGCAGTCGCACGACTCTCGAACCCGATCCCATCCCTTCCAGTCCTCCCAACCCGGAGATCTCCGGGACCGCACTTCCCTTCACCTACAAGACGGTCGAGGTGGTGCGGACCCTGCGCCGCCGACCGCGTCGCCGTTCCGTCACCTCGGGTCGGGCGTCCGTACGATAATGTCTGTCACAGATGGAAATGGCTGCAGCCCCTCCGGACGCGCCCGCCGGCGTCGAGGCCGACCGCCTCGCCGAGGTGCTCGGCCGGCTCCGCCGCTCGCTGCGGCGCCGGGTGCGCGAGAGCGGGCCGTTCCCACCGCTGCACGAGGCCCAGCTCGAGCTGATCCGGCTGCTCTCGCGGTCGCCGGGGATCCGTGTCCAGCAGGCGGCCGCTGCGCTCCAGCTGCGCTCGAACACGGTGAGCTCGCTCGTCGCCGGCCTCGTCGCCCAGGGCCTGGTGGCGCGCACCGCGGACCCCGGTGACGGCCGCGCCGTCCGCCTCGAGCTCACCGTCTCCGCGCGCCGCCGGCTCGCCCGCTGGCGCGACCAGCGCCACGCCATCCTCGGCGACGCGCTGACCCGGCTCGACGCCGCCGACCGTGTCGCCGTCGGCTCCGCCATCGAGGTCCTCACCCGGCTCGCCGGCCATCTCGAGGAGTCGGAGTGACCGCCGCGGCGATCCCTGCGATCGAGTGCGAGGGACTGGTCCGCAGCTTCGGCGAGGTGCGCGCCGTCGACGGTGTCGACTTCAGCGTCGCCCCCGGCGAGGTCTTCGGACTGCTCGGCCCCAACGGCGCCGGCAAGTCGACGGTGATCCGGATGCTCACCACCCTGATCCCCGCCGAGCGCGGCAGTGCCCGGATCTTCGGGATCGACGTCCGCCGCGACCCGATGCGGGTGCGCCGCGCGATCGGCTACGTCCCCCAGCGGCTCTCCGCCGACGGCGGGCTCACCGGCTACGAGAACGTCTGGCTCTTCGCCCGGCTCTTCGATGTCCCCCGGCGCGAGCGCGAGGAGCGGATCCGCGAGGTGCTCGCGTGGATGGGCGTCACCGAGGCCGCCGGGCGGATGGTCTCGACGTACTCCGGGGGCATGGTCCGCCGCCTCGAGCTCGCCCAGGCGCTCGTCAACCGGCCGCGGCTGCTCATCCTCGACGAGCCGACGACCGGCCTCGACCCGGTCGCGCGCACCGACGTCTGGGAGCGGGTGCTGAGCCTCCGCGAGCAGCTCGGCATGAGCGTGCTCCTCACCACCCATTACATGGAGGAGGCCGAGGCGCTCTGCGACCGCGTCGCGCTCATGCACCGCGGCCGGTTGCGCGCGCTCGGCACACCGACGGCGCTGTGCGCCGAGCTCGGCCCCGGAGCGACCCTCGACGACGTCTTCCGCCACCACACCGGCGACGTGCTCGCCGACCAGGGGAGCCTGCGCGATGTCCGCGTCGCCCGCCGGACGGCTTCACGCCTCGGCTGAGCCGCCGGCTCACCTCGAGCTCGACGCCGCCCCTGGATGGCGGACGTTCCCGAGCCGCCTGACCACGCTCTGTCTCGTCGAGCTGCGCAAGATCCGCCACGACCGCACCGAGCTCTACACCCGGGCGATCCAGCCGGTGCTCTGGCTGCTGATCTTCGGCGAGACGATGTCCCGGTTGCGGGCGATCCCCACCGAGGGCCGTCCCTATCTCGACTTCCTCACCCCCGGGATCATGGCCCAGTCCGCGCTCTTCATCTCGATCTTCTTCGGCATCCAGATCATCTGGGAGCGCGACGCGGGGATCCTCACCAAGCTGCTCACCACCCCCACCTCGCGGACCGCGCTCGTGTGCGGCAAGGCGTTCGCCGCCGGCGCCCGTGCCATCGCCCAGGTGCTCATCGTCTTCGTGGTGGCCGCGCTCCTGCGCATCGGCCTCGACTGGAACCCGCTCCACCTCCTCGGGGCGCTCGTGGTCGTGGTCCTCGGCTCGGCGTTCTTCTCGCTGCTCTCGGTGTCGATCGCGGGCATGGCGCTTCGGCGCGACCGCCTCATGGGCATCGGCCAGGCGATCACGATGCCGCTCTTCTTCGCCTCGAACGCGCTCTACCCGGTGGAGCTGATGCCCGGCTGGCTCCACGCGCTGAGCCGGGTCAACCCGCTCAGCTACGAGGTCGACGCGCTGCGCGGGATGCTCCTCGGCACGTCGAGCCACCTCGCCCTCGACCTCGCCGTCCTCGTCGGCGCCACCCTCGCCGCCGTGGCGGTCGCCTCGTCCCTGCTCGAGCGGCTCGCGCGCTGACCGGTTGCGGTCAGGCCTGGCCCATATCGGGGTGCTTCTCGACGAAGCGCTTCTCCCAGGCCTCGTGCTTGCGCCGCGCATCCTGGAGGAACGGCGAGCGCGCCGCGATCCCGATCACCGCCTTGTTCACCCAGGAGCCGGGTGCGCGACAGGGCCGCATCACGTCGAGGAAGAGCACCACCCGGACCTTGTCGGAATCGTTCCACGCGGTGTGCTCGTAGGAGTCGTCGAAGACCAGGCTCCCGCCCTCGGCCCAGTGCGCGACCTCGCCGCCGACGTCGATCCCGCACGCCTCGGCGGGCTCGGGGACGATGAGGCCGAGGTGGTAGCGGATCACCCCTCCCCACGGGCCGCGGTGCGGCGGGATGCGCGTCCCCGGCGCGAGGATCGAGAAGAAGGCGGTCGTCAGCCCAGGGATCCCGTCGAGGAGCGCGGCGGTGCGCGGGCAGCGCGCGCAGTTGCCGTCGGCGCGGAAGCCGTACCCGTAGAAGAAGTACGTCTTCCACTGCTCGTGGGCGATCTCCGACACGTCGGCGGCGATCTCGTGGAACGCGGGGAGATCCCCCTCGTGCACGAGCACGCTGTCGAGCTCCTCGCGGATCACCCGCCACTGCCCCTCGAGCTCTCGCGCCCAGGGGAAGTGCTCGGTGTCGAGGTAGGGGGTCGCGGGCACCAGCGACGAGCGGACGACGCTTCGCTCCAGTGGTCCCATCAGCCACATCGCCGCGTCGTATGCGCGATCGCGAAAGGGCTTTCCGCCAGACCTGGCTTCGACGTCGACCTTCGGGGCGGTTGTGGCCATGGGTGCGCTGATACCTCCGGACGCAGGCTTCCGGCACAGACTAGCGGCGGTCGCCACCCACCCTCAACTATCTGTATAGGATCGTCACATCGGCGTTGCGGCGTACATATCCCGCCCGGCCAAGATCGGGTGCCCCCACTTGTCCCCGGGGGGCGGACACGCCGGAGCGTCTGGGTCTCTTTCCGCTAGGCTGCGTCTGCGATGCCGATGCAGACCGACTTCGAGATCGCCCTGGCCAACCGTCCGGGTGCTGCGGCGGAGGTGGGTGAGGCGCTCGGCGTCGCCGGGGTGAACATCGAGGGGCTGTGCGCCCACACCAGCGGGGGCGAGGGGGTCATGCACCTCCTCGTCGAGGACGACCCCGCGTCGGCGCGCTCCGCGCTCGAGGGCCTCGGCGTCGTCATCGCCGCCGAGCGGCGGGTGTTCGTCATCTCCTGCCCCGACCGCCCCGGCGAGCTCGGACGGCTGCTCCGGCGGGTCGCCGAGGCCGATCTCAACCTCGTCGTCCTCTACCTGACGACCCTCGGCCGGCTGGTGATCGGCGCCGAGGACATCGAGGGCGTCACCGGCCTGCTGAGCTGAGGCGCGCCTCGACGGTCCGGAAGCGGGCGTAGACGAGCAGGTCGTAGCCGGCCTTGATCGCCGCTGCGGCGAGGAAGGGCGCGGCGATGCCGGTGCGCTGCATGAGCGCGCCCGCGGCCGCGGGTCCCGCGGGCCGGCCCGCATAGCGAGCCGCGTTCGTGTACGCGGCCGCGGCGGTGCGCTCGTGGGGCTCGACGATCGCGGCGATCAGCGCCTGACGGGCGGGGACGTCCATCTGGCTCAACGCGGAGCGGGCGAGGAGCGCCGCGATCGCCCAGCCGGCGCCCGGCATGAGCGGCACCGCGGCGAGGAGCAGGTTCGAGGGCAGGTGGGTGAAGACCATCGTGCGCACCAGCCCGAGCCGCGGACCGAGCCATCCCGCGACGAGTGACGACCCCGCCTGGAGCAGCCCGGTGCCGAAGAGGACCGCCCCCATCACGTCGGCGGGCGTGCCGTAGCGGCGGTGGAACCAGAAGACGATGAAGCTCGACACCACCATCCCGCCGCCGAAGGCGTCGACCGCGAAGAGGGCGGCGAGCCG
>DATKEY010000310.1:0-7106 GCA_035544475.1 Candidatus Dormiibacterota bacterium | reverse complement strand
AGGCACGGGCCGCGCTCCGCGAGAGCGGCCGGCGCACCCTCAGCCGCCGGGAGCTGGAGGCGGCGTACGAGGAGCTCGCCGAGGTCTCACCGTCGGTCGGCATCCTCGACGAGGCCGCCCTCGAGCGGCTGCTCGCCCGCGACCCCGACCGGGCCGCGGCGATGCTCTCCGACCTCGCGGCCGCGACCGACGTCGACCTCCGCCGGCACGCCCGGCGGCTGGCGGCGCGGGTCTTCGTGCGCCTGGGCCGCGCCGGCCGCCCCTCGCATCGGGGACTGCGCCGGATCGTCCCCCGGGCGGGGAGGGTCGAGGGCGACCTCGACCTCGAGCGAACCCTCGAGCGCTCCGGCGGCGGCCTCCCCCGGCGGAGCGACGACCTCGTGCTCCGCGGCTGGGGCGGGCCGCGACGGGCGATCTGCCTGCTCCTCGACCACAGCGGCTCGATGCGCGGCCAGGCGGTGGCGATGGCGGCGACGGCTGCGGCGGCGGTCGTCCTCGCGGCCGGGGATCGTGTCGACTGCAGTGTCGTCGCCTTCCACCGCGACGCGGTCGTCCTCCGCCCCCAGGGTGGGCGGCGTCCCCCCGGGCGGGTCGTCGAGGACGTGCTCTCGGTGCGCGCCCGGGGGAGCACCGACCTCTCCCTCGCGCTGCGCAGCGCGGCCCGGCAGCTCGGCCGCGCCGAGGCCGACGAGCGCGCCGTGCTTCTCCTCAGCGACTGCCTCGCGACCGCCGGCGGCGACCCCCTCGGGGCGGTCGCCGGACTCGACCGCGTCCACGTCCTCGGCACCAGCGCGCTCCCGGAGTCGGTGCGCGCGGGGACCGCGCTCGCCCGGCGCACGGGGGGTCGCTACCTGCGCGTCGGCGGCCTCGGAGAGCTCGCTCAGGCGCTGACAGAGTTGGTCGGCCTGAGCTGATTGACAGCATGAAGAGACCGCTGTTAGCTTGCCCGGACATGCATGAGCCGACGCTGCTTCCGCCCGACGCCTCCGCCGAGGTCGACGTTCCCGAGACCACCGGCTCGACGCCGACCGAGCTCCCCGACGACGACCTGGAGCTCGAGGAGCTGCTGATCCGGGAGATCACCATCGACGGCATGTGCGGCGTGTACTGAGGCGTTGACCCGGACCGACCGCGTCCGCCTCGCACCCCGGGCCGCCCTGCGTGACGAGCCCTTCGGCGCTCTGGTGTACACCTACGACGAGCGCCGTCTGTTCTTCGTCGAGCCGCCGCTCGACTCCTTCCTGCGCTCCGACGGGACCCGTGACGTCGGCGCCATCGCGGATTCGCTCGTCGAGCGCGGCGAGCTCACCGCCGCCGCGGTGCCGCGGATGCTGACGCTGCTCGAGGGCCTCCGCCGGCGGGGTGTCGTCGATGCGCTATGAGGCGCTGAGCCGGGGGCTCGCCGCACCGATCTGCCTGACGTGGGAGATCACCTACGCGTGCAACCTCCGCTGCGTGCACTGCCTGAGCTCGTCCGGGAGGCGCGCGGCCGACGAGCTGACCACCGCGGAGTCGAGGCGGCTCATCGACGAGTGGGCCGAGATGCGCGTCTTCTACATCAACGTCGGCGGCGGCGAGCCGATGGTGCACCCCGACTTCTTCGCGCTCATGGAGCACGCGATCGACCGCGGCATCGGGGTGAAGTTCAGCACCAACGGCAGCCGCATCGACCCCGCGGCGGCGCGCTGGATCGCGACCACCGACTACCTCGACGTGCAGATCAGCCTCGACGGCGTCGACGCCACGGTGAACGACGCCCTCCGCGGCGAGGGCTCGTACGCGAACGCCCGCAACGCCATGGACCTCCTCGCCGCCGAGGGATTCCCCTTCAAGCTCAACCACGTCGTCACCCGCCGCAGCGTCGACCGGCTCGACGACCTGCACGCGCTGGCGTCGGGCTATGGGGCGCAGCTGCGGCTCACCCGGCTGCGGCCGTCGGGGCGCGGCCTGCAGGTGTGGGAGCAGTTGCGACTCACCCAGGCGCAGAACCGCACCCTGTACGACTGGCTGCGCGCCCACCCCGACGTGCTCACCGGCGACTCCTTCTTCCATCTCTCCGCTCTCGGCGAGCCGTTGGACGGGCTGAACATGTGCGGCGCCGGGCGCATCGTCTGCTGCGTCGATCCCCGGGGCGACGTCTTCGCCTGCCCCTTCGTCCTCGTCGACGAGTTCCGCGCCGGCAACGTGCGCACCCGGCCGTTCGCCGAGATCTGGCGCGACTCCCCGCTCTTCGCGCGGCTGCGCGGCGAGCAGGTCGGTGGCGGCTGCGCGACCTGCGGCGCCTACGACCGCTGCCACGGCGGCTGCATGGCGGTGAAGCACTTCGCCGGCCTGCGCCTCGACGAGCCGGACCCGGAGTGCGTCCGGCGCCCGGAGACCGGGCCGCTCGAGAATCTCATCCCGCTCGCCCTGGCGCCGCGCCGGGTGCGGGTTCCCGCGGCGGTGGCGGCACGATACGGCGGACACGAGGAGGGTGGGACATGGGGCTGAGGCAGCGGCTGAGCGATCTCTTCTGGCCACCGGAGTTCGACGGCGAACAGCCCCCGGAGGCGAAGAGCGCCCCCGCCGCCGACCCCGCGCCGAGCGTCGCCGACCGGCTCAAGCGGGTCGGGGTCAGCGACGAGACCCGAATGAGCACGCCCCACCGTCCGAGCGTCGCCGAGCGGCTCCGCGAGGTCGGCCTCCCCGACCTCGACCTCAAGGAGGTCGAGCGCCGGCAGCGGATCCACGAGGCGGAGCGCGAGGCGGAGACCCGGGCGCGCCGCGAGGCGGCCTACGAGCTGACGAGCGCCACCTGCCCGGTACCGATCCACGCCGAGCCCATGCCGCTGCCGGGCTCGCTGCGCCTCCGCGACGACGAGTTCCTGGTGGCGGCGAGCAGCCGCGCGGTGCGTGGCACCCAGCTGACCCTGACCACCCAGCGGCTGATCTACACGAAGGGGAGCGACGCCCAGCTGGTGCTCTACCTCTCCGACATCTGCGACGTCGCCTTCCACGCCGACGGCACCGCGACGCTCGGCACCCCGAGCGGCAGGTGGGAGAGCATCTCGCTCGCGGGCAACAACCTCGCCGCCTCGCGCGACGGGCTGCTCGCCCTCATCCACCACGCCCGCGCCGAGCGCTCGGCGCTCCCGGGAGGGCTCGACGAGCTCGTCGACCTTCGTGACCGCGGCGCGCTCGGCGCCCCCGAGTTCGAGGCCCGGCGCCAGGCGGCGACCGCCGCACCCCGCCGCCGCCGGCAGCGGCAGGTCGAGGTCGCGGGCAGGCCGGCTCCCCGGAGCACGCCGGCACCCACCGCCGAGGGGGGCGAGGCTCAGCCGGATCCGGAGGCGAGGTAGCCCCGCTCCTCGAGCAGGTCGAGGATCCGCTCTGCGAGGACCTCCGGGGGCCCCTCGACGAGGGTGTGCTCGCCCACGTGGCCGCGCTGGCCGCCGAGCATGGCGGCGAGCCGCGCCTCGACGGGCAGCTCCGGGTCGGGGTGGGGCAGGCGCCGGGGCCGGGGCCGCGGGGGCAGCCGGCGCACCCGGCGGCAGGCGGGGTCCGCCTCGGCGGGGGCGGCAAGGACCGGCACCGGCGCGTCGCGGGTGGCGAGCAGTGCCGGGAGCGGGGCGACTCCGAGCCCGGCGATCCCCGGCTCGACGCAGACCACCGCGGGGAGGCGCAGCGCGAGCTGCTCGCGCCGGCCGCGCTCGAGCCGGCGGCGGACGGTCACCTCGCCACCCGAGGAGGTGATCGCGAGCGCCTCGACCGCGGTGGCCGCGGGCACGTCGAGGAGCTCGGCGAGCATCGGTCCCAGGGAGCCGGGGCCCCAGTCGAGGCTGCGATCGCCGGCGAGGACGAGGTCGGCGGAGGCGGCGGAGAGCGGGCCCGCGAGGGCCCGGGCGGCGGCCTCGGCGGGCGCCCCGTCGAGCCCGGGCCCCCAGACGCGGAGCACCGCGTCGACCCCCGCGGCGAGCAGGGATCGCAGCTCCGGGTCGGCGGCCGCCGGGGCGGCGGCGATCACCTCGACCCGGCCGGACTCGCCGCGCAGCCGCAGTGCGAGCGCCACCGCGGCCAGCGAGGACTCGCCGAGGCCCGCGATCGCCCGGCCGGCGTCGACCGTGCCCGTCAGCGGGTCGACCTCGACCGTCGCCGGGTCCCAGCCGTGCTCGACGACGACCGAGACGCGCATCTACGAGTCGCGGAAGCTGACGCCGCGCCCGCCCCCGGGATAGCGCCAGCGGATCGCCCCCTCGCGATTGCAGGCGACGTAGCAGGTGCCGCACTCGAAGCACTCCTCGTGGTTGAAGAGGATCGAGCCGTCGCTGAGCAGGCTGAAGAGGTTGGCGGGACAGACGTAGACGCACGTGTGAAGGGTGCAGTCGCGGCAGATGTCGCCGTCGACGACGATGTGCGGCTCGTGGTCGGGGCGGAAGCGGACCGTGGTCATCTTCTCGGCGAGGGTCGTGCTCACCATCCGAATGCCCGTCCGCCGTCCCAGAGGTCGCGGAGCAGCCGCCGGATCGGCACCCCGGAGCGGCGCACCTCGCCGGTCAGCGCGGGGAGGAGCTTCTGCTTGGGGCGGCCGCCCTGGGAGCGCAGCACCCGCTCGGCGACGCCGGTGACGATGTCCGGGTAGAGCCGCTGCATCCGCTCGCCCATGATGAAGCGCGGCGCCATCCGGAAGCGGCGGAAGTCGGGGAGGACGCCGCGCTCCTCGAGCCGCCGCTCGTACCCGGCGAGCCCGGCGGCGGAGGTGTCGCCGGCGGTGAGCGCCTCGGCGGCGGCCTCGCCCGCGGCCCGGCCGGAGGCGATCGCGTAGTTGATCCCCTCGAGATAGAGCCCGGTCGCGAAGCAGAGCCCGGCGGCGTCCCCGGCGACGAGCACGCCGTCGCCGGCGAGGGTGGCGAGCATCGCCTGGCCGGCCTCGGGGACCATGTGCGCCGAGTACTCGACGAGCCGTCCGCCGCGCACGAGCGGGGCCACCGTCGGATGCGCCTTGAAGCGCTCCAGCAGCTCGTACGGACGCACCCGGTGCTCGGCGAGCGAGGCGATCTCGACGATCACCCCCAGCGAGAGCGACTCCCTGTTCGTGTACAGGAAGGAGCCCCCCGCGACGTCCCCGGTCACCGAGCCGAGGAACTCGTAGGTCACGCCCTCGCCGGCCTCGAGGTGGAAGCGCTCCTCGAGGACGCCGCGGTCGAGGGCGAGCACCTCCTTGACCCCGACCGAGACGTCGTGGCCGCCGAGCTCGCGCTGCAGCCCGGCGCCGCGGGCGAGGAAGGAGTTGACGCCATCAGCGGCCACAACGACCTGGCAGGCGATGTCGCCGTCGGGCCGCCGCACGCGCACCCCGCGCACCCGGCCGCCGGCGTCGCGGAGCAGCTCGTCGGCGACGGTCTCGTTGAGCAGGGTGGCGCCCGCGGCGACGGCCTGGTCGGCGAGCCAGCGGTCGAAGCGGGGCCGGAGGACGCTGAAGGCGTTGTAGGGCGGGCTCGCGAAGCGCCGGGTCGAGAAGTCGAGCGAGAGCGAGGACTCCTCGGAGGTGACGCAGATGACCCGGCGGATGAGGACGCGCTCGATGGGGGCGGTCTCCCAGAACGCCGGGATCAGCTCCGCGAGGACGTCGGGACCGTAGATCGCGGCCCCGGAGACGTTCTTGCTCCCCGGGAACTCGCCGCGCTCGAGGAGGAGCACGCTGTGCCCGGCGCGGGCGAGGACGAGCGCCGCGGCGCTCCCCGCGGGACCGGCGCCCGCCACGACGGCGTCGAAGGAGGTGGTCAGGGCGCGGTCTCCACTCCGGCGCGCTCACGCAGCCGGGCGAGGACCAGGGGCAGGACCTCGGCGACGTCGCCGGCGACGGCGAGGGTGGCCCGGGCCATCATCGGGCAGGTGCGGTCGGTGTTCACGGCGACCATCGTCTCGACGTCGATGATGCCGGAGAGGTGCTGAAGGGCGCCCGAGATGCCGAGGGCGAGGTAGAGGCGGGGGCTCACCATCTGCCCGGTGGTGCCGATCTGGCGCTCGAAGGGCACCCAGCCGCGGTCGGCGAGGGGCCGGGTCGCGCCGAGGGCGGCGCCGAGGAGGTCGGCGAGCTCCTGGACGGAGTCGAGTGTCTCCCGGGGACCGATCCCGAGACCGGCGGCGACGATCCGGTCGGACTCGGCGATGGGGACGGAGCCGGGCTCGGCGGGGAGCTCGCCGAGGTGGCGGACCCGCTGCGGCCCGCCCGGGTCCGGCAGGTGCTCGACGGCGGGCGCAGGTCCCTCGGCGGGGTCGGGGCGCCCCCGGGTCTGGGGGCGGAGCGAGGCGACGAGCGGGCGGCCGCGGACGAGCCATTCCTCCTGGAGGCGATCGTCGACGGCCCAGCGGCGCACCGCCAGCCCGCCGCCGGTGGCGCGGACCGCGAGGCAGTCGTCGAGGTGGGCGGCGCCGAGCCGGATCGCCGCCCGGGCGGCGAGCGGGTCGCCGGTCCCGGTCGCGGCGACGAGGACCGCCGCCGGGGCACCCGTCGAGCCGGCGAGGGCGGCGAGCACCGCCGCCCCCGCCTCGGCCTGCGCCCCCGGCCAGGGCGCGCGCGCGAGGTGGACCACCGCCACCCCGGCGCCCCCGAGGCCGGCGAGGGGGAGCGGCCCGTCGATCCCGGCGCCGACCAGGACGAGCGACCCGCCGAGGGCGGCGGCGAGCTCGCGGCCCTCGGCGAGGACCTCCCAGGTGGCGTCGGCGAGCCCGCCCTCCGCGGCCTCCGCCCACACCCAGACGTCGGTGCCGGCGGTCACAGCGCCCGTCCCACCCGGTGGCCCTCGACGATCGCGTTGCCGGCACGGCGCGGGGCGACGCAGTCGCCCGCGCGGAGCACCTCGGGCGCCGCGGCGGCGGCGCGGAGCGCAAGGTAGAGGTCGTCGTCGGCGCGGCCGTGGTCGGCGACGACGACGGTGTCGAAGGGGCCGAAGGACAGCATCTCCCCCGAGTACGCGTGGACGGCGCTGATCACCCCGCCCTCGACGCCGAGGGGGGCGACGCTCGTCGTGAGCCGCACCCCGCGGGCGAGCACCCGGCGGTGCCAGTTCTCCCAGTCGAGGGTGAGCCCGAGGTCCTGGCCGACGGTGAGCGAGGTCGTGAAGACC
>DATKEY010000309.1:0-5369 GCA_035544475.1 Candidatus Dormiibacterota bacterium | reverse complement strand
GCGCGCCACCCAGCTCTATCTGCTGGCGGGCTCGATGCTGTGGAGCTACCTCTCGCTCGTGTTCATGGAGGTCGCGTACATCGTCGCCTGGGAGCGCTGGGAGGGGACGATCGAGTACACGTTCATGGCGCCGGTGCGACGGGCCACCCATCTGCTCGGCATCTGCGTCTTCGCGGTGCTGTACGGGATCGCGCGCACCGCCGCGGTCGTGCTCGTCGCCCTGTTCGTCTTCCACGTCGACCTCTCCCACGCGGACCTGCTCGCCGCGACGGCGGTGCTGCTCGCGTCGACGGTGCCGCTGATCGGCATGGGCATCCTCATCGCCATCCTCCCGCTCCTCGCCCCCGAGAAGGGCGAGCAGATGAGCACGGCGCTGCAGGGGCTGTTCCTGCTCGTCTCCGGCGTGTACTACCCGGTGACGGTGCTCCCACTCCCCCTCCAGGCGGTGGGGGCGGTGTCCCCGCTCACCTACACGCTCTCGGCGATCCGCGACTCCCTCCTCCACCACGCAGGCGTCGGTGCGCTGCTGCCGCGGATCGGGCTGCTCGCCGTCATGGGCGCGGTGCTCATCCCGGTGGCGCTGTGGCTCTTCGGGATCGCCGAGCGGCGGGCGAAGAAGCTCGGGACGCTGAAGCGGAGCGGGTGACGCGGCGGTCGCCCGCGCCGCTCAGGTGGGCCCCGACACCGCGGCGCCGCCGGCGAGGTCGCCGACTCGCAGCCGCAACTCGCCGACGAGCTGCGAGCTGTGGGCCCGCCACTGCTCGGCGCCGGAGGTGACCGCGATCGCCCCGACGCGGGGCACCACCGCCGCCGCGCAGCAGACGTTCTCGCGGAACTCCGCGTGGTCGGTGAAGACCTGCAGCCAGGCGCCGGTCCGCAGCTGCGCGTCGAGGGCCTCGAGGTCCACCACCGTGTTGTGGGTGAAGGGACGCAGACCGTCCTCCCGCAGGTACTGGCGGCGCGCCGGCCCGGACATCGTCGAGAGCAGCGCCTTGCCGAGCGCGGTCGCGTGCGCCCCCTCGTCGAAGCCGGCGACCAGGTCCTCGACGTGGGGCGACTGCGGGCCCTCGAAGAGGTCCGTGAACACCACCCGGCCGTCGACGACCTGGCCGAAGTAGGCACTGTGGCCGGTGACCTCGGCGAGCTGGCGGAGGACCTCGTGGACGTTCGGCGGCTTGCGGATGGCGGCGAGCACGTGCTTCGACTGGGCGGCGACCTTGAGCCCGAGGACGTAGAGGCCGCCCGGCCGGCGCACCGCGTAGCCCTCGTAGCAGAGGGTGCGCAGCAGGTGGTACGCGGTCGGCAGGGCGAGACCGCAGCGCCGCGCGACCTCCTTGGCGTTCAGCCCGGCGGGGCTCGCTCCGAGGACGTCGAGGATGTGCAGCGCCCGGGAGACGCTCTGGATGAGATCGGGGCGGCTGTCAGGCTCCATCACGGCGTTCCGCCCCGGCGACCAACGGGGCTATCAGGATAGACAGTGAGCCGCCCGTGAGGATTGCAGCGGACAGGTCCCCAACAGATCCCGAATTTATCGCCATGTGAAGAGCCGTTGACCCGGGCGCCCTTGCCGTGCCACGTAGCTCTGGACCCCCGCCGCGCGCGGCCGGCGATCACCAGCTCGAAGGGAATCCCCCATGAAGCGCCCCGTGTCCACCCTCGCCGTCGCGACCGCCCTCCTCGCCGGGACGCTGGGGATGGCACCCCGTGCGGCGGCGGCCCCGTCCGCCGGCCCGGCGCTCTCCGTCCAGGGCGGCGATCTCAGCAGCTCGCTGAGCTGCCCGGCGACCTTCAAGGGAGCGCACGACCCGGTCCTGCTCGTCCACGGCACCGCCGGCACCGGGGAGGGCACCTGGTCGTGGAACTACGTCCCGGCGCTGACCGGCATGGGCTTCGACGTCTGCACCGTGCAGCTCCCCGTGTACGCCACCACGGACATCCAGGTCTCCGCCGAGCACGTGGTCTACGCGATCCGGACCATGGCCGAGCGCTCCCAGCGCAAGGTCGACGTCATCGGCTTCAGCCAGGGACCGTTGGAGCCTCGCTGGGCGATCAAGTACTGGCCGGACGTGCAGGCGTCCGTCGGCCGCCTGATCGCGCTCGCCGGGGTCAACCACGGCTGGACCCAGACGGAGGTGTACTGCTCCTCCGACTGCATCCGCGCCGAGTGGCAGATGCGGCCCGACTCCAAGTTCCTGGCGGCGCTCAACGGCGGAGGAGAGGCGCTCGGGAGCATCTCCTACACCTCGGTCTACAGCCGCACCGATCCCTTCGTGTGGGTTGCGGGCGGGCCGAAGGATCCCTGGGCGGAGAGCGCCGATATCCAGGGCGGGACGAACATCGCCGTCCAGGACATCTGCCCCGGGCGCAACGTCGAGCACTTCCAGGCGCTCTTCGACGCGGCGTACTTCGCGGTGATCGTCGACGCACTGACGCACACCGCCGCCGAGGCGAGCCGCGTCGACCACTCCGTGTGCACCCAGGACGTCATGCCGGGTGTCGATCCCGTCGACGCGCGGTCGCGGACGCTCGGGCTCTACCGGGACTTCAACGACCGGGTGGGCAAGAACCACGCCAATCGCGAGCCGGCCCTCGCCGCCTACGCGCGCGGGTAGGGTCTCAGCCCCCCGGGCGAAGCGCCACCGCGGCGGCCACCGCCGCGGTGGCGGCCCGCGACTCGGCCCGGGGGGCCTGGCGTGCAAGCCGGGCAAGGGTCCCCCACGCGGCCGGCCGCACGAGGAGCCGCGCCAACCGCCGGGCGGCCGGGCCCTTCTCGCCGGCACGCACGAGGGCGGCGGCGGCGCCGAGGGGGTGCTCCGGGGTGTCGACGATGGCGCGCACCACGACGAGCGGCACCCCCGTCCGCGCGCAGGCCGCGGCCCATCCCGCCGCCTCCGTCTCGACTGCGAGCACTCCTGCGGCGGCGAGCCGTGTCCGCGTCACGGCGTCGTCGACCAGGGCGTCGCAGCTCGCCACCGTCCCGAGCGTGGCCCCCGCGACCGGCGGCCGGGCGAGAGGCGCCTCGAGGGGGGCGCCGGCGCAGTCGCAGAGGGAGGTGGCGAGGACCACCGTCCCCGCCGCCAGCGCGGGGTCGCAGCCGCCGGCGACTCCTGCCACGACGACCGCGTCGGGGCCGGCGCCGACTTCCGACCTCGCGACCCGAGCCGCCGCGTCCTGCCCCATCCCCGTCACCACCACCCGCACCCCGGGGACGCCGCGCAGCTTCCGCCGGACCGCGGCCGCCTCGCGCCGCAGGGCGCAGGCGATCAGGACCGTGGAAGCACCGCCGTCTGGCCCGGGGCGTCACCGCCCGCCGGCGCCGCCCCGGCGTCGAGGAGCAGCCGGTACCCGTGCCCGGGGAGGGTCGCGATCCGGACCGTCGCGCCGGCCTCGTGGAGCTTGCGGCGGAGCCGGTAGACGCTGCTGACGACCGCCGCGTCGGTCGCCTCGGCGACCCCGCCCCAGGCGCCGTCGATGATCTGGGCGCGGCTGATCACCTGGCCGGTGTGGGTGGCGAGGAACTCGAGCAGGTCGGCCTCGCGGCCGGTGAGCGAGAGCCGTCCCCGGTCGCTGTGGAGCCGCCGCCGCGCGGGCTCGAAGACCACCTGTCCGAGCACCATGCGGCTGCGCGCCATCGGGGTCACGGTCACCGCCCGGCGGAGCGCGGCCTGTGCGGTGGTGCGCAGCAGGCCGGGGGCGAAGGGCTTGGGGAGGTGGTAGTCGGCGCCGGCCTCGAGGAAGCGCTCGGTGGGGCCGCCGCCGAGGACGACGAGGGGGAGGTCGGTCGACCGCCGTACCCGGGCGATCCCCTCCGCGCCCCCGAGCGCGTCGGCGTCCGCGACGACGAGGTGGAGCCCGGGATCGGGAAGCGCCTCCAGAAGGCGGTCGAGGTCGTCGACGCAGAGCGGCTGCAGGCCCAGACGCCGGCAGATCAGCGCCACGACCTCGCGGTAGTCGGGCTCCTGGTCGAGGACGACGGCGGCCATACGCGGTCTCCCCTGATGCTGAGGCGAGGACGCTCCCGTGCCCTGCGCCTACAATCCGGGAGGGGCATCGAGTTTGTCAACTCGACCGAAGGATCGATGCAACGACGGACCGACCAGGTCCCCGCGCCGGCGCGTGAGCGCATCCGCCGTCGCGCGCGGATGCGCATGCTCTTCCGGCACGGCGTCGCCCTCGTCGACCAGCTCGCCGTCGACGAGGGGCTGAGCCCGGCGCAGTACCACGTCCTCCTCGCCCTCGCCGCCCGTCAGGAGGACGGCGGCCTGCCCGAGTCCGAGCTCGTGCGCCACCTCGACGCCAGCCGCGCCCATGTCTCCACCCTGGTCCGCTCCCTCCAGGCCGCGGGTCTCACCCTCGACTGGCGGGATGCCGGCGACCGCCGTCAGGTCCGTCTCGCGGTGACCGACGCCGGCTGGGCGCTGCTGGAGCGTCTCGGCGAGCGCCAGGAGCAGGTGCTCCGCGACTTCGTCGCCGGGCTCGACCGCGACGAGATCACCGAGATCATCTCGGAGATCTCCGCCCGCTACCTTGGACTGGGGGGGTAGCCCTGCTCAGGACGGCCGGGTGGGGTGGGCTGTGCCGTCCGGCTGGGGCTGTCCCGCCCCGACCCCGGGGAGGGGCACGGGGACGTTGGGGAAGGGCGGGAACTGCGGCAGGGGGACGCCGAAGGGCTGGGCGGGCGTCGGTGCCGACCGCGGACCGCCGTCGACGACGCTCACCGTCCCGTGCATGACCCGGTAGCCGTACCGGGTGCAGTAGTAGAGGTAGTGCCCGGGCCGGGTGAAGGTGTAGTCGTACGTCGCGCCGTTCGCGATCGGCCCGCTGTCGCTCAGGGTGTCGGTTCCGTCGCCCGGTCCGTTCCCGTTGCAGGCCGCCGGGGTGCAGCGGGTGATCGTGTGCGCGGTCGCGCTGTTGTTGAACCACCGCACGTTCGCGCCGGCGGAGACCGAGACGTCCCCGGGCGAGTAGCAGAACGCGGCGGTGCAGTCGGGCTGCGACTCCTGGATCACCACCCGGGCCCCGCGCGGCTCCTCGACCTTCGCCCCGGTCGTGAGCGGCTGCCGCACCGCGGCGACCACGAGAACGCCGAGCAGCACCGCGCCGCCGCTCGCGGCGGCGATGCGACGGCGACGGCCCCGCATTCCGACCTCCCACCCTGGCCGCGGCGTCTCCGCCGGCAGCCGAGTCCGGACTGTGCCCTGCAGTATGGACCCACCGGCGGCGACGGAGGTCCTTCGAGCTCACGGTCTTCCGGCGAACCGTCGCTCACCGAGGCGGAGGGCTATGCTTCGGCGCCGTGACCTCGTTCGAGCAGCTCCCCGCCGGCCTCCCGGCGCCCGTCGACGACGGCGCCGCCGATCATCTCGGCG
>DATKEY010000308.1:0-9609 GCA_035544475.1 Candidatus Dormiibacterota bacterium | reverse complement strand
GCGACGCCGTAGAGGCCACCGGCGAGCTCGCCGTCCGCCGACCAGGCCTCGACCGAGTGTGCCCAGCCGAGCTCGTGGAGCCGGATGTACGCCGCACGGATCTGAGGGCCGATCCAGGCGCCCGGACGGCGCGGGTCGGCGCACGCGTCGATCACCTCGGTGAAGGCGGTGTCGACACGGATCTCGAAGCGCCTGTCCGAGCGGCGCAGCCGCCGGGCGGAGTGGAGCCCGTCGAGGGGGATGATCCCCCGCGGCTCGGGCGACCACCACGCGAGGCGGCGGCGGAGCGGCATCGGGAAGATCCCGGCGCGGTACGCGGCGAGGACGGTGCCCGGCTCGAGGTCGCCGCCGAGGCCGACGACCTCGCCGTCGACGCCGGCGGGATCGGGGAACGTCCACCGCGAGGGGGGCGGCTCACAGGGCATGGGACCGCAGTTTGCGGCAACCCCCGTCGGCCATCGGCGATGATTCGGCGGTGCTGCTGCCGGAGGGGTACACCGAGATCGGGGTCGTCGACGACGGCCCGTCGGGTCCGATCACGGTGGCGAGGCCGCCGCGGGGCGGCACCCCGGTGGCGCTCGTCCTCGTCCCGCGGCCGTACGACCCCACCCTCCCGGCCCGGCTGTCGGCGTTGAAGGCGCTGCGCCACCGCTCGATCGCCGGTCTCCTCGACTGGGTCGAGACCGAGGAGGGGCTGGTGCTCGTCGGCGAGCTCGTCGACGGGGTCCCGCTGCGCGCCCTCCTCGACAGCACCGGGCTGCTCCCCGCGGAGGCGTCCCTCGTCGTCCTCCGGGACTCCCTGCTCGGAGCCGCGACCGCGAACGACGCCGGCCTGCCCCGGGGGGACCACCGCCCGGAGACGCTGATGCTCACCCGCAAGGGCGAGATCCGGCTCCTCGAGGTCGGCCTCACCACCGTCGCGCGCCCCCCCTACCTCGCCCCCGAGGTGTGGGAGGGCGGCCCGGCCACCCCCGCCTCGGACGTCTACGCGGCGACGGCGGTCCTCGTCGAGTGCGTGAGCGGCTCACCCCCGTATGGTGCGGGGGAGGACCTCGGCGAGCTCCGCGCCCGCCACCTCCGCGCCCCGATCCCGGTCGAGCGTGTGCCCGAGGCACTCCGCAGCCTGGTGCGCCACGGCCTCGACAAGGACCCCCGCGAGCGCTGCGCCGAGGCCCGGCTGCTCCTCCTCGAGCTCGCGGCGGTCGCCGGCGGCGCCTTCGGCTCGGTCTGGGAGCGGCGCGGCCGCGAGCAGCTCGTCGCCGCGGTGCGCCCGCTCGAGTTCCTCTTTCCGCCGCCCCGCCTGCTCGTGGCCGGGGCCGGCGCGGCCGCCGGCGCCGCCGAGCGCCGCGACCGCCGCCGTGCGGCGGCCGCGATCCTGGTCGCAGCGGCGCTGCTCGCCGTCGTGGGCGGGAGCCTCGCCCTGCGTCACGGCGGGTCGCCGACCGGGCCCGTCACCGGTGTCGGCGGAGGCCAGACCTCCGACCTCGCTCCGCTGACGATCCCCGGAGCGACGCCGACCCCGACGCCCTCCCCCACTCCGGCCCCCACCCCGCAGCCGACCTCGACACCCGCGCCGTCGCCGTCGCCGGCCCCGGCGCCGGCGCCGCCGGCGCCGGCCCCGACGACGACCCCGCGGCTGCTGCCGACCGTCACCGCGGCGCCGCCGGCGAGCCCCACCCCGACACCGGGGCCGCTGACCGCGACCGGGGTGCGCAACCTCGCCTTCCAGCGCTGCACCCCGGGCCCGGGCGGCTTCGTCTGCCCGTTCACGATCACCTTCGACTGGGACGATCCCGGCGGCACCGGCGGCACCATCGCCTGGCACCTCTCCGGGGACGTCCTCAGCCAGACGACCGGCTGCACCCGGCCGGTCGCCTTCTCGTTCGCCGAGACGACGACGGTGCCCCAGGAGCAGCCCGGGTCCCACTCCGCCTCGATCAGCGGCAACCTGACCGTCTCCGCCGATCCGGCCGGCCCCGCGGCCCAGAACCCGTCGACGGCGAAGGCCAGCCTCGACGCGTCGGGCGCCTCGGTGGGACCGGTGCCCTTCTACGGCGGCTCGACCTGCTGAGCCCCGCCCTCTACACGCGGGACGGCGAGCTCTACATCCCCTCCGACCTGGCCCGGGGTCCCTGGGACCCGGGGGCGCAGCACGGAGGGCCACCGTCGGCGCTCCTCGTCCGTGCGATGGAGGCGGCGCCCTCGCTCGTGCCGATGCGGCTGGTCCGGTGGGAGGTGCGACTGCTCGGACAGGTGCCGATGCGACCGCTGCGGGTCACCACCGAGGTGCTGCGCGAGGGGCGGCGGGTGCAGCTCGTCGAGGCGGCGCTCCACGGCGATGCCGGCGTCGTCTGCCGCGCCACGGGGCTCCGGATCCGGGTCCTCGAGGAGGACCTCGACCTCCCCGCCGGCGACGGCACCCTGCCGCCGCCCCCAGGCCCCGAGCAGGCGAGGACCACGGAGTTCATCTCCCGGAGCCACAGCTACATCGAGACCGGCGTCGAGATGCGCTTCCTCCACGGCTCGATGCGACCGACCGGGCCCGCCGCGGTCTGGGCGCGGCTGACGTGCGCCGTGGTCGAGGGCGAGGAGCCCTCGCCGCTCACCCGGGTCGCGGCCGTCGCCGACTTCGGAAACGGGATCAGCGCGCTCGTCCCGTGGGAGAGCTGGCTCTTCATCAACGCCGAGCTGACCGTCTACGTCCACCGCCCACCGCGCGGCGAGTGGATCTGCGTCGACGCGCGCACCGAGCTCAGCACCACCGGTGCCGGCGTCGCGCACAGCGTCCTCAGCGATGAGGAGGGCTCGATCGGCCACGCGCTGCAGGCCCTGCTCGTCGACCGCCGCTGAGTATCATCCGAACCCTCGTCCCGAACAGTCGACGACGGAGAGCAGCTGGGTTGAGCGTGAGAGAAGCAGGCGTGATCGCCGCCGCGGTGGTGGCTGCGCTGCTTCTCGCGACCGCCCTGGTCCTCGTCGTCGTGGCGCTTCGCCGGGCGGTCCGGGCCACGAGCTCCGCGGCCGCGATCGCCGAGGAGCTCGCCGTGCAGCGCGAGCTGCTCGAGGCGTACGGCGCCCGGCTCGTCGAGTTCGGGGTCGAGGAGGAGAGGCTCCGCAGCCAGGTCGCGAGAACCCGCCGGGCGACCTTCCCGGTGCTTCGCGCCACCTGGCAGTTCGGCGGCAGCCCCAACCTCCCGGTCGGGACGGTCGACTACGTCGGCGGCTCCGAGCCGGCGCTCGACGTCGGGGTGCTCGTGCGCTGGCGGGACCGCGACTGGTTCCACACCACCCTCGAGCGGGTCGGCCCGCTCACCCGCTCGGTTCCCTTCAGTGCGACCGGCTGCGACGCCGCCACCGCGGCCCGCCTGCCGCTGCCCGAGGTCCCCTTCAAACGCCCGGACGCCGAGACCGCCGGGCTCGCCGTGAGCTGGACCGATCCCGACGGCGAGCGCCGCTGGTGGGGCCAGCGCTACCGCTTCTCCTTCGGGTTCCCCGAGCCCGACGGACCGCCGCTCAGCGGGATCGCCGCGCCCGCAGCGGATGGACGGGCGGTGCCGCTGACCGGCACCCCGGTGCGTCGCCGCCGCGTCCCCGCACCCTGATCCCGAATTCGCGAAGGGGCGGCTCTCCCGGAATCCCCTAGAGTTTCCGCATGGAGCGTCGCGCGCTGCCACCGTGCCCGCCGGCGCCCACGTCCGGGGGCGCGTCGGTCCGCATCCGGGGCCTCGAGCACGAGTACGGCAGCGGCGCCCGCCGCCTGCGGGTGCTCCGTGGCGTCGACCTCGACGTCGAGGGCGGAGGGCACCTCGCCCTCACCGGTCGCTCGGGCGCCGGGAAGAGCACGCTCCTCGCCCTCGTCGGCGGCCTCGAGCGCCCCCAGCAGGGCGAGCTGTGGGTCGGCGGGGAGAACCTGTCGCAGCTGCGCGGGGACGCGCTGAGCGGCTACCGGCGGCGCACCGTCGGCTTCGTCTTCCAGCACTTCGGGCTCGTCCAGGTCCTCACCGCGCGCGAGAACCTCGAGCTCGCGCTCTCGCTCGCCGGGGTGCCCCGCACCGACAGGGGCCGGCGCGCGGACGCGCTCCTCGCGCAGGTCGGCCTGCAGGGACGGGCGGACCACCGGCCCGCCCAGCTCAGCGGCGGAGAGCAGCAGCGGGTCGCGATCGCCCGGGCGCTCGCCCACGGACCCCGTCTGCTGCTCGCCGACGAGCCCACCGGGAACCTCGACGAGGAGGCGTCGGCGATGGTCCTCGAGCTCCTCGAGCGGCTCCGGGCGGACACCGGATGCACCCTGGTCGTGGTCACCCACAATCCGGCGGTGGCGGCGCGCGCCGCTCTGCGGGCCCGGCTCGAGGACGGGATGGTGCGGATCGCGTGAGCCACCGCGACGCCCTGATGCTCGCGGTGCGCAGCCTGCTGCGCCGCCCGCTGCGCACGGCCCTCACCGCGGTCGCGGTGACCCTCGGCAGCGGCCTGCTCGTCGCCCTCACCGCGATCGCCGGGACCGCCGACAGCCGGATCATCAACGAGCTCGGCCGGGGCGGCCCCGCCTCGGCGATCAAGGTGGTCGCCGCCGAGCCCGACCGCAGCGCCCCCGACAGCGATGTGCTCCGCACCGGGCGGCCGCGCGACCTCGACGAGGCCGCCGTGCGCGCCATCCGCCGCGCCCCCGACGTCGCCTCGGTCGAGGGGGTGCTGCAGACGCCCGTCGAGGTCATCCCGCTGCCGCCGATCAGGGGGATGCGCGTCGACGCCAGGGGCACGGACCGGCCGACCCCGTTCGAGGACAACCTCGTCGGCGCCGACCTCGGCCGCCCCCGGGACCTGCCGGTCACCATCCTCGCAGGCCGGCTCCCCGCCACCCACTCGCTCACCGAGGTCGCGGTGACCCCCGGGTATCTCGACCGGCTCACCATCGACGTCGACCATCCCCAGGCCGCGCTCGGCACCGAGGTCGAATTCGGCGCCCCCCAGATCGAGAGCGGGAGCGTCGTCCACATGCGTGGCCGCTGGTTCCGGGCGAGGATCGTCGGGGTGGTCGCCCAGCAGGTGGGCGACGGCGACTTCCTCGTCCCCCTCGATCAGACCCGGCAGGCGCGCGCGTGGGAGATCGCGGGCGGCACCGATCCCGACGGCGGCCGGCTGCCGACCTCGCCGTACAGCGGGCTGATCGTGGTCGCCTCGAACCTCGACCAGGTGCACACCGTGCGCGCGTCGATCACCGTCCTCGGCTATGCGACGAGCGCCCCCGAGCACCTGGTCGCGTCGGTGCTGAAGTACCTCCACGTCGTCGATATCGTGCTCGGCGGGATCGGCACCATCGCCCTGGTGATCGCGGTGCTCGGCATCGCCAACGCCCTGCTCGCCGCCGTTCGTGAGCGCCACCGCGAGATCGGGGTGCTGAAGGCGATCGGCGCCCGCGACCGCGACGTGCTCCGATGGTTCCAGCTCGAGGCGGCGCTCGTCGGCGCCGTCGGCGGGGTGTTCGGCGCCGCCCTCGGGCTCGCGGTCACCGCGGTCGTCGGCGCCGTCGTCGACGGCTACCTCGTCGACCAGGGGCTCGAGGGGATCGACCTGGGGACCATCCCCTGGGGCCTCGCCCTGCTCGGGATCCTCGGAAGCGTCGTCCTCTCCGTGCTCGCGGGCAGCCTCCCCGCGCTGCGGGCCGCGCGCCTCCCCGCCCGGGACGCGGTGGGCTCGCTGTGAGCCGCGGGGCGTGGGTCACGCTGCTCGGCCTCGCCGGGACGCTGCTGCTCGCCGCCTGCAGCCCGGGTGCGGGCGCGCGCCCCGCGGCCCAGATCCCCGTCACCGGTGACGGCCCGGCGCTCGTCGACGTCGCCGTCGGCGCGAGCGAGACCGTCGGCGCCGGCACCGAGGACCGCCTCCGCTCGGCGTGGCCGCAGGTCCTGTACACCACCGCGCTGCCGCGGGGCGCCGTCTTCTACAACTTCGGGATCCCCGGGGCGACGGTCGCCGAGGCGGTCGGCTCCGAGCTCCCCGAGGCGCTCGCGGTCCACCCCGACCTCGTCACCGTCTGGCTCAACGTCAACGACCTGCTCGCCGGCGTCACCCCGACCAGCTACGAGGCCCAGCTCGACGACCTCGTCCACGCGCTCCGTCGCGGGGGCCACACCCGGGTGCTCGTCGCCAACACCCCCTGGCTCGACCAGCTCCCCGCCTACCTCGCCTGCCGCCCCGACGCACCGCTCACCGCACCGGCGTGCTCGCTGCCGAGCGACGCCGCGCTCGCCCCCGCCGCTCTGAACGTGCTCGTCGACCAGTACAACGTCGCCATCAGCCAGGTGGTGGTCCGCGAGGGCGCCGAACTCGTCGACCTCCACGCCTTCGGGGAGGTCCCGGTGCTCCACCCGGACTACGTGAGCCAGGACGGCTTCCATCCCAGCGAGGCCGGCCACGTCGCCATCGCCGGGGCGTTCGCGGCGGTGCTGCGGCGCTCGGGGACCTAGCGACCTCCTCGGGAGAGGGCGGGGGGTGGGGTGCAGCGGGAGGCTAACCCAGGCGGCCGAGGACGCCGCGGATCCCCACGCAGGCGGCCGCGACACCGGCGACGAAACCGACCGTCGTGTCCCAGTCGTGGACGGCCGGGCGGCTCACCTCGACCGCGAGCGGGGTCACCACCGCGGCGAGGACGACGGTGAGCAGGACCCAGAGCGCAAGGGTGCGGTCAGGTCGGGGAGCGGCGTCCATCGGAAGCGAGCGTATGCCGGACGCGCGCCGCGAGACAAACGCGCCGCGAAGCACGATGAGGGTTCCTCATCGGAGCCCAGAAACTGTCAATCGTGGCCGCGATCGACCCAGGCGGGGACCTTCCCGTCGTTGGTCGCGGCGATCGCACGGCGCTCGTCCGGCCGCATCATCCTCCAGCAGCGGTAGCAGAGGCGGCGGCCGGCGGGGAGCACCGTGACCCGGCAGAGGACGCAGAGCGTCGTCTCCGGCGGGGGGGCCTCAGCCATCGCCGCCGAGCCTCCGCCGCAGGCGCTCGGTCGCGCGCGCGGCGACCTCGTCGCAGAGCTCGCCGACGGCGCGGCCCGCATCCGAGACGGCGACGCCGTCCCCGCCCCAGCTCGCCACCGCGAGCCCGGCGCGGAGCAGCGCGTCGACCTCGGGCGTCACCTCCGGTGTTTCGCCATTGCGCAATCCGCGCAGAGCGGCGCGCCGGGCCCCGTCGGCGACCGCGGCGAGCATCCCGCAGAGCACCTCCTCGACGCTCTCGGCGAGACCCGCGGCGTCCCCGAGAACCCGCTCGCGATGGGTCGGGCCACTCGCCTCCTCGTCGAGAGCGTCGAGGCGGTCCTGGGCCTGGATGCGGTGCCAGAGCCGGTCGGCGACGCCGTCGGCGAGGGCCGAGACCGCGTCGGTCATCCGGTCGCGGCCGTGCGCTGCTGCGGTCCCACCGCGGCGATCGCCCGGACGTGGGTGGCGAAGGCACGCGCCGCATCGTTCCGGGGACCGCCGTCGACGTGGACCATCCGGAAGAAGCGGACGAAGTCGACGCCGTCGACGTCGACGGCGGCGATCTCCCCCTCGGCGATCGCGTCGGCGACGCTGCGCCGGGAGAGCACGGCGACCCCCATCCCCGCCGCCACCGCGGTGAGGATCGCGCGCACGCTCGAGAGCTCGATCCGCAGGTTGAGCTCCGAGAGCGAGACCCCGAGCCGCTCCTCGACGAGCGCACGGCTCCCCGACCCCGGCTCCCGGGCGATGAGCGGCGCCTCGAGGAGGTCCTCGCGGGTGATGTGACTGCGCTCGGCGAACGGGTGGTCGTGGGCGCAGACGACGACCATCTGGTCGCGCGCATAGGGGAACTCGACGAGGTGGCCGACGCTGCTGAGCGCCCCCTCGATGAGGGCGACGTCGAGCTCGCCGGCGAGCACCGCGTGCTCGATCTCACGGGTGTTCTGGACCCGCACCGAGACCCGCACCTCGGGATGGGCGCGGAGGTAGTCGGAGAGCATCACCGAGAGCGAGTGGTCGGCGATGCTGAGGGTGGCGCCGAGGCGGAACTGGCCGCGAACCCCCGACCGGATCGCCGCCGCCTCGCGCTCGAGGAGCGCACCCTGCTCGACGATGGCCCGGGCGCGCTCGAGGACGACCTCCCCCGCCTTCGTCAGCCGCCACCCCGGCGGGCGGCGGTCGATGAGTGCGAGCCGGAGCCCGCGCTCGAGGCCGGCGACCTGGACGGAGACGCCCGACTGACTCAGGTGGAGCCTCTCCGCGGCGGTGCGAAAGTTACGGGTCTCGGCCACCGCGCAGAAGGCGCGGAGCTGGGTGAGCGTGATGTTCAGAGCGACTACCCCGGGCTGACTGCCTCCACCAAACAGTCCATTATCCCGCCCGGTGCAATGCCATGGGTGTCCGTCGAGATGGAAGTGCGCCTCACAGCACCCCTTCCGACTTTCGCCGCCAGTCCGGCTGTGGTACACCCGGCACGTGAGGGCTCCGAGTACGCTCCTCGGCCGGTGGCGCACCGGTCCGGCGGCGGGGCGGTCCCCTGGCCTGGCGGGGGCCGGCTCGCACCTGACGTGGGCGCTGGTGTGGTGGCGCTGGCTCGCCTGCGCGGTCGCCGCGGTGGTCTGGAGCGTCCGCGACTCCGAGCACGCGGCCGCCCGCGGCGTGCTGCTCGTCGGCGCAGCGGTGGTCGCCACCGCGATCGTGACCGCCGCCGGCCGGCGCGGCTGGGAGGCGGTCCGCCGCTATCCCGCCCTCCTTCTCCCCGACCTCCTCCTCGGCGCCGTCCTCATCTCGCTCGGCGGGGTCGACACCTTCCTGCTCTACGCCCTCGCCCCGGTGCTCGCCGGCGCCATCCTCCTCCCCCGGGGGCTCGGCGTCGGGGCGGCCCCCGCGCTCCTCGTCGCCGCCTGCGTCGCGCTCGCCGCGGCCGGGCTGCGGCCCCCCGGCGGGCAGTCCCCGGCGGCGCTCACCTGGGTGGTCGCCGCCGGCGCGGTGCTCGCCTGCCTCGTGCTCGCCGAGGCGGTCCGCACCGCCAACCGCGCCGCCGAGGACGCCGCCCGCGAGGCGGACCTGCGCACCTCGCTCGAGCGCAAGAACATCGAGCTGCTGCAGCGCAACCTCGAGCTCCAGGCGTTCGAGGAGATCGCCTCGACGATGCAGACCACCATGGACGTCACCGAGGTGCAGGAGCGGGTCGTCGTCGGCGCCACCGAGCTGCTCGGCTACCCGCGCGCCGTGCTCGGGCTCTGCGACCCCAACGAGACCCGGATGACCGGCTGGCTGGCCGCCACCGGTGGCCGTCGCGCCCCCGGCGTCGGCCACCTCTTCGACCTCGACCTCGGCGGCCACGAGGGCGTGCTCGCGCGCGCGCTCGAGCAGCGGGGGGCGACGGTGGTGCGCAGTGCCGACGCCGAGTCCGATGCCGACCGCACCCTGATGGAGTTCTTCGGACCCGAGCCCGCGTGCATCGCGGTCGTGCCGGTGCGCACCCGCGGCCACCTGGTCGGCGGCCTGCTGGTCCAGGCCCCCGCGGACTGCGCGAGCCTGGACCCGGAGAACGCGGCCATCCTCGACCGGCTCGCGACCCAGGCCGGGCTGGCCCTCTCCAACGTCCGGCTCTGCGTGGAGCGGACCCAGAAG
>DATKEY010000307.1:0-6308 GCA_035544475.1 Candidatus Dormiibacterota bacterium | reverse complement strand
AGGAGACCCGAGAGCGGGCCCAGGTTGGTGAGGCTGCCGAGGTTGAGGCCGCCCACGATGCTGTTGAGCGCGCTGCCGATGCCGCCGGCGCCCGCCGAGCCGCCGAGGATGCTGGTCAGATCGCCGAGGATCTGGTCACCCAGGGGCAGGATCTGGACGGAAGCGATCTTGGTGCTCGCCAGGGCCTGGAACTGACCGGCGACGCTGGTCACGGGCTGAACGATCGAGTTCGAGGTGACCGACGCCGTCTTGATCAGCGAGTTGAGGCCGAGGTTCTGGCCGTTGAGCAGACCGCCGAGGAGGCCGTTCGGGCCGAGCAGGCCGCCGAGGAGGCCGTTGAGGTTGGTCAGGTTGCCGAGGAGGCCGCCGTTGCCGAGGATGCCCGACAGGAGGCCACCGTTGTTGCCGAGGATGCCGAGAACCGAGCCGCCCGAGCTGCTGCCGGTGACGCCGCTGAGCAGGCCACCGACGACCGGGACGTTGCCGGTCAGGTTGCCGAGGCCGGCGAGCAGGCCGTTGCTGCCGAGCACGCCGCCGAGGAGACCGTTGCCGCCGCCGGTGAGGCTGCCCAGGACGCCCTGGACCGCGCCGCCGAGCGGGAGACCACCGAGCAGGCCGCTGGCCGCGCCACCGCTGGTGGACGGGCTGCCGACGATGCCGGAGAGCAGGCTGCCCACGATGGGAAGACCGCTGGTGGTGTTGAGGAGGCTGCTGAGCAGACCGTTCGGGCCCAGCAGGTCGCCGAGCGAGCCACCGTTGCCGAGCAGGCCGCCGATGTTCGGCAGCGAGAGGCTGGGGGTGACGGCCAGGCTGGTGGTGCTGTTGTCCGCCGAGGCGCGAGCGCCGGCGATCCCGGCCGTCTGCGCCAGCGCGTTGGTGACCGCGTCAGCGTGGTAGGGGGCCAGGTTCAGCTGGATCGGAGCGCCCGCCGGGGTCGCGATGACCGAGGAGGCCGCGGTCGGCGCGTTCGGCACACCCGGGACGTTGTAGTTCGCCACGAGGGTGTTGCCGAGGTTGACGCCGAGACCCTGGAGTGCGCCGGTCAGCGAGGGCAGCGAGCCGCTGCCGGAGCCGCCGAGGACGCCGTTCAGGAGGCCGCCGAGGATCGGCAGCTGGTTGGTCAGCGACGTGAGGTTGCCCACGATGCTGGAGTTGCTGCCGAGCAGGCCGGTGAGGCTGGAGAGCAGGCCGCCGTTGCCGAGGGCGCTGGTCAGGCCGCTTGCACCGCTGAGCAGGCTGGTCACGCCGTTGAGCGCGCCGAGCGCGGTCTTGACGGCGTTCTGAAGGGTGTCGAGCTCCTGCTGGAGGGGCGCGAACTGGATGTCGATCGGGGTCGAATCACCATGACCCGAGACCAGGTCGAGGAGATTCCCGCTGAGGACGCCGTTGGCGTTCGCAGCGTCGATCTTGATGCTGAGATCCGTGTTGCCGAGGACACCACCCAGCGTCTGGCTGAGAAGCGTACCGACGGCCGGCACGGCCGAGATGAGCGCCGACGGGGAGATCGAGACCTGCAGGGCCGAAGCCTGGGCCGTCCCCGAGGGCTGAGCGGTGTCGGCATGCGCCGACATCGGCAGCACGATGACGCCCGCCATGCCGGCAACCGCACCGGCACTGAGCATTCTGATTTTGTTCACGGCTACCCCTAGTCCCTCCGCGTGGTCGATATTGAGAGGCTTTTTCATGACCCGCCACCACGCTCGGTCCGATAACCCACGCTTGCACCGGGGCCGAGGCCGTGGTTCACACTTGCCGGCTATGCCTGCACCACCAGAACGTCACCCTCTACGGGAAACTTGCGCCACAGGCCAACCGGGGAGAACAGATGGATGTAGGTGATCGGCGTCCGGGGTGGCGGACGCGCTTCGCCCCCTCTCCGACCGGCGCGCTGCATGCAGGATCCGTGCGCACCGCGCTCTTCAACTGGCTCGCCGCCCGCGCCACGGGGGGCTCCTTCCTCCTCCGTGTGGAGGACACGGACCAGGAAAGGTACCAGCCCGGCAGCGAGATGCAAATCCTCGAATCCCTTCGCTGGCTGGGCCTCGACTGGGACGAGGGCCCGGAGGTCGGAGGGCCTCACCATCCCTACGTCCAGTCGCTCCGTACCGAGCTCTACCGCTCCGAGGCCAAGCGGCTCGTCGAGGTCGGCGCCGCCTACTGGTGCATCTGCACGCCGGCGCGGCTCGAGCAGATGCGTGCGGAACAGCGGGCGGCCGGCCGGCCCACCCGCTACGACCGTCGTTGCTGGGGACGCCAGGAGGAGGTCGCGGCGGAGATCGCCGCCGGGGTTCCGGCGGTGCTCCGCCAGCTCATGCCCCTCGGTCAGACCGGGTGGGAGGACCTCATCCGCGGCCCGATCGTCTTCGAGAACGCCGAGATCGACGACTCGGTCCTGCTGAAGGGCGACGGGTTCCCCACCTACCACCTGGCGAACGTCGTCGACGACCACGCCATGGAGGTGAGCCACGTCATCCGGGCCGAGGAGTGGATCCCCTCGACCCCCAAACACCTCTGTCTCTATGCGGCGCTCGGCTGGGAGCCCCCCCGCTTCGCCCACGTGCCCGTGGTGCTCGGCGAGGACGGCCACAAGCTGAGCAAGCGCCGCGGAGCGCGGAACATCCTCGAGTACCGCGAGCTCGGCTACCTCCCGGCCGCCCTCGTCAACGCGATGGCGCTGCTCGGCTGGTCCTCGGGAACGGAGGAGGAGGTCTTCACCCTCGAGGAGCTCGTCGCACGCTTCTCGCTCGACCGGGTGAACCCCGCGCCGGCGGTCTTCGACAGCCGGCGGCTCGACGACCTCGACGGGCTCCACATCCGGCGGCTGGCGCCGGAGCGGCTGGCCGCGGAGCTCGAGCACTGGCTCCCCGGGGCGACCGCCGAGCAGCGGCTCGAGCTCGTCCCCCTGCTCCAGGAGAGGATGAAGCGCCTCGACGACGCCGCGCGGCTCGCCGCCCCGCTCCTCGACTCCGTGCCCTGGCCCGAGGACGTCGAGTTCCCTCCGAGGAAGGTCGACGCCGCCACTGCCGCCTTCCTCCTCGACGCCACCCTGGAGGAGGTCGACGGCGGAGGCCTCGAGGATCCGGAGGCGATGCAGCAGCGGCTGAAGGAGCTGCTCCAGGAACGCGGCGTCAAGAAGCTCGGGGACGCGTTCCGAGTCCTCTATATGGCGATCCTGGGCGCGCCCGCGGGCGTGCCCGTGTTCAAGGCGATGCGGTTCATCGGCCCGGACGTCGCGGCGGCACGGCTCCGAACCGCGCGCGATCGCCTCGGCGAGGCCTGCTGAGACCTTCCCGGAGGGGACGTTGGGAGGTGGAGGGAGGGTGCAGGAGAGGATGGGAACGGCCCTCGAAGACGTGGGGGGGATTGGCCGTGGGGGGTGGAGTATATGCGCGAACACGGCAGTATGCACGTGCTGGCAAAAACTGGCCCCGGTGTGACGGCGTCCGCAGACGACAGAGATCGCTGCCTATGGCAGCCCGGGGCACGCCCATGGCAGCCCTTCGAGGGGCGCGCCGGACGTCCCCAGACCCGACAATAGTCCGACCCCGGCGGAATGCGGCGGGGCGTCTGCGCGGCCGGCGCCGGCCTCAGGAGCGACCTCGATGACCACCTCCGTCGACGGCCTGAGGAGCACCCTCGAGGACTTCTACCGCGAGGCGAGCATGGAGCACTACCTCCACTCCAGCGGCCAGAAGGAGGCGCTGGAGATCTTCCCGATCGTGCTCCGCCACGCCGACGTCTTCATCCCTGACGCCGTGCGGACCGCGCTCGCCGCCCGTGACGCCGCCACCGATCCGGCCGACCGTCGCCGGGCGACCGTCCTCGCCTGGGCGGTCGCCGAGCTCTGCATGGAGCGCGACCTCGCGATGCTCGCCGACGAGCTCGCGACAGCCCAGGCCCAGGCGACGGTGACCGTCGACGCCGAGACGATGCCCTACCACAGCGTCTCGGTCGCGGTGCAGAACGAGCCCCACCGCGAGCGCCGCCGCGCCCTGGAGCGGGCCCGGCTGGCGGAGACGGCCCGGCTCGACCCCGTGCGCGAGAAGCTGCTCCGCCGCCACCACGCCGGCATCCGGGAGCTGGGCTTCGAGAGCTACACGTCCTTCTACGGCGACTTCAAGGGGATCGACCTCCGCCGCCTCGGCGAGACGATGGCCGGCTTCCTCGAGCGCACCCGCGATCTCTACCTCGAGCACCTCGAGCCCTGGTTCGAGGAGGTGATCGGGGTGCCCTTCGCACAGGCCGAGCGCCACGACGCCGCCATCCTCTTCCGGATGCGCGAGCGTGACGCCTGCTTCCGCGCCGAGCGGATGGTGCCCGCGCTCCGCGAGACCCTGCTCCGCCTCGGGGTCGCCCTCGACGACCAGCCCAACGTCCACCTCGACACCGAGGAGCGCCCGAAGAAGAACCCGCGGGCCTTCTGCGTCGCCGTCCAGGCCCCGGGCGAGGTCTACCTCGTGATGCGGCCCACCGGGGGCTATCAGGACTGGCGGGCCCTCTTCCAT
This sequence comes from Candidatus Dormiibacterota bacterium, assembly GCA_035544475.1. GTDB lineage: Bacteria > Chloroflexota > Dormibacteria > Aeolococcales > Aeolococcaceae > CF-96. The sequence continues at coordinate 1,803 of DATKEY010000307.1, read as the reverse complement.
GAGGCCGGCCACACCGAGCACTACGCCCACGTCGACGCCACCCGCCCCTTCGAGGAGCGGCTGCTCGGCGACAACAGCGTCACCGAGGCCTACGCCTTCAGCCTCGAGCACCTCCTCCTCGACGCGGCCTGGCTCGGCGAGCACGCCGAGGCCGGAGGAGAGGAGCTCGCCACCCTTCTCCACCGCGTCCACGTCTACTACCTCTACATGATCCGGCGCTACGCGACGAAGCTCCTCTACGAGCTCGAGCTCCACGCCGCCGTCCCCGACGGCCTCGCCGCGATGCCCGCCCGCTACGCCGCCCTGCTCACCGAGCACCTCGGGTTCTCCTACCCGACCGAGACCTGGCTCGACGACGTCGACCCCGGCTTCTACTCGTCCCAGTACCTGCGCGCCTGGATGCTCGAGGCGCAGCTCCACGAGCACTGGCGGGCGGCCCGGGGCGACCGCTGGTGGGCCTCGGCCCAGACCGGCGCGGAGATGCGCGGCCTGTGGTCGCTCGGCCAGGCGCTGCCCGCCGACCTCGTCGCCGCCGAGCTCGGGATGCAGGGCCTCGACGTCGCCTCGCTCGAGCGGCGGATCCGCGCCGGGCTCGCCGGCGTGACCGCGGGATGAGCCGCGAGCGCGGCGTCGCCGTCGTCACCGGGGCGAGCAGCGGGATCGGCGCCGCCACCGTCGGCGCCCTCGCCCGCGCCGGCTGGCGGGTGGTCGCCGGAGCGCGTCGCGAGGACCGGCTGCGCGAGGTCGCCGACGCCGCGGGCGCGCGCTGGACGCGCCTCGATGTGACGGATCAGGCGAGTGTGGACGCGTTCGTGGCCACCCTCGACGAATGTGCCGTCCTCGTCAACAACGCGGGCGGCGCCTACGGCCTCACCCCGATCGCGGAGGCCGACGACGACCAGTGGCGGCAGATGTACGACGTCAACGTGCTCGGGCTGATGCGCATGACCCGCGCGCTGCTCCCGCTCCTCGAGCGGGCCACCCCCGTCGGTCAGGTCGTGAACATCGGCTCGATCGCCGGTGGCGAGACCTACCCCGGCGGAGCCGGGTACACCGCCGTGAAGCACGGGGTGCGCGCCATCAGCCGCACCCTGCGCCAGGAGATGCTCGGCCGCCGGGTGCGGGTGTCGGAGATCGCCCCGGGGGCGGCCGAGACCGAGTTCAGCCTCGTGCGCCTCGGCAGCGCGGAGAGTGCCGCGAAGGTCTATGAGGGGATGACGCCCCTGAGTGCCGAGGACATCGCCGAGTGCGTGCTGTGGGTCGTGGAGCGGCCGGCGCACGTCAGCATCGACGAGATGGTGGTGCGGCCGTTGGACCAGGCGATGGGCTCGCCGGTGGTGCACCGGCGGGGGTGACGGCGGGCGCGGCCGAGAGCATGGACGGGCGCCCCGTGCTCTCGGCCGGTCCGTCTCCTCTAGAACACGTCGATGAACGTGCAGTCCGCGTCGAAGTCGTCGCCGAGGTCCGAATGGTGAACCAGGAAGTCGAAGAGGTCGCCGTGGTCCTCGAAGAAGTCGCGCATCGCCGGGTGCTCGTCGAGGAAGTCGAGGAGCGCGCGGACGCTGCCGACGCCGTGCAGCTCGTCGCAGTCGGTCCGGAAGTCGCGATCGCCGAAGTGGCCGCGGAAGTCGTCGATGTGGAAGCGATCCTCGAACCGGCCGTGGTCCCGGTCCTCGAAGCGCTCGTGACGCGAGTCGAAGGAGTGCTCACGCCGGAAACGGTCGTCCCGCCAGTTGCCGTCCCAGTTGTGCCAGCTGTGCGGGTCGTTCGCCCCCGTGCGGCCGCCGTTCGACGGAGGTTGCT
>DATKEY010000306.1:0-12631 GCA_035544475.1 Candidatus Dormiibacterota bacterium | reverse complement strand
CAAGGCTGACGCCCCCGGCTGTCAGCGTTCGCCGGTCGGGTCGGGCTCGGAGAGCGCCTCGACCACCCAGGCGGGGACGGGCAGTCCCGGGGCCGGTTCGCGGTCCGCGCGCCATCCCCGGAGCGGCCGCCAGACCGCCCTCAGCAGGTCTCCGGCGACCGAGCCGCGGGGCTGCGGGCATCCACAGCGGCAGTGGCGACGGTGCGTCACGCCCATCCTCTGAACGAAGGCGGACCGAAGCGCACCGGTCCGCCTGAACGCGTCATGGTATGCGCGGGGTACCCCTCTCCGGCTTCGTCCCCAGCGCCCAAGGCATGATGCCCCCTGCATGTTCGTCCAGCTCACGGTCCTGGTCCTCGCCGGTCTCGCGGGCCCCCTCCTCGCCGCCGCCGGCGGGGGTCTGATCCCGGTCGTCATCGGCGAGCTGGCGCTCGGGGTGCTGCTCGGCCACACCGGGACCGGCTCGATCGACCCCTCGGCGAGCCCCCTCCCCGAGTTCAAGGCGATCGGGTTCGCCATGCTCATGCTCACCGCGGGGACCCATGTCGACATCGGCTCACCGGCCATCCGGACGGGCTTCCTCCGCGGCCTGGCGGCCCTCGCGGCGGTCGCGGTCACGGCCATCCCCACCGCGGTGCTCGTCGACCACGCGGTCGGCCTCGGCCACCCCGCGCTCCTCGCCGTCCTCATCGCCGGGAGCTCGGCGGCGGTCGCCTTCCCGATCCTCGGCGAGCGGGGCCTCTCCGGCGACCACATCGCGGTGCTCACCGCCTGGGTCGCGCTCGCCGACTCGAGCACGGTGGTGGTGATGCCCCTCACCCTGTCGGCCTCGGGCAACGTCGGCGAGGCCCTCGGCGGGGACGCCGCGATCGTCGCCGCCGGCGCCTTCTCGCTCCTCGTCGCGCTCCGGGTCAGGCCGACGGCGGCCGCCCAGAGCCTCAAACAGCAGTCGCTCGCCAAGGGCTGGGTGCTGCAGCTGCGGGTCTCGCTGGTCCTGCTCCTCGGGCTCTCGGCGATCGCCGAGCGCACCGGCGCGAGCACCCTCGTCGCCGGCTTCCTCGCCGGGATGGTGATCGTCCGGCTGCGCGAGCCCGACCGGCTGTCGCTCCAGCTCACCGGGCTCGGCAACGGGTTCTTCGTCCCCCTCTTCTTCGTCCTCCTCGGCGCCGAGCTCGACCTCCGGGCGCTCTTCACCTCGCCCTCGGCGATCGGCCTCGCCCTCGCGCTGGCGGCCGCCGCGGTGCTGACCCACGTGATCGCCGCGCTCGTCGTCACCCGGACCCGCCGCGTCGCGACCGGGCTGGCCGCGTCGGCGCAGCTCGGGATGCCGGCCGCCGCCGCCTCGCTCGGCCTCTCCACCCACATCCTCTCCCCCGCCGTCGCCGCGGCGCTCGTCGCCGCGGGGTGCCTGACCCTGATCCCGGCGACGGTGGGCTCACTGCTCCTCGCCCGACGCTAACGGGATCGGCGCCGGGGCGGAGGCGGTCTCGACGCGGCCGGCCCGGTACTCCTCCCAGATCGCCGAGGCCGCGGACTGGATCAGCCCGGCGATCGGCGCACCGAACAGCGCGCCCCAGAGCCCGAGCACCTCGCCGCCGGCGACGAGCGCGAGCAGGGCGACGGCGGGATGCACCCCGAGCGCCTTCCCCATCACCCGTGGACCGACGAGGTCGCCCTCGAGGACGTGGATGACGACGAAGTAGCCGATCACCACCAGCGCGAGCACCCCGCTCTGGGTCGCCGCGACCGCGGCGCACGCGGCCCCGGAGATGAAGACACCGATGACCGGAATGAACTCCATGAAGAAGGCGAGCACCCCGAGCATCACGGCATAGGGGACACCCATGATCTGCATGCCGACGCCGACGAGGGTGCCGATGAAGAACGCCATGATCAGGGTGCCGCGCACGTAGCCGCCGACGACGCGGTTGACGATGGAGATCGTCGTCTCCGCGCGTCCCCTCTGGCTCGCGGGCGCCTGCTCGCGCAGCCAGGTGGTGATCCTCCCGCTGTTCGCGGTGAGATAGATGCCGAGGATGAGGATCAGCACCATCTCGATGATCAGGTTGACGATGCCGGTGGCGAGGTCGAAGGCGCCGCTCGCCGCCCGCGTGCCGATGGTCTGCAGGTAGCTGATCAGGTTCTCGCGCACGTGGTTGAGCTGGTCGGACGAGACGCCGACGTGGTCGAGGAGCTTGAGCACCTGCGGCTGGAGACCCTCCACCCGCTGCGAGTACGACGGCAGGTTGTGGACCAGCTGCTGCACCTGGCCGACGGCGGCGATCACCACGGCGGTGAGGAACGCCATGAGCGCGAGCGATCCGCCGATGAAGGTGACCGCCACCGCGAGCCCGCGATGCATCCGTCTCTCGAGCCGGTTGACGATGGGGTTGGCGGCGAAGGCGATCAGGGTGGCGAGCACCAGGGTGAGCAGCGCCTTGGTGACGTGGCTCGCCAGCCAGACGGTGACGATGAGGACCGCCAGCCACGAGAGGATGGTGAGGGGGACGAGCAGGGCCCGAGGCCAGCCGGGACCCCGCGAGGCCGTGATCATCGGCGCAAGGCTACTCCTCCGCGACGCGAGCGGGGCGGGCGAGCGGCATACTCCCGGTCATCGTGAACCTCGCCGAGGACGAGGCCCGGTCGCGCCTGACGGCGGCGCGGGTGGCACGGCTCGCAACCGTCGACGCGCGGGGCGCCCCCCACCTGGTGCCGATCACCTTCGCGGTGCGGGGGAACCGGATCGTCACCGCCGTCGACCACAAGCCGAAGCGCACCACCGAGCTCGCCCGGTTGCGCAACCTCCGAGCCCATCCGCGGGTGTGCGTCCTCGCCGACCACTACGAGGAGCGCTGGGAGGCGCTGTGGTGGGTGCGTGCCGACGGGGTCGCCCGGATCCTGTCCGGCGGCGACGAGGAGGCCGATCGCGAGGCGGCGCTCGACCTGCTCGCAGCCAGGTACCCGCAGTACCGCCTCCGCCGCCCCGAGGGGCCGGTGATCGTCGTGAGCGTCGAGCGCTGGACGGGCTGGGAATATGCCCCATCGGTTAACGAGCCCGGCCCCGGTTAAAGACCACCGAACAGACGGTCAACATCCGAGCCCCATCCGTCGGTGTGCCCCCGTCGGGGGCGGCCGGCCGGTGTAGGGTCGGGTCATGGCGTGCGCGCCGGCGATCACCCGCTTCGAGCGGCTGGCGCGTCCCCTGGTCCTCGCCCTCTCGGGCGGCGGCGCCAACGGCGCGGCCCAGGCCGGGGCCGCCGCCGAGCTGTTCGAGGCCGGCTTCCGCCCCGACCTCATCATCGGCACCTCGGTGGGCGCCTGGAACGGTGCCTGGATGGCGGCCCACCCCGACGGTGATGGAGGCCGCGAGCTGCTCCGGCTCTGGGTCGACCCCTCCGTGCGGTCGCTGCTCCGCGGGGTGGTACGCGGCTACGTCGGCGCGCTGGCCCGCGGCCGGCTGGCGGCGTTCTCCGACAGCCACATGCGCCGGATCATCGAGCAGTGCTTCGGCGTCCGGACCTTCGCCGACCTGCGCATCCCCCTCGCGGTGGCCGCCGTCGACATGATCAGCGCCGAGATCGAGTACCTCGAGGCGGGCTCGGTCTCCGAGGCGGTGCTCGCCGCCTCGGCGATCCCGACCGTCCTCCCGCCGGTGCGCATCGGCGACCGGATGCTCGCCGACGCCGGCTTCGTCGACAACTTCGGGATCGTCGAGTCGCTGCGCCGCGGCGCGCGGTCGATCGTCCTGCTCGACGCGAGCGTCGGTGCTCTCGCCGGGGTGCCCGACCGGCTCACGGCGATGCTCGGGCGCGCCAACCTCGTCACCAAGATCCACCAGCGCCGCCACGCGGTCGCGGCCGCCGCCGCCGCGGGGGTCCGGCTCGAGATCCTCGAGGTGAGCGCCCAGGGCTGGGTGCTCGACTTCGCCGCCGCGGGCGAGCACATCGAGCTCGGACGCGAGACCGCCCGGGCGTGGCTCGAGGCGGCCGACCGCGGCGTCGCCCACCTCCCGACCACCGGCCGCTCGGTCGGGGTCGGCGCGCTCCGCCGGACCCGCGCCCACGCGGTCTGACCCCGGGCCCCACCGGGGCCGGTGACGCCGTCCGGGGCGAGACGGGTACGCTGGGCTCATGCCGGCCTGGGAGCCCTGGCGGTGGTGAGCCCCGGGGCCGTCTTCGCCCCCGCGTTCCTCGCCTCGGCCGTCGAGGCGATCGAGATGGCGGTCATCGTCATCGGCGTCGGCGCCACTCGCGGCTGGCGCTGGACCCTGACCGGAGCCGCCGCGGGCGCCGGGGTGCTCGCGGTGCTCGTCGCCGGCCTCGGCCGGGCGCTCACGGTGGTGCCGATCGACTCCCTCCGGCTCGTCGTCGGCGGCCTGCTCCTCGTCTTCGGGCTCCAGTGGCTGCGCAAGGGGATCCGCAGGGTCGCCGCCACCGGGCTGTCCGGCTACAAGGGAGGCGTCCACATCGACGACGACGCGCCCCCGCCGGGCGCCGGCTTCGATCCGACCGCGTTCGTGCTCGCCTTCAAGGGCGTCGTGCTCGAGGGCCTCGAGGTCGCGTTCATCGCGGTGTCCTTCGGGGCCACCGCGAACGCGTACCTCCCCGCGATCGGCGGCGCCGTCTCGGCGGTCGTCGTCGTCGGCGTCATCGCGGCGGCCTCACAGGCCTGGGTGCGGCGCATCCCGCGCAGCGCGCTGCAGCTCGTCGTCGGGCTGCTGCTCACCAGCTTCGGCACCTTCTGGGGCGCCGAGGGGCTGGGGGTCGACTGGCCGGGGAGCGACGCCGCGATCCTCTGGCTGCTGCTCCTCTACACGACCACCGCCGCCGTCGCCACCGCTCTGCTCCGGCGCCGGCCGGCGCTCACCCCGGCGCGCCAGCCGTGATCCGCGCCGTCGTCGCCTTCGCGCGCTTCTGGTACGGGTTCATCATCGGGGACGACTGGACGGCCGCCGCCGCGGTCGCCGCCGGTTTCGTCGCCACCTGGCTGCTGCTCCGCGCGCACGTCGACGCTTGGTGGCTGCTGCCGCTGGTCGTGGTCGGGATCACCGCCACCGGGGTCGCGCGCGACCACGCCCGCGGCTGACCCGCCCGCGCTCAGGAGAGCGGCGCGGTGCCCTTCGGTGCACGCGCCCGCGAGCGCGTCGCGCCCGCGCCGCTGGTCGCCGGCGTCCGCTTGGCCGCCGTGGTGGCGACGGTGCGCGGCTTGCGCGCACGCGTGGCGGGACGGTCCTCCTCGGCGGCGACCTCCTGCGCGGCGCGCAGCCAGTGGTCGACCTCGCGCCCCTCGGGCCGCCCCTCCCCCTCCCAGAGCTCGTACGCGCGGGTGCGGATCCGCTCCTCGATCGCCGTGTTCATCGCCTCACCTCTCCCCGAACCGTCCGACGACTCGACGCAAGACCTCGAAGGATAGCAGCGCGCTCCGCGGCGACCGGGACGGGGTCAGCCGGCCCGGCGCACGACCACGCTGCCGGCGAGCCGGTCCTGGAGGCCCTGTCCGCGGCTGTCGGTCGCGACCGTCGCCGCCATCGCGATCCAGATGAGGATGCCGATCGGTCCGGTGATCAACGCCACCCCGAAGGGCACGAAGCGGCGCAGCGACTCCTCCATCGTCAACAGCCCGCCGTCGGAGGCGCGCAGCACGCTGAGGTGGAGCGCGCGCATCCCGAGGGTCTGCCCCCGCTGCCACAGGGTGATCAGGTAGGCGCCGTGCACGACCGTCTGCACGACGACGGTGATGGCGTACGCGGCCCACCCGGTGCGGTTGCTGATCAGCGGCGCGCGGATGACGAGGCCGATCACCCCCATGATCACGAGGTCGATGATGTAGGCGACCAGGCGCACGCCGAAGTCGGCGTACGCGAGGCCGGGGGCGGGGCCCGAGGGCTGGTAGCCGGACGGCGGTGGCCCGTAGCCGGGGGGCGGCCCGTACCCCGTGGGGGGCGGATAGCCGGGCGGCGGGTATCCGGGCGGGGAACCACCCGGCTCAGGGCCGGGCGGAGGCGAACCGGGTGGCGGGGGCGGCGGCTCGGAGCCGGCGTCAGGTGGAGTCATGTGGAGGGCCCATCCCCGGATGTGGGTGGAGAGGGGAAGTGTAGAGGGCGGGTGGCGGGCGCGCGAGAGGGTCGCCGGCGCCGGATGATGCCGACGACCCTGTCAGAAACGCTCCGACCTGCGGGAGCGGGTCAGGCGGCGGCGCTGCTGCGCTTCGCGGGGCGATGCGCGCCCTGCTTGCCGACGAGGACGTCGCCGAGCTCGGAGAGGAACTTCTGCTGCTGCTCGGCGAACTTGCCCGCGTAGCCGACGGTGGCGTCGACGAGCTGGGTGTGGTCCACGGTCAGGTACCGGCGGGTGGACTGGACCGCCTCGATGAACGGCTCGACCAGGTGACGGGCGGCGCCCGCGGCGGCCAGACCGACGTACTCGATCTTCTCCACCGCGGAGCTGATGCTGTCCTGAGTGGTCGGGACGAGGTCGAGGTAGAGGGTCTTGGTCTCGGACATTTCGGGATGTTCCTCGTGTGAGCGCCGCGTCGATGGCGGCGTTGGGGACACCGTAGCAGGATATGACGCACTGCGTCAAGTTGCGTCACGGTGACGGCTCCGCCGCCTCATCACATCGCCCACCGACCTTGACGGGGGCTTAACCCCGGGGCGGGGCCGGCTGCCTATCCTCGACGAGCGCCGCCCCGGCGCGGCGCCTGGGGTCCGGATCGCACCGCAGAGGGAGGTGCCGCCATGCTGGATGCACGTGACGTCGCGCGCCGCAGCAACGACGCGTTCAATGCGAAGGACTGGACCGCGCTCGCCCAGCTCCTCTCCGACCACGTCGAGTACGTGACACCGGGCAACACCGTGTACCGCGGGGTCGACGGGGTCCGGGACTTCGCCGCCAACTGGTGGGCGGCGTTTCCCGACGTCCACGCCAGCGTCCACCGCGTCACCTCCGAGGGGTCGACGGTCGTCCAGGAAGGGACGCTGACCGGCACCCACGAGGGGGTCTTCCGCACGCCCACCGGGACGATCCCGCCGATGGGACGCCGGCTGAAGGGCGGCTACGTCGCCGTTCTGACCGTCGAGCAGGGCCGGCTCGCCCGCCAGCACATCGTCTTCGACCGCCTCGAGCTGCTCGAGCAGCTCGGCCTCGTGCCCCGCCCGCCGGCGGCTGCCGGCCAGCCGCGAGTCGGCCCGAAGGGCACCTCGTCGTAGACTGGCCGCCCACGACGCGACACCGGAGGACATCGATGAGCGAGGCCCCCAAGGACCTGATCGACGGCATCCGCCAGGCGGAGAACATCCAGGTTGCGGCGATCGACGTGCTCCGTGAGCTGGCCTCGCTGGCGGTCTCCACCACGTCGATCGTCCCCGGCGGTGACCGATGGGTGCCCACCCTCGACCGCGCGGTCGCCGGCGGGTTCGGAACCGTGACCAGCCTCGTCCACTGGCAGTACAGCGTCGGGGTGCGCGCCGTCGAGGTGGTGGCCCCGCTCGTCCCGATCGGCTGAGGCTAGCCGCGCCGCGAGAACCAGAGCGCCGCGCCGATCGCGGCGATCGGAAGCGCCTGGAGGTCGGCGAGCACGGCGAGCACCGCGGCGCGATGGGCGTCGACGCCGTAGCGCATCAGCAGCGCCACGAGCACCCCCTCGCGCACCCCCATCCCGTTCACGGTGATCGGTACCAGGGTGACGAGGAGGGCGAGGGGGACGAGGAGGGCGAAGATCGCCGGGGAGACGTCGACGCCGACGGCCCGGCCGAGCGCCTCGAGGCTGAGGAGGTGGAGCCCCCAGCCGGCGACGCCCGCGGCGACCGAGACGGCGACCACCCCGGCGCGCCCCCGGTACCACGACATCGCCTCCGTCAAGGGCCGGGCGAACCCGGCCGCGCGGCGGACGGCGCGCCGCCGGTGGCCGGCGAGCCGGCGCACCGCGGGAGCGGCGCACATGGCGCCCGCCCAGGCGGCTCCGAGGAGCGCCACCCACGCGGCGACGGCGACGAGCGCGACCGTGCCGAGGCTGCTCCCGCGGAGCAGGAGCGCCCCCGCCACGCCCCAGGCGGCCATCCCTGTGTGCCCCGCCAGGCGGCTGCCCACCAGCGAGGCGAGGCCGCGCCCGATCCCGGTCGCACGCACCGCCTCGACGGCGCGGAGCGCGTCACCGCCGGCGCCGGTGGGGAGCAGGGAGCTGAGGAACACCGACTGCGCCTGCCAGGAGGTCACCATGCCCCAGGTCACCCGCCCTCCCGCGGCGCGCAGCCACACCCCCCACTCGAGGATCGCGGTGAGGAACGCGGCCCCGGCGAGCGCGACCCCGACCGCGAGCCAGCCGCGGTGCGCGGAGCCGAGGTCGACCGCCGCGCTGCGCAGGTCGACGCTGTGGGCGAGGAGGAGGATGCCTGCGACCGTCCCAACGATCCGGAGCAGCGGAGACCGCAGCAGGCGGCGGAGCACCGCCAGGGTCGACGGTGCCGGCTCGCTCCCGCGGGCGCCGGTCGCCGTCCACAGCACGAACCCAGTAGAGCATGCCCTCCACGAACGCGCGTTCAAGAAGCGCTTAACGTCCGTGGTGAGTTTGCCGCGTGCGTCGCAGGGATGCGGTCGCGCAGACTCGCCACGATGGGCTGCGCGCTCGCCGACGACAGCGTGATCCGGCCGCGGTGAGCGAGGTCGTCCTCGGCGTCGACGTCGGCACCACGGCGACCAAGGTCGTCGCCGTCGACGCCTCGGGCACGGTGCGCGCCGGCGCGTCGTCGGAGAATCCCCTCGAGGAGCCGCACCCCGGCGAGGCGGTCCAGCAGCCCGACGTGATCGTCGACTCGGTGCTGCGGAGCATCGCCGAGGTGACCGCGGCCACCAGGCGTGCGGGGCTGCGCGTCGCCGGCATCGGCGTCGGCTCCGCGATGCACAGCCTGCTCGCGGTCGACGCCTCCGGCCGGCCGCTCACCCCGTCGATCACCTGGGCCGACGAGCGCGCCGCGGAGGAGGCCGAGCGGCTGCGCGTCACCCCGATGGGCCGTGCCCTGCACCGGCGCACCGGCACCCCCGTGCACCCGATGTCACCGCTCGCCAAGCTGCTCTGGTTCCGCGATCACGAGCCCGCGGTGATGGCCGCGGCGCACCGCTGGATGGGGATCAAGGAGCTGCTCGTCGCCGAGCTCACCGGCGAGTGGGTCGTCGACCATTCGATCGCCTCGGGCATGGGGTTGTTCGCTCTCGACACCCTGCAATGGGATGCCGAGGCGCTGTCGCTCGCGGGCATCGACGCCGCGCAGCTCCCCACGCCGGTGCCGACGACGACGGTGCTCCCGGGGCTGCGCCCGGCGACGGCACGCCGCGTGGGGCTGGAGCCGGCGACGCCGCTCGTCGTCGGCGCGGGGGACGGACCGCTCGCGAACCTCGGGGTCGGGGCGGTGCGTCCCGGCGTCGCCGCGTGCTCGATCGGGACCAGCGGCGCCGTCCGGGTCGCGGTCGAGCGGCCCCACGTCGACGACGCCGGGCACCTCTTCTGCTACGCGCTCACCGACGAGCGATGGGTCTCCGGCGGCGCCATCAACAGCGGCGGGGTGGTGCTGCGGTGGCTCGCCGACGCGCTCGCGCCCGACCTCGGCGAGGACGCGGAGGCCACGCTGCTCGCGCTCGCGGCCACGGCTCCGGCGGGGAGCGCGGGGCTGCTCATGCTCCCTCAGCTCTACGGCGAGCGCGCACCGAACTGGAGCGCGTGGGCGCGCGGCGCGTACCTCGGGCTCACCCACGCGCACCGCCGCGAGCACCTGCTGCGTGCCGCCGTCGAAGGGGTCTGCCTGCAGATGGCGGTCGTGCTCGACAGTGTCCGCGCGGCGGGCGCCGAGGTGCGCGAGGTCCGCGCCACCGGCGGCTTCGCGAAGAGCTCGTTCTGGCGCCAGCTCCTCACCGACGTGCTCGGGGTCGAGGTGCAGTACCCCTCGGGCACCGAGGGGTCGTGCGTCGGCGCCGCGCTCCTCGGCCTCGTCGCGCTCGGCCGCATCGACAGCCTCGACGCCGCCGGCGCGGGCATCGCCGTCGAGGAGGTGCGGCGTCCCGACCCGGCCGCGAGCGCGGTGTACGCACAGCTGCTCCCGGTGGTCGAGAGCGCCGCCGAGATGCTCGTGCCGGTGTTCGCGCGGCTGCGACACCTCGACGCGGGCGGCCGCTCGCCGGCGGCCGTGCTCACCTCGGGGCCCCCGCGGATTCGCGGTGGCCGGGTGCGGAATCCGCGGGGTGAGAGGAGGCCCGTGCCGCCTCCACCCCCCGCCGCCACCAGCGGGTCCCCCGCATCCGCGCCAGGCAGGCGACGAGACGGACGAGGACGAAGCACGTGAGCCCGAACCAGATGCCGCCGAGCCCGAGACCGGCGGCGCCGGCGAGGAGCGCGAGCGGCAGGTAGACGAGCAGGCCGGCCCCGGTCGTCACCGCGGCGAGGTAGGCGGTGTCGCCGGCGCCGATGAGCACCCCGTCGAGGACGAAGACGACCGCCGCGGCGGGCTGCATCAGGGCGAGGTACCACCAGGCCTGGCGGACGGTGGCGAGCACCGCAGGGTCGGAGGTGAAGAGGCGGGGGATGAGCGCGGTCCCGGCGAGGAGCACGGCGGCGACCGCCGCGCCGGTGACGAGGCCCCAGCGGACGAGGCGCCGTGCCAGCTCCCTCGCGGCCGCCGTGTCGCCCGCGCCGACGGCGGTGCCGACGAGCGCCTGGGCGGCGATGGCGAGGGCGTCGAGGCTGAGCGCGAGGAACGACCACAGCTGGATCGCGATCTGGTGGGCGGCGACGGTGATCGGGCCGATGTGGGCGGCGACCGCGGTGGCGACGCTGAAGGAGACGAGGAAGGCGAGGGTGCGGGCGCCGAGGTCGCGGGCGGCGACGAGCTGCGCGGCCATCCGCCGCAGGTTCGGTCGCAGGTGGGCGCCGCGACGGGCGAGCGCCGCGGCGAAGACGACCGCCGAGCCGCTCTGGGCCGCGGCGTTCGCGATCGCCGACCCGCGGATGCCGAGGTGGGCGCCGTAGACGAGGCCGGCGCTGAGCGCGGCGCTCAGGGCGTTGGCGACCAGGACGACGGCGAACGGGGTGACCGTGTCGTGGAGACCGCGCAGCCACCCCTGGCCGGCGAGGGCGACGCAGACGAAGGGCAGCCCGAGGGCGGCGACCCGCAGCCAGGTCAGCGCCTGCTCGTTCACCGACGCGTCGCCGCCACCGATCAGGTGGACGGCGGGCGCCGCGACGATCTCGACCGCGGCGGTCATGAGCAGGCCGGTGACGAGCGCGAGCCAGGTCGCCTGGACCGCGAGGTCGAGCGCGGCCTCCCGCCGGCCGGCGCCGAGCGCCCGCGCCACCCCGCCGGTGGTGCCGTACTCGAGGAAGGTGGCGATGCTCGTGACCGCGGTCACAACCGTGCCGGCGACCGCGAGGCCGGCGAGGGGAGCGCGGCCGAGGTGGCCGACGATCGCGGTGTCGACGAGCAGGTACAGCGGACCCGCCGCCAGCGCCCCGAGCGCGGGGAGGGCGAGGGCGAGGATGGTTTGGCGGCTGGCCGCGGCGGGAACGTTGCGCATACAACGACTACAATCTCGGGGCACCGGCCCCGTGGAGGTCTCCCTCATGCCCGCCGTGACCGTCGACGACATTCTCACCCTGCCTCGCATCCCCGAGCCGGATCCGGCCGTGGCGGTCGAGCGCCCGGTGCTGGCGGTGACCACCGCGCCGAGCGGCTTCGAGGGCGAGGGCTTCCCGGTGCGCCGCGCCTTCGCCGGCGTCGACCATCGCCACCTCGACCCCTTCGTCCACATGGACCAGATGGGCGAGGTCGAGTACGCGCCCGGGGAGCCGAAGGGGACGGCGTGGCATCCCCACCGTGGGTTCGAGACGGTCACCTACATCATCGACGGGGTGTTCCAGCACCGCGACTCCACCGGTGGTGGCGGGGAGATCACGAACGGGGACACCCAGTGGATGACCGCGGGTGGGGGGATCCTGCACATCGAGCGCCCCCCGGAGGCGCTGGTGGTGAGCGGAGGGCTCTTCCACGGCATCCAGCTGTGGGTCAACCTCCCGGCGGCGCAGAAGTGGGTGGCACCGCGGTACCAGGACATCCGGGCGGGGCAGGTGTCACTGCTGTCGTCCGCCGACGGCGGAGCGCTCGTGCGGGTGATCGCCGGTGAGGTCGGAGGCTTCTCCGGCCCGGGGATCACGTACACCCCGATCACCGTGCTGCATGCGACCCTGAGCCCCGGGGCGCGGCTGCGGCTGCCGTGGCGCCCGGACTTCAACGCGCTCGTCTACGGGCTGGCCGGACACGGCCGTGCCGGCGCCGAGGAGGCCCCGTTCGGTGTCGGGCGTCTCGCGGTGTTCGGCGGCGGGGACGTGCTGACGATCGCTGCGGATCCCGTGCAGGAGTCGCGCTCTCCGAACCTCGAGGTGTTCGTGCTCGGGGGCGAGCCGATCCGCGAGTCCGTCGCCTGGGGCGGGCCGTTCGTGATGAACACCCGCGAGGAGGTGCTGCAGGCGTTCGAGGACTTCCGCAGGGGGAAGCTGGGCGTCATCCCTCCGGGGGAGTGACGGCGCGGGCGCATCGCCCGCACGCCGCCGGGGCGCGCGCTCGCGCGCGACGCCCCTCGGAGCAGACCGG
>DATKEY010000305.1:0-2344 GCA_035544475.1 Candidatus Dormiibacterota bacterium | reverse complement strand
ATCATCCGGCCGACGATGCCGTACCGCCAGCCCACGACGCAGTTGAAGAAGATGATCACCACTGCGGCGATGTCGATAGTCAGCGTCACCGTCGGACCTCTGCGCCCAGGCGCGTCTCGAGAGCGGCGGCGACGGCGTCGTGCCGGGCCTGCGCCTCGCTCATCTTCAGGGTGCGGTCGCCGGCGCGGTAGGTGAGCCGGAAGGTCCAGCTCTTGCGCGCCGCACTCGCGTCACCGCGGTACTCGTCGCGGTCCTCGATGCTCTCGAGGAGCTCGCCGGCCGCCTCGCGGGCGATCTCCAGGGCGTCGCCCATCCGCGCGTCGACGGGGACGGTCACGGAGAGGTCGAGCTGTACCGCCGGTTGGTCCGGCGGCTGCTGGAACCGCGGCGCGGGCGGGACCTCGGGCACGAGACCGTCGATCCGGAGCTCGGCGGCGGCGACGCGCCCGCGAAGCCCGAATGCCTCGAGGACGTCGGGGTCGAGCTCACCGATCACGCCGACGGCGGCGCCGTCCGCGACGATGCGGCCGGAACGTCCGGGGCGGAGACCGGGGATCTCCTGGGGCTCGATGGTCATGCTGACGCCTGCGAGGTCATGGGCGGCGAACGCTAGCACCGACTGCAGATCGCGAATTCGGGTTGCGACGGTGTCTCCACGGCCATCACCGGTCTGCGACACGAGGCCGAGGAGGAGCGGCTCCTCGGGGAGCGGTGGGAGCGCGGCATCGGCGCCGTCCGGGGTCGATCCGGGCGGCGGCGCGGTGCGCTCCCCCTCCCAGAAGGCGCGGCCGATCTCGAAGAGGGCCACGTCGTTGACCCCGCGATTGAGGTTGGTCTCGAGCGCCTCGCACAGCCCGGGAAGCAGGGACGTGCGCATCACGCTCCAGCGGTCGGCGAGGGGGTTGCGCAGCGGGATCGGGGCGCGGCCCTCGCCGAGGCCGTGCAGCCGAGCTGCCGCGCCCGCGGGGATGAACGAGTACGTGATCGCCTCGTCGAGCCCGGCGCCGGCGAGCACGTCGCGCACGCGGTCCTCGACCGGAGGGTGTGGCGCCAGCTCGGTGACGGGGCGGCGGCGGCCGGGCAGGGTGCTCGGCACCCGCGCGTAGCCGAGCGAGCGCCCCACCTCCTCGGCGATGTCGACCGGGATGTGCACGTCGCGGCGGAAGTGCGGCGGGAGCACCCGCAGCGAGCCGCCGTCCTGCTCGACGCTGAAGCCGAGCCGGGCGAGCGCGGTCGCCGCCTCGGTCGGGTCGACGGGACAGCCGAGGATGCGCTCGAGCACGCCGTCGGCGACCTCGATCGGCGGGATCCGCGGAAGCGCCCCGCGATGATCGTCGACCATCCCTTTGAGCACCCGGCCGCCGCCGAGCTCGGCGATGAGCGACGCGGCGCGGTCGAGGGCGAGCGGCGGCAGGGTGTCGCTGAGGCCGCGCGAGAACCGCATCGACGCGTCGGTCGGCTTGTCGAGCACCCGGCGGGAGGTGGCGCGGATGCTCGGGCCGTCCCAGGTCGCGGCCTCGAGGAGCACGGTGCGGGTGTCGGCGACGATGCCGGTGTCGTCGCCACCGATGACCCCGGCGACCGAGACGACGTTCGGCCCCGAGCAGACGACGAGGTCGTGGTCGAGGAGCCGGTGCTCGCGGCCGCCGATGTCGACGATGCGCTCGCCCTCGCGGGCACGGCGCACCACGACCTGGGCCGCGCCCCCGCCGGAGCCGGCCCGGCGGAAGCGCTCGTAGTCGAAGGCGTGGAGCGGCTCGCCGAGCTCGAGCATCACGAAGTTGGTCACGTCGACGACGTTGTTGATCGGACCGATGCCGGCCGCGCGCAGCCGCCGCTGCATCCACCCCGGCGAGGGTCCGACGGCGACGTCCTCGATCACCCGCACGGTGAATCGGGGGCAGCCGCGGGGGTCCTCGACCTTGACGCTCACCCGGTTCTCGACCGGTGACACCGAGGCGAGCGCCTCGGGGACGCCGGTCGGCGGCTCGGTGAGCGTCTCGCCGAGCGCAGCGGCGAGCTCGCGGGCGAGGCCGACGTGGCCGAGGCAGTCGGGACGGTTGGGGGTGACCTCGACCTCGAGCACCGCGTCGAGGTCGAGCACCTCGCTCGCCGGCTGCCCGGGGACGCCCCGCTCGAGGATGAGCAGGCCGTCGGCGTCGTCGCCGAGCCCGAGCTCGACCGCCGAGCAGAGGAACCCGGGCGATTCCATCCCGAACATCACCTTCTTTCCGACCGGCTGCGCCCAGCCGGGCAGGCGGGTGCCGGGTGGCGCATACACCACGAGGTCGCCGGCGCGCGGGTTGGGCGCCGCGGTGAGGAGCGACACCGGGGCGTCGCCGCC
>DATKEY010000304.1:0-20723 GCA_035544475.1 Candidatus Dormiibacterota bacterium | reverse complement strand
CGATGGAAGAAGGGACCGATGAAGCGGTCCCAGCCCCGCTGGGAGAAGGCGCCGTCGCGGTTCGCGAAGACGACCTCGGTGGCGTCGGGGCCGAGGAGCGCGACCTCGCGAATGCCGAAGGCGTCGAGCCAGGAGACGGGGCCGTACCTCTCCCAGCGCCACTGGGCGTACCGCGGCCCGCCGATCAGCACCTCGAGTGAGTGGCCGAGGACGGGGAGCCCGCGGTCGCCCGGCACCGCCCGCAGCGCGCTCCCTGCCGGGGGCGTGGCGAGGCTCCGCTCGCGCCAGCGGGTCCGGAGCAGCGCAGTCTCCAGCGCCTCCGCGCCGGGCAGGGTGGCGACGGACACCCCCGTGCCATCGCGGCGCAGGCGGCTGCTCATCCCCCGGCCTCCATGAGCCCACTCTAGCGTCTGACCGCAATCCGGCCGGGGTTCGTGTGTCTGGGGGTGGACGACCACCGCGGAGGCGACACCCATGACCCGATCCACACGACCCTCACCGCGCCCGGCCGCCGTGAAAGCCGCGGCTGGACTCGGCGCGCCATGGATCCCGCTCGTCTCAGCGATGGCGACCTGGCCCGGCGCCTCCAGGGCGACGCCGCCGAGGAGGCCTTCACCGCCCTCTACCACCGGTACGTGCGCGCGGTCTTCGACTTCGTCGGCCGCACCGTCCGTGACCTCGCCGCCCCGGAGGACATCACCCAGCGGGCGTTCATCCAGGCGTGGGAGGCAGCGGGCCGCGCTGCGGGATCCGAACGCCGTGAAACCCTGGCTCTACCGGATCGCGAGCAACCTCGCGCTCAACCACGTCACCCGGGCGCGGGAGGCGACCGACATCGACGCCGTCGCCTCGATCGTCGAGGCGCCGGACCCGCAGCCCGAGGCGCAGGCGCTCGCGGAGGAGGCGGCACGCCTCGTCTGGGACGCCGCGGCGAGCCTCGAGCCGCGGCAGCGAACGGTCCTCGAGCTCGCGGTGCGCGCCGAGCTCACCAGCCCGGAGATCGCCCAGGTCATTGAGATCGAGCCGGCGCAGGCGTCGCTGCTCGTCCACCGTGTGAAGAAGGCGCTCGGCAACGCCGTCCGCTACCTGCTCGTGGCGCGCCGCCGCACCCACTGCGAGCGACTCGCCGAGATGGTCCCGGCGGGAGTCCTGCAGCTGACCGCCGAGCAGCGGGCGAGCGTGGACCGGCACATGCGCCGCTGCGAGAGGTGCCAGGGGATGGCGAGTCGGCTCACCGCCCCCGAGACGCTGCTCGGCTCGCTGGTCATGCTGCCGCTGCCGCGAAGCCTCGAGCACCCGCCGCACCTGCGGCTGACCGCCGCTACGATCGGCACGGGCGCGTCGTCGATCGCGGGTGCAGCGGTGCCGCCAGGGATCACCGCGGCGCAGATCTCCGCCCGCCACGACCCCTCCCGCCCCCGCCGCCGGCGGCGGACCGCCCTCGCGGCGCTGCTGCTCGTGCTGCTCCTCGGCTCCTGCGGCGGGATCGTCCTGCCCCGCGTGTTCGGCGGCCCGCCCGCGTCGGCGCCGGTGATCGGGGGGGGTGCCGACCGGCACCCCGGCGCCGTCGGCCGTGGCCACAACCGCCACGCCGAGCCCGTCTGTGAGCCGACGCCGGCGCCCACGCCGAGCCCGACGCCGGCCGCGACGCCTACGCCGGCGCACCACCCGCTCCTACTCCACGCCCGACACCCACGCCGACCCCAGGGTTCACGGTGAGTGCTCCCAACCGGGCGAGCGCCGGCCTGAGCTTCTCGTCGACCGCGACGGTGACCACGCCCGCCTGGCAGTCGGCGGCCCACAACGTCGCCCGTTTCTACGGAACCGGCTGCGGCTGAGCTGAGTCGTCTAAGGGCAGGCGCGCAATGGTGTTGTTGTCAGATATTGAGTTTTCTATACGGGCGCGCCGAGCGTCCGAGTGTGCGCCGCGCGAGCCACCCGGGTTGAGCGCGTGCGCATTGCCTTGCGAACATATGTTTGGTATAATCCTCGCGTCGTGAACCCGCAACTGCCGACCGCACGTGACGCCGACACCCTCGCCATCGCGAGGGAGATGTGCGAGCTGGCGGCGCACCTGCACGCGGGCACAGCTCGCCTCGCACGCCTCGCGGCGCGGTTCGACAGCGCCGAGGGATGGGCGGGAGACGGGATGCGCTCCTGCGCGCAGTGGCTCTCCATCAACACCGGCCACGGGCTGGCGAGCGGGGAGACGCTGGTGCGCATCGGGCACGCCCTGGAGGCCCTGCCACTGATCGCCGAGGCGTTCGCCTCCGGCGAGCTCTCGCCCGACAAGGTCCGCGAGCTCTGCCGGGTGGCGACCGCCGAGGACGAGGACGTCTGGCTCGAGCTCGCGCGCCAGGCGTCGGGCTCCCAGCTCGCCCGGATCGTCCGTGCCTGCAGCCGCTGCATGAAGCAGAGCGACCCCGACCAGGCGGCGGCGCAGAGGATCGGCCGCGGGCTGTGGACGCATTGGGACGACGACGGCACGCTCCATCTGCGCGGGATCCTGTCGACCGAGGACGGCGCCAGGGTCCACGCCGCTCTGGAGCGGGTGCGTCGCACCCTGCCCGAGCCCTCGAACGAGAGCGGCGATCCCGCCGACGACCGCCATGCCGCTCATCGTGCCGACGCCCTCGTGGCCCTCTGCGACCGCGGGCTCGCAGGTGAGGGGAACGGGTGCGAGCGTCCGGTGGTGGTGCCGCAGCTGGTCGTCCACGTCGACGCCGGGGTGCTGACCGGGGCCGATCCCGGCGGACGATGCCACCTCGACGGTGGTCCCTGGCTCTCCCCCGAGGTGGCGCGGCGGATCGGCTGCGACACCGAGGTGGTGGCGATCACCGAGCGCGACGGCGTGCCGATCGACGTGGGCCGGGCGCGGCGAACCGTGTCTGTTCCGCTGCGACGCGCGCTCCACGTGCGCGACGGCTTCTGCCGCGTTCCCGGCTGCCCGGTGCCGGCGCGATTCACCCACGCCCATCACATCCAGCACTGGCTCGACGACGGCCCGACTGACCTCGACAACCTGGCATGCCTCTGCGGGGCCCACCACCGGAAGGTCCACGCCGGCGGGGTGCGGATCGTGCGCCAGGCGAACGGCGAGCTGCGGTTCGAGACCGCGGACGGCCGGCGGATGGAGGTGCGGGCCCGGGCCCTCGACGAGAGTGAGCGTGACCCGGTGATACAGCGCTGCCGCCTGCTCGGCGAGGAGGCCGCGTACGCGCTGACCGCCTCGACGCCGTGCGCAGGCGACGCGGGTGCCTCGTACGACCTCGACTACACCGTCGGGGTCATCGTCGACGAGTGTGAGCGCCGGCGGGAAAGGGACGGCCCGGACGGCTGAGGCGCCCGAGCCGAGAACTCGTCGGGTCTGAGCGCAATCGGCCCTCCCTCCTGTGTCGGAGGAACACCAAACCAACCGACCCCGCCGGCCGGCGACAGGAGACAGCGACATGAAGCTCGGCATCTCGCTCTCGTCACCAACGTCGTCAACGACGGCGGCGCCTCCTGGACCGGGCAGAACAACCTGACGATCCACGGCCAGAGCCATCCGCTCGGCTGCGTCGTCTTCGACCAGAAGAGCCTCTTCACCGCGTTCGCCGCGCACGAGATCGGCCACGGGCTCGGCCTGCCGCACTCGTTCGACACCGTCCAGAGCACCCCCGTGGCAACGGCGGCGCGGAGTACGGCGATCCCTGGGACATCATGAGCGCCCGCTGCACCTTCTCGTTCAACGGCGCGGCGGGCTACAACCCGATCAACGCCGGCGGCTACGACGGTCCGGGCGTCGACGTTCCCAACCTGCTCGCGATGCAGTGGCTGCCCGGCCAGAACGTCGCCACCTACACCGCCGGCGGCGCCGAGCAGATCCTCACCCTCGCGGCTCTCAGCCACCCGACCGCGTCCCGGGACCTCGCCGTGAGGATCGTCCCCGACCCGTCGAAGCCCGACGACGCCTACACCGTCGAGTACCGCCAGAAGGACGGGTGGGACGCGGGCATCCCCGGGAACGCCGTCCTCATCCACGAGCTGAAGAGCCCGCCCACGACCCTCCCCGACAGCAACCCCGCCCCGTACTCCTACATCGAGCGCAGCGCCACCACGGGCCAGCGCATCTACAGCCCCGTCAACTGCTCCTGGCAGGCGGGCGGCGTCTGGGTCGACCCGCAGACCAACGTCATGGTCCGGGTGCTGAGCATCGATCCCGCCTCGGGCACCGCGAAGGTCAGCGTCGGCCCGCTCTCGCTCTTCTCGCCCGTCCCCGACGTGCGCATCACCGCCCCGGCCGACGGCAGTCAGGTCACCGCCGGCTCCCCCTTCGAGCTCGTCAGCGCCGCGACGTACGCCGACGGCCGGCCGCTCCCCGCATCCGGCGTGGTCTGGAAGGACAACGGGACGACGATCGGCGGTGGTGCGACGCTCCTCACCTCGCTCGCCCACGCGGGCACCCACGGCATCACCGTGACCGCGACCGACCCCTCCAACCAGCTCAGCACCACCGCCGCCATCACCCTGTACGCGAGCCCGGCGGCGACCGCCGCGCCGAGCCCGACCCCCGCTCCCAGCGGCTCGCCGACCGCGTCGCCGACCCCGACCCCGCTGCCCGCTCCGCCGTCCGCGACGATCCTCTCCCCCACCGCCGGCACCCGGTACGTGATCTCCGGCTACGGGACGGAGAGCTTCCAGATCGTGCTCTCCTCGCGGGCCTCGAGCGGCGTGTCCGGCTACACCTGGAGCGACTCGCTCGGGATGCTCGGCGACGCCAAGGCCAACGACACCGTGACGGTCACCGCGACCTTCCAGAACGTCGGGTGCGGCACCCACACCGACACCATCCACCTCTTCGTCACCGATGCCCACGGGCGGAGCGCGAACGCCGTGCCGGTGAACGTCACCATCGACCGCGAGTGCATCCAGTGAGGTAGCGCCGCAACCTGCTTCCCGAACGCGAGCCGGGACGGATCATCCGTCCCGGCTCCTCGCGTCTAGACGTACGGTGGCTCGGGAATGGGCGGGCGCCGTTCTCAGCCGGCGCCCAACTCGGCGCGAGCCGCGCTCGCGATGTCAGCACCCGTGTTGGCGTGCCCATTGATTCCCCAGCCGCCCTCGGGCGCCTCCGTGAGCAGCACCCAGGTCCGCTCGCGCAGCGTCACATCACCGGCCGCCGCAGCGACGATGTCCGTCAGGTCACGCACGACCCCGAGCTGCTTGCCGCGATCCAGCACACCGACCGGGGTGAGCACCTGAACGCGGACATGGTTGCTGTCGCCGCTGACGTTCGACACGGCGTCGGCGGGGAGCTCATGGATGAAGGCGGCGGTGTTGGTGCGGAACAGTGCGATGTCCGGAACCTTCTCCCAGCGCATGACGGCGGCTGCGAGGTCCCGGGCGAGCCCGTGCTTGTCCGCGAACGTCCCGGCAACCGCAAAGACATCGATCATCGGCATCGAAATCGGCTCCCTGGCCCGACCCGGCTCAGGCCCTCAACTAACTACAGACCTGTCTGTAGCTTATCCACGGCCGAGGCTCGAGCGCAAGTGCCCCGTGTCGGTCCACCGCTCTCTCCCCGTACACTACAGACAGATCTGTAGCCCATCCGTTCAGGGGAGGTCGAGCGCCGGTGCCGGCACGGGGCGGATCCGGACGGGACGCGATCCTCGACACCGCGTCGCAGCTGTTCTACGAGCAGGGTTTTCACGCGGTCGGTGTCGATCTCATCGTGGCCCGCGCGGGGGTCGCGAAGACGACGCTGTACCGGCACTTCCCGTCGAAGGACGACCTCATCGTTGCCTACCTCGAGGCTGCCGACGAGAGGTTCCGGGTCTGGTTCGACGCCTCGCTCGATCCGCACGCGGCCCCGGCCGAGCGTCTCGCCGGGCTCTTCGACGCCCTCGCCAGGCTGGTCACGAGCCCGACCTGCCTCGGCTGCGCCTTCCAGGCCGCCGCTTCCGAGTTCCCCGAGCTCACCAGCGCCGGGCACGCGACCGCCCTCGCGCACAAGCGCGCCGTGCGGGCCCGCCTGCGTGAGCTCGCCGCCGAGGCGGGCGCCGCCGACGCGAACGCGCTCGGCGACGCGCTGCTCCTGCTGATGGATGGGGCGTTCTGCGCTGCGCGGATGTACGGCCCGCGCAATCACGGCGGCGGCGTCGATACCGTCGCCCGCTCGCTGATCATGGCGGCGGTGCCTGGGACGCAGGCCCCCGCGGCGACCCGCCGGGGCACGAAGCGCCCGACCCGAAGCTCTCGCTAGGCCCCGGACCGCGCGCGGTCGGCCGCCTGCACCGCCCCGACCAGGGCGGCGACGTCATCGGCGAAGATCCCGTCCGCACCGCGTCGGAGCGCACCCTCGATCCCGCGACGCCGGCGCACGCCCCATGCGAAGGCGAGCAGACCTCGCTGGTGCGCGCCCGTGACGACCTGCGCGCCGAGGCGGTGATGAAAGACGTTGACGGCGTCGACCTCGATCGCCGCCAGGCGATCGAGGAGAGTGGTCGTCCTGCGTGCGGAGCCGATGAGCAGGGTGGGGAACACGAGGCGGACCTCGGGCCATCTCCGCCGCCACTCGGCCACCACCGGAAATCGCCAGTGGGTGAGCCACAACCGGTCGAGGGCGCCGCGTGCGGCAGCGCTGTCGACGACCGCTTCCGCCGCATGTGGATCGGCCATGTCGAGTGACAGGTCGAAGCCGGCGCCGAACTGCGCGTAGAGCTCGTCCACGCTCGGCACATGCGACGGCAGCTCCCGACGGCGAAGGGTGCGCACGGGCCGGGAGCGGCTCAGCGGACTCCGGTGGATCAGGACGGGGACACCGTCGGCGGTCAGCCAGACGTCGCTCTCGATGCCGCTGCCCAGTGCCACGGCCCGGGCGAACGCCGCCAGCGTGTTCTGCTCGTCCCGCGACGTCGCACCTCCGCGATGTGCGAAGGCGATCGGTGTCCGCGGTCGAGGGCGCTCGCACCGGGGCACCGGCGCGTTGTTCCCGGCCGGCCCGTCCATGGCGCGCATGATCCCCGAGACGACCACATCGAGCGCGCTGCGCTGCGAAAACGGCACCGTGTCTGGGCGCAGTGCACAAGAGAAGTCGCGCGCGAGCGCGCGCATGGTAGCGTCCACCGCCCGAGAGACACATCGGTGCGTCCCGGCAGGCGATGCACAGAGACGGAGAACCGCGATCACACCGCCCCTGTGCGGCCCCTGCGGCCGGCAGCACGACCCGGCCCAGGCCTGCGACCCCGAGGCTGCGCTCGGCGTCTACACACCGTCGCGCTCCGCATGTCAGGACGACGCCGACAACCTCGAGGCGCTGTGCATCACGCGGTACCTCTTCCACCGTCCGCTCCACATGAGCGCGCGGTTCCAGCCGAGCCCCGAGCCGGCGGCGCTCGTCGAGCCCGCCGAGCCGGCGTGCACCGCGCCGCCCGCCTCGCGACCCACTCTGCCGATGGCGATCGCGGTGCTGATCGCCTTCCTCGCGCTCGACCTGGTCGTGACCGTCCTCATCGCGACCGGGCTGCACTGACCCGGTCTCAGGGGACGCCGATCCCCAGGAGGTCGGCGTCGAAGCCCTGCCCGCCGAGGTAGGTCGAGTACGTGAGGCCCGACACCGCGGGGTCGAGCCGGGTGACGAAGGCGTCGTCGCCACCGCCGCCGCTCGCCGGCTGCACCGCGCCCTTGGTCGTCGGGAAGTCGGCGGAGCCGGTGATCCCGGTGACGTAGACGTCGGCGGCGGGATCGAGGGCGATGCCCGCGCCGCGATCGGTCGCCCCTCCGCCGAGGAAGGAGGAGGTGAGCAAAGTCCGCCCCGACGCGTCGAGCCGGGTCACGAACGCGTCGTCACCCCCGCCGCGATACGTCGGCATCACCGAGCCCGGCGTCGTCGGGAAGTTCTTCGAGCTCGTCGTGCCGGTGACGTACACGCCGCCCGACGGCTCCACCGCGAGGCCGAGGCCGAGGTCGAAGCCGGTGCCGCCGAGGTACGTCGAGAAGACGAGGCTGCGCCCCGCGGGGTCGAGCCTCGTCACGAAGGCGTCGTGGCCGCCGCCGTGGAAGGCGGTCTGGACCGCGCCCCGCGTGACGGGGAAGTTCGCCGAGCCGGTGGCACCGGTGACGTCGGCGCCACCGCCGGGATCGACGGCGATCGCCGCGCCGGAGTCGTCGCCGTTGCCGCCGAGGAAGGTCGAGTAGCCGAGCCTCGCGCCCGCGGGGTCGATCTTGCTCACGAAGGCGTCGCCGCCCCCTCCTCCGAAGGCACGCTGCGCGGCGCCCGGGGTTGTCGGGAATCCCGCCGACGCGGTCGAGCCGGTGACGTACGCGTTCCCGGCTACGTCGACGGCGATCCCACTTCCCTCGTCGATGTCCGCACCGCCGAGGTAGGTCGAGTACGCGAGCTTGGAGCCCGCCGGGTCGAGCTTGCTGACGAACGCGTCCTGGATGCCTCCGAAGGCGGTCTGGAACGCCCCCGGCGTCGTCGGGAAGTCGGCCGATCGCGTGTAGCCGGTGACGTAGGCGCTGCCTGCCCGGTCCAGGGCGATCCCCGCGCCGAGGTCGTCCCCGGCTCCACCGAGGTAGGTCGACCACACGAGCTTCGCGCCGGCCGGGTCGAGCTTGGCGACGAAGGCGTTGGTGTCGCCGCGCAGGCTGCGCTGTGGTGCGCCCTGCGTGGTCGGGAAGTCGGTCGAGCCGGTGACCCCGGCGACGAATGCGTCGCCCGCCGCGTCGACCGCGATCCCGAGGATCTGGTCGAACCCGCTCCCCCCGAGGTAGGTCGAGTAGAGGAGGGCCGTCCCGGTGGCGTTGAGCTTGGTGATGAAGCCGTCGGCGCCGCCGCCGAAGCTGCTCTGCACCACGCCGTCGGTCGTCGGGAAGTTCGACGAGCCGGTGGCGCCGGCGATGTAGGCGTTGCCCGCCGGGTCGACGGCGACGGCCGCACCCTGATCGAAGCGGCGCTCCCCGAGCGGGTTGGGAGGGGTGGGGGGTGCGGGAGTCGGATACGTCACCTGGGGTTCGACGACGAGCGCGGCGGCGGCATCGTGCGGTCCGACGACGAGCGTCACCTGCCGCTCGCCATCGAGCCGGTACCGGGCGGCGACCGAACGGCGCACGCCGCCGACGACCTGGTGCGCTCGCGGAGCCCGCGCCACCACCGTGGCACCGCCGGCGCGGATGCGCACGCCGCCGGCGGCGTCGAGGTCCACGCGATCGGCGCCCTCGACGCCGAGCGCGATCACGCCGGGGTCGGCGCCCGGGTCGACGACGAGGCTGTCGTCGATTTCGCCCGCAACACCGCGGCGCATGAGGTCGACGCCGGGATACACGCTGCGGCACGCCAGTGTCGCGTACGTCGGGACCCCGGTCCGCCACCGGCGCGGGTCACCACCGAGCACGTAGTTGACCAGCCCGGGCAGGCGGTCGCGGGTCTCGCACCGCGCCGCCGGCTGCGCCCCGGTGAGGCTGAGACTCAGCGCGGTGACCGAGGTCGGTGTCGGGATCGCGAGCGTCGTCGCCGCCGGCCCGACGAGCAGCGTCGTCGCCCCGCCGTGGGCGACGTAGCCGGCGCCCGGCGGGGCCTGGCCGACGTTCGGCTCGAAGCCGAGCGCAGGCCGGTTGTGCGACGGCGGCGGCGGGCCCGCCCCGGGGGCGGACGCCGCGGAGCCGGAGAGACCGGCGAGCACGCCGCAGAGGAGCGCGACCGCGCCCGCGGCCGGCCGGCGACATCGCGAAGCCCGCCGTCCCACCCGATGCCTCCCGTGCCCCGGCGCCACCTCCGACCGGGGCGGTTCACGATAGCGGGTTCCGGGTTCCGCCGCACCGCACCGCGCGACCGGCCCGGTCAGCGCCGGTCGCCGGCGCTCCGGGTCCGCAGCATCGCCTCCGTCGTCGCCTGCGCGACCTCGTCGGCGACCGTCGCCTCCGCCGACTCCCCCCAGAACCCGTGGGGCGCGACGAGGTCGTCGATGAGCGCGCCCGTCGCCTCAGACCCCCGGAGGAAGGTTCGGCTCCCCCAGCGTCCACTCCCCGGCGACGTACCGCTCCCCGCCGTTGAGCTGGACGTACGCGCCGGGCTTGCCGTCGAACTCCGAGGTGGCGGACGCGCTCCAGTACACCTCGCGCGCGTCGCTGATCCAGGTGTACTTCCCGGGCGCGAAGTGGAGATACGCGAGGTGCGGATCGTGGGTCGCGCGCCAGCCGCCGTAGGAGGGGCTGGTGAGCGTGGCGCGCTCGAAGGTGAGCGGGGTGAGGCTGGGCCCCGCCCCCTGGAAGGAGTTGGCCAGCAGCGCGTCGAAGGGCCAGAGATACGCGGAGAAAGGGACGTTCCCGGTGCCGCCCGACGCGCGGTACACCCTGGCCCCGTCGGTGCGGTCGACCTGCTGGAACGCCGGGAGATCGCTGATGCCGAAGGCGTGCTGCCACTGCTGGGAGTCGTACGCGCGGGCGAGGACGTCGATGTCCATCAGCCCGCCGCCCTCCATGACGTTCTCCGGGAAGTACGCCTGCGAGGTCGCGGCGTGGGTGCCGAAGACCGGGAAGATGGGATCGCCCGCCCACATGATGGTGGTGACGTTGCTGCCCTTCAGCTTCGCCATCAGCGTGGTCGACTGCGACACCGCGGTGCTCGTGTCCAGCGAGTACAGCGCCATCTGTGCGCCGTTGTGGTCGCACCGCTGGATGGCCGCCTGGAGCTCCTCGAGAGCGGGGCGGAGCATGTCGAGGTCGTCGGCGACGATCGCGACCTTGCGGGGGAGACGCTGGAGCAGGGGATCGCCGGCGAAGCGCGCCGGCAGGTTGGCGAGCTTCTTGCACCAGTACTCGCCGGCGAGCACCGCCTGCTCGTCCTGCCCCATGAGCAGGCTGTAGAGATAGGGACGGTGGGCGACATTGAACGCGTTGCTGAGGCCGCCGATACTGATCACCCCCTTGCGGGCCAGCTCGTCGTAGACCTCGCCGACGATGCTGAACCAGTTCGCGGCGAACGGGTGGTACTGCGCCACCGCGGTGTCGACCTCGCTGCGCATGCAGGGGATGTCGGGCGGCGCGAACTCGCAGTGGCCCTGGAAGACGTCGAAGTGGACCTTGCGGCCGTAGAGCTCGTAGTGGCTGTTGATGAACGCCGCGGCGCGGTCGCGGAAGTCCTGGTCCTGATGGGGGGTGCCGCTGAGCCCCTGCGACTGGAGGATGGCGTCGACGGCGGCATTGCTCTTCGGCTGGTAGAGCACGACCTCGATGGTGGTGCGGGTGACGCCCATCGACGTGTCGCCGCCGTTGTCACCGCGCCAGGTCGGGACGCACGGCGGGGCGATGACGAGACCGCCGAACTGCCGGCCGCCGGCGCAGTGGCTCGTGTCTCCCGCCGGGAGCCCCGTCTGGCTCACGCCCGCGGCGGCGCCGGGCCCCGCGCGGCCGCCCACGGACGCCGCGGCCGCCGCGCCCGTGCCCTGGGTCGCGGCGGCGCCGGTGTCCGCGGAACCGGGATCCGAGTCCGTCCCGCCGGCGGTGCCGGGGACGCTGACGGCGAGCGGCGGGGGCGCCGCCGCCGGCACGGGAGCCGTCGACGGGAAGGCGAGTGCCAGCACGAGCTGGGCGACCGCCAGGAGGAGAAGGGGCGAGTAGCGCCTGAGCCGTGACAGAGCGCGTGACCTCCGAACCCCCCCGACGCGAGGAGGTGAGGATGTCAGCGGGTTGTCGTCCGCGTCAACTCACATCCCGGCCTGCATCAGCGCCGCCTCGATCCGGGCGACGAGCGCCCGGGCGGACTCGGGGCTCAGCTCGACGGCCACCCGGGCGGCCGGGCCCGCGGCCTCGTCGACGAGGTCGATGTTCAGGGTGTGGTCGAGCGCGGTGAAGTAGGGGTGGTCGACGTAGACGGTCGCATGGCTGAGCCGGAACCACCCCCGGGGTCCCTTCGCGCTCCCGCTGACCGCCGTCCGCTCGGTGACGTAGGTGCACACCGTCAGTCCTCCTCGACGCCGGCGAGGTGGCGTCCGAAGAAGGCGAGGACGCGCCGCCAGCCGTCGGTGGCCGCCTCCGGCCGGTACATCGGGCGGTCGACGGCGAAGAAGCCGTGGCCGGCTCCGTCGTAGGTGTGGAACTCGTGCGCCTTCCCGAGCCGGGAGAGCTCCGCGTCGATCTGCGCGGTCTCCGCGGGCGTCGGGTGGATGTCGTCCGCCCCGAAGAGGCCGAGGATCGGACAGGCCATGTCCTTGGCGAGGGCGAGCACCGGCTCCGTCCTCAGCGGGAGCTCCGGGGGCGGGGTCGATGCGACGAAGGCGCCGTAGCAGTCGACCGCCGCGTCGATCGGCAGGCAGCACGCCGCGAGGAACGCCTGGCGACCGCCGGAGCAGTAGCCGATCACCCCGACCCTCCCGTTGCTCGAGGGCATCGAGCGCAGGTGGCGCACCGCCCCGGCGGCGTCGCCGAGGAAGCGCTCGTCGGGCACCCCGCCGCGGGCGCGCACCGCCGCTGCGGCGTCGTCGGGGCCCGCGCCCTGTGCCTCGCGGTCGTGGAGGTTCGGGCAGATCGCGAGGTAGCCGTGGGACGCCAATCGGCGGGTGATCTCCTTGGTCGCCTCGTCCCAGCCCGGCATGTGGTGGATGACGACCACACCGGGGTAGGGTCCGGGGCCGAGCGGGCGAGCGAGATAGGCGCGGATCTCGTCGCCGCCGTGGCCGCTGATCCGCAACGTCTCCGCAAGCATCGTCACGTCCACGACGCGTCCCTCCTCGGTGTGGTCCGGCGCCGGGGATTGTGCGGGGCCGCCCCCGAATCAGGTGGCCGCGGCGGGGCTCTCGTCCGCGGTCGCGACCGGGTCCGGGGTCGCCGCGCCCTGCTCGGTGGCGGTGGCCTGGTGCGAGGAGTACCGATTCTGGCCGTCCCGGATCACCGGGCCGATGACGAGAACCGCCCCCGCGCCAAAGATGACCGCGAAGGGGCCGATCAGGGCGAGCAGCTCCAGAGTGCTCTGCGCCATGGTGTGGGCCAGGACCGCCTGTGCCAGCGCGTGGTGCATCTCGGCCTCCGTCCGAACATCCGTGTGCCAGATCCGTGGGTTGGGGTGACGCTTTCGATGGTATCGGAGTTTTCGCCCGGCGGCGGCTCGGCGTAGGCTGGCCGGCGGCGCACCGTCGCCGAGAACGCCGCCTGACACACCGCGGAGCATCCCATGACAGTCGAGCTGAACCACATCATCATCCCCGCGCGCGACAGGCACGAGTCGGCGCAATTCCTCGCGGGCATCCTCGGCCTCCCCGTCGGTCAGCCGTTCGGACCCTTCGTCCCGGTGACGGTCGGCAACGGCGTGACCCTCGACTTCGCCGACCGCACCGAGTTCCACTCGCAGCACTGCGCCTTCCTCGTCGGGGACGCGGAGTTCGACGCCGCCTTCGCCCGCATCCGCGAGCGGGGCGTCACCTTCTACGCCGACCCGCAGCACACCAGGCCGGGCGAGCTCAACCACTACAACGGCGGTCGCGGCTTCTACTTCGACGACCCGAGCGGACACAACATGGAGCTGCTGACCCGCAGCTGATCCGATTGCAGACGGACCTGCCGATTCGGATGTCTCCATCGAGATATCACCGGCTGCCGCGCCGGCTCACCGAGGCCTGACGGTCACACCCAGGCGCGCGTATGGGCGTTGCAGGCGCGGCAGACGAATCCGGCGAGACGCATACCGCTCTGGACGCGCACCGTCTGCGTGACACCGCAGGCTCCACATGTGAGGCGTCGCGGGACGAGCGTCTCCGACGCCGTCCGGCCGCCGACGTAGCGAGCGATGGCCACGTCCTCCATCGCATCCGCGATCGCCTGTGTCGCGTCCATCGCCGTGGTCTCCTGTCTCGTCCACTCTCGTCGGGGCTCCGACCCTTGCAGGCTACGGACATGCCGCCGTGTTCGCACCACGGTCCGACCGTGGTCTTTTCGGGGGTCGACCGTCCCTGTCCCACGGCGACCGGGGGCTTCCTCCACCAAGCACCCATCGGTAGGATCCGAGGATGACACCCGGCCGCCGGCGACCCGGGGAGCCGCCGGGGACGGTGACCTGGCTCGTCGACCCACGCCGCACCAGGGTCGCCTACTGGGTGTGCCTGCTCGGGCTGCGCATGGCCGAGGGGACGTTCCACGAGGTCTCCGGGGAGTGCCGTTTCGATCCCGATCACCCGTCGTCGTCGGCGGCCGGGACTGCTCGGATCGCGGTCGCGAGCATCGACACCGGCGACGCCGAACTCGACCGCACCCACCTCGGTCCGGACGTCTTCGACGCCGAGACCTACCCGGAGATCGTCCTCGAGACGACGTCGATCACCCCGACCGGCGGCGGGCACTTCCGGATGACCGGCGACGTCACCATCCGCGACGTCACCCGCCCGGTGGACTTCGACATCGACTACGGGGGCCTCCGCTCCGGCCGCAGCGGCGCACGCCGGGCGACGATGACGATGACCGCCCGCGTCGACCTCGCCGACTTCCGGCTCACGAGCAGCGTGATCCTGCGGCGGCTCGTCGCGACCAGGGTCGACCTCGCGATCGAGGCCGAGCTGCGCGAGCTCGTCGCCTGACTAGAGAAGTGCGGGTGCTCCGCGGGCCGCCTTGACGCGTCCGCAGACCTCGATCGAGCGGCCGATGGCGGTCATGGCGTCGTCCGGAGGGAGGACGAGCGGGAGCAGGTCGCAGATCGACACGTAGGTGCAGCCCGCGTCGACGTAGCCCTGGACCTCCGCCGCGATCTCCGCCGGGGTCCCGTGCGAGAAGGCCGCCTCGCAGTGCTCCCGGGTCGTGCGCGCGACGACGTCGGCCGACTGCGCCTCGGTGACGTCGATCGGGCGAAGCCTGATCGAGTAGTGCCATCCGTCCGGGTAGACCGGCTCGAGACCCACACGCCGCCAGTCGGCCTGGTCGAGGCGCCCGAAGGTCGCGGCCATCCACTTCATGAGCGGCCCGTCGAAGGCGCGTGCGATCACCTCGCGGTCCTCGTGGATGGCGTTCATGAACCAGAGCCCGAAGCCGAACGCCTCGGGGTCGCGTCCCTTGCGCTCGAGGTCGTCCTTGAGCGACCGGACCGTCTGTGCGAAGCGCTCGGGGGTGTCGGCGACACAGGGGACGATCGCAGCGAAGCCGTCCGCGTACGTCGTCGCGAGGTCGAGCAGCTTCGGCCCGCCGCCGAGCGCCCACACCTGCGGCCTCGCGACCCGCGCCCTGCCGAGCCACGCCCGGCGCATCGTCCAGTGGTTGCCCTCGAAGTCGACCGGCTCGTCGCGCTCCCAGAACTCGTGGAAGAGCCGCAGCTGGTCCTCGAGCCGGGCGAGGCCCTCCGACCGCTTCCAGCCGAACGGCCCGGTCTGCTTGGCCTCGCCGGCGCCGATCTGGAGGATCGCCCGGCCCCCGGCCATGCTCGCCAGGGTCCACATCGTCTGGTTGAGCTCCGCAGGCCCACGGCGGATCGCGTCGGTGCTGATCGCGACGCCCGCGCCCGGGGCCGCCGCCAGCGCGTAGGCGGCCATCGCGAAGGCGTCGCAGTACGAGTCGATGTCGGGAAGAACCGCGGCCATCGGCGTGTTCTCGAGCGTCCACAGGTGGGGAGGCCAGAAGTTCGTGATCTGGTCCCACATGAAGAGGGTGTCGACGACGCCGCTGCCGTGCACGGCGCGGGCGAGCTCGCCGAACTGCGCCGGCGGGATGTGCAGGCTGGTGTTCAGTGGCACCGCGGTCGTCGGTGTGCGTGTCATCGCCTCGACCCCTCCATGGCACGCGCGGCGGTCCACGCCCGCACGAGCTCGGCGTTCTGACCGGGCGTGCTCCCGTAGGTCACGATCTCGTCGGCGCCGGCGTCGCGGAACCGCCGCAGGGACTCCACGCACGCGGACACCGAGCCGAGCGCGCACGACTCCTCCATCCACGAGTCGGGGATCAGCGCCGCAGGGCCGAGGAGCTCGGACCGGTGGAAACGGTTGTCGGCGATCACGTCGGTGCCCCCGAAGAGCTCGTGGGCGGCGAGGCGGCGCACGATGTCCGGGTCCCAGCCGTTGACCCGGATCAGCGCGTCGCGGTATCCGGGCGCCTGCAGGTAGGTGACCGCACGACCGTGCGCGACCTGCCGGGTCTCGAGCTCGTCGAGCTCGGGCGCGGTGATCACGCACTGCGCGATGCGGATGCTCCGCGGGTCGCGCCCGATGCGCTCGCATGCCTCGCGGATGCGCGTCACCGAGGCGTGGGTCGCCTCCGGCGTCATGTTGGGGACGAGCAGGACGCCGTCGAAGGCGCGTGCCGCGGCAGCGGCCGCCTTCGGCAGCCCGAAGGTCCCGAACCAGACCTCGGGGTCGGGCCCTTCGTGCCGGTCGGCGATGGCGAGCCGCCCGTAGGAGCCGGCCGGCCCGTCGTAGGCGACGGTCTCGCCCCGCCACAGCCTGCGCAGGATGTCGACGTAGTCGACGAGCGCGTCGAAGCCGAAGGCCCGCAGCCCGGTCCCGGCATAGACGCAGTCGTCGCCGCGACCGAGCCCGAGGACGAAGCGCGGCCCGAACGCCGCCTGCATCGTGCAGCCGAATGCGGCCGCGTGGAGCGGATGGCGCGCGGCGGGCGGGATCACCCCGGTGCCGAGGCCGATCCGTGAGGTGCGCGCCCCCGCGGCGCCGAGCAGCACGCCCGCCTCCTTGAGGTTCCATCGCTCCGACAGGAACGCGCGGCGAAAGCCGATGCGCTCGGCCTCGACGGCGTCCTCGATCCCCTGCGCCGGGGTGCGCGCCTCCGTCTCCGATCCGGAGCCGGTGCGCGCCCGCACCCGGCCGGCGATGATGAAGGCGCTGAGGTCGTCGACGGCGGCGGTGGTGGGCGCGTTCATACGGCGGCCAGGGACTCGAGGTCCGCGGTGTGGGTGAGCGCGCGCAGGACGATCGCGTCGCCGAGCCCGCGGTCGTCGCCGATGTTCATGCTCCCGAGGAGCGCCATGCCGGCGCCGAGCGGATACAGGATGTTCTGGCGGTAGTGGCGCACGCAGTCCCCCCACGTGTAGTCGCGGACCCCGTTCGCGATGAGGCGGTCGTGGTAGCGGCGGAGCAGCGGCTCCCAGCTCGCCCGCAGGTCCTCGACGTCCATGCTGCCGGCGAGCAGGTTGCCGACGTCCTGGGTGCCGCGGGTGCGCGCCAGGACCTGCCAGTCGACGAGCACCGGGGCCCCGCCGGCGTCGAAGAAGACGTTGTCGAGCCGGCAGTCGTTGTGGACGAGGGTCATCGGACCCTCGGCGCAGCGCTGCAGGATCTCGCACCAGCGCGGAGCGGCGTCCGCGACCGCGTCGAGGACTCCCGCAGGGACGCGATCCTCGTAGCGACGCCGCAGCGCGTCCACCCCGCTGCCGACGAGCTGCGCGACCATCGCCGCGAAGGCGCCCCCGCCCGGGGAGAGGATCCAGTCCTCGTCGAGCACCGGCGACTCCCAGAAGCGGGCGTGCAGGTCGGCGAGCACGTCCAGGAGCCGCTCCGCGTCAGCCACCGCGAGGCCGCGCACCTGATCACCGATGCGCAGCCCGCCGAGGTCCTCGAGCAGGAGCGGCGTCGACGTCCCGTCGCCGGCGTGGTAGCAGCGCGGGGTGCGCACCGGCACCGCGCCGGCGAGCTCGCGATAGAAGCGGGCCTCGCGGTCGTACAGGCCCATCGCCGCATCCATGCCCGCCTGCACCGGTGTCCTCCCCCGGATCTTCGCGACGACCGACGCGGGCCCGGGGTCGCCCGCGCCGTCGTACTCGAGCCGGGCCACGGCCATGTCGGCGACCGCCCCTCGGAAGGGCATCGGTTCCAGGGTCACGGCGGTCACCGCGGCCCGGGTGTGACCGCCCTCGCGCAGGACGGTCGTGAACCATCCGGCATCG
Organism: Candidatus Dormiibacterota bacterium; assembly: GCA_035544475.1. Taxonomy (GTDB): domain Bacteria; phylum Chloroflexota; class Dormibacteria; order Aeolococcales; family Aeolococcaceae; genus CF-96. Next base: position 2,872 of record DATKEY010000304.1, on the reverse strand, counting down.
AGCGTGCTCAGGCTGTCGGCGACGGCGATGGCGTTCATGCTGCCCCCTGTGCGGCGATGCCGCGGATCATCAGGTCGAGGCCGTCCTCGAAGTGGCGCTCGGACTCGCCGACGACCATCAGCGGGCCGAGCTCGACGACGTTGCGGAACTCGTCCGCCGGCAGGCTGTGGATCGCCATCAGTCGCTGGGCCTGCTGCGCCGAGCGCTCGGTGGCGTGGGCCTCGCGCTGGGCGAGGCCGGTGGTGAACGCGGTGAGGGAGACGAACGCGCTCACCGCCTGCGCGTCGCTGAGCCCGGCGCGCCGGACGGCGCCGAGCACGACCTCGGCGCCGCGGTACGCGGCCACCGAGTTGAGGTGCTGGCGGGCGACGACGTCGGCGAGCTCGGGGTGGTCGAGGAAGATCCGGCGCACCGAGCGGAAGACGCACCGCACCGTCTCCTCCCACGGCGTGTCCGGCGACACCGGCAGCTCGACGGCCGCGAGGAGGTCGTCGGCGATCAGCCCCAGGAGCTCGTCCTTGGTCCGGACGTACCCGTAGAGGGTCATCGCACCGACCCCGCAGCGGTCGGCGAGCCTGCGCATGCTCAGCGCCCCGAAGCCCTTCTCCCGGATCAGCTCGAGCGCGGCGTCGACGATGGTCTCGAGGGTGAGGCCCCGTGGGCTCGGACCGGCCGCCGTCGTCATACGCGTACCGTACGCGTACGGTCAGCGGGAGTCAAGCCCGGTCGGGAGCGAGGCGGGAGCACGTCGCTCCCACCTCGGTGACCCGACTACGTTGCGCCGCACCGAAGCGTATCCGTGCCCGACCGGCCAGTCTGTAAACGGGTGTCAAGAGCTGTGGACACGTGCGATCCTTCGCCCCAGGAGGACACCGATGGACCTGTACGCCGCGATGCGCACCGCGATCTCGACGCGCGACTTCGAGGAGGATCCCGTCCCCGAGGAGATCCTCCTTCGAGTGCTCGACAACGCCCGCTTCGCCCCGAGTGGGGGCAACCGCCAGGGGTGGCGGGTGATCGCCGTCGACGATCCCGAGACCCGCATCGCGATGGCCGAGCTGTACCGGGCGCGATGGAGCGCGTACGTCGAGTCCGCGAGGTCGGGCCGCGTGTACGGTTCCGGAGGAGGGGGAGGCACGAGCCGCGGCGTCGCGATGAGCCCCGCGACCGAGCGGTTCCTCGCCGGAGCCAGCCGCTTCGCGGAGAGATTCCACCTCATCCCGCTGCAGCTGGTGATCTGCGTCCGGCTCGGCGCCCTCGCCATCGTCGACTCGAAGCTCGAGCGGCCGAGCATCGTCGGCGGCGCCTCGATCTATCCCTTCGTGCAGAACCTGGTCCTCGCCTTTCGCGCCGAGGGGATGGGGGCGACGTACACGTCCCTTCTCACCGCCGACGAGCCGGCGATGATGCGGCTCCTCGACATCCCCGAGGGCCACGCGGTCGCGGGCGTGGTCAGCGTCGGGTACCGGCGCGACCCCTTCCCCACGCGGCTCACCCGCAAGCCGGTCGAGGAGTTCGCCGTTCGCAACCGCTTCACCGGAGAGCCGCTGCGGGGATGAGGCGGGCCGTCCCGTTCGGCGGCCTCGGCGTCGCCCTGGTCACGCTCCTCCACGAGGACGGCTCGGTCGACGCCGAGGCGACGGCCGCACACGGCCGCCGCCTCGTGGACCTCGGTGTGCGGATCGTGCTGGTGTGCGGCAGCACCGGGGAGGCATGGGCCCTGTCGCCCGATGAGCGGGTCGGGCTCATCGCCGCGACCCGCTCCGCGCTTCCGGCCTCGGCGGCGGTGCTCGCCGGCACCGGCGCGGACGGCGTCGAGGAGGCGGTGCGGCTCACGGCTCAGGCCCGTGATGCGGGCGCCGACGCCATCCTCGCGCTCTCACCCCCGGGATCCGTGGACCTCGCCGGCTATTACACGGCGATCGCCGGCGCCGCCGGACCGCTGCCCCTGCTCGCGTACCACTTCCCGACGATGTCGGCTCCGGGCATCCCGCTCGAGGTCCTGCCCCGGCTTCCCGTCGCGGGCCTCAAGGACAGCACGCGGGACGTCGACCGGGTGACCGCCGAGCTCACCGAGTGGGACGGCAGCGTCTTCGCCGGATCCGCGTCGATGCTCGGGCTGGTGCACTCGCTCGGCGGCGCGGGTGCCATCCTCGCGCTGGCGAACTGCGAGCCCGAGCTCTGCCTCGCGGCGCTCGCCGGCGACGCCGGCGCTCAGGGGGCGCTCGACACCCTCGGCGCGGAGGCGAATCGAGACTTCCCCCTCGGCGTCAAGGAGCTCACCGCGCGCCGCTTCGGCACGAGCACGAGGGTGCGCTCCGTGCGTCCGCGGGCCTGAGACCACGCTCGCGCCACGCCCACCCGCCGTTCCTCATCTTCTCCTCATCTGACCCCGTACGGGCCCCCCTAGGATTGCGCGCGTGGCCGAGGCGATCACCCCTCCCGCCCGCACGGTCGGGGACGTCCTCGCGGAGCGCGCCTCCGCCGGGATGGTGGGGCGCCGTGAGGAGCTCGCGGAGGCGCTGCGCATCCTCGACGAGGACGGGCCGCGCGTCCTCTGCGTCCACGGTCCCGCCGGGCTCGGGAAGTCGACCCTGGTCGCCGCCACCGGCGAGGCGGCGCGCCGTCGCGGCGCCACCGTCGTCCACCTGGACTGCCGCGACCTCGAGCCGACCACCCGCGGCCTGCTGACGGCCCTCTCGCGCGCCGCCGGCGTCGAGGTCGAGGGCCTCGACGAGGTGGCCTCGCGGCTCGGCGCCCTCGGACCGGTGGTGGTGCTCGCCCTCGACACCTACGAGCTGTTCCGCCTCTCCGACGCCTGGCTGCGGCGTGTCCTCGTCCCCTCGCTCCCGGAGAACGTCCGCCTCGTCAT
>DATKEY010000303.1:0-7321 GCA_035544475.1 Candidatus Dormiibacterota bacterium | reverse complement strand
CGCTCGGCTGCGTCCTCTACGAGTCGCTGATCGGGGTCCCGCCGTTCCAGAAGGACAACGACGCGGCGAGCATCTACGCGCACCTCGCCGAGGATCCGCCGCTGCTCAGCGCGCGGCGCGCCGACCTGCCCGCGGCGCTCGACGCGGTGGTGGTCACCGCGATGGCGAAGTCGCGGGAGAACCGCTACGAGAGCGGCGCCGAGCTCGCGGCGGCGGCGCGGACGGCGCTCGGCGCCACCCGGCGGACCTCGGCGGCCCGCACCCGCAGACGCGCCTCGACGACGGTGATCGCCGGGCCACCGACCGAGGTCCCGCCGACGGCGCCACGGTCGGCTCCACGCCCGGCGCCGGACGCCGCCGAGACCGCCGTCGCGCGTCCGCTCCCCGAGCCCGAGCCGGCGGAGCGGCTCGACTACCGGGTGCTCGGCCCTCTCGAGGTGCGCGCCGGCGAGCGCGAGCTCTCCATCGGCACCGGCAGGCAGCGGGCCGTGCTCGCGCGCCTGCTGCTCGACGCCAACATGGTGGTGTCGAGCGACCGGCTCATCGACGCGCTGTGGGGCGACCACACCCTGCCGGAGTCCGCGGCGAAGGCTCTGCAGACCCACGTCACCACGCTGCGCAGAGCGCTCGAGCCGGACCGGCAGAAGGGTGACCCGAGCATCCTCGTCACCCGCTCACCCGGCTACCTCCTCCGCGTCGACCCCGACGACGTCGATCTCGGCCGGTTCGAGCGCCTGCTCGAGCAGGGACGGCGGCTGCGGCGTTCGACGCCGGAGCGCGCATCCGCAGTGCTCACGGAGGCGATCGCGCTCTTCCGCGGGCCGGTGCTCGCCGACGTCGCCCTCGAGGGCGCGGCACGCGCCGAGGTGCGCCGTATCGAGGAGCTGCGCCTGGTCGCGCTCGAGGAGCGGATCGCCGCCGACCTCGAGCTCGGCCGCGAGGCCGCGCTCGTCGGCGAGCTGACCGCGCTCGTCGCCGCCCATCCGGAGCGCGAACGGCTGAAGGCGCAGCTCACCGTCGCCCGCGCCCGCACCGCGCCGCCCGTCCTCGAACCGGAGCTCGACGAGGAGGACGAGGCGGTCGAGGACGTCGAGGACGAGGCCGGCGAGGCGCCTCCGCCGAAGCCGCGCCGGCCGGCGAAGGTCGCCTCCGAGCGTCCGCCCGAGGCGCGGCGCGGACGCGCGGCGCCGGTCCTCGCCGCCGTCGCGCTCGTCGCCGCCGTCGCCGCGGGCGCCGGCCTGCTCGTGCACTCACGCTCCGGCGGCACCGCGCCGACCGCGCCGGTGAGCGGACCCGGTCCGTATCCGGACGCGCAGGAGAAGTCGCTCCTCAGCCGCTTCCCGCCGTTCGTCGGGGGCTGCCACCGCTACGCCGACCACTACGAGAAGGCGATCGCCGAGGTCGAGTGCCAGCCGACCCCCGACCATCCCGGGGCGAAGACGATCGTCTACCAGCAGTTCGCCAACTACGGCGACCTCGAGCTCCACTTCCACCACGTGCTCGCGCTCAACATCCAGTCCGAGGTGGGCAAGCCGGTGTCCGCGTCGTACAGCGGCGCCTGCTCGGACTCGGGCTCCGGCTTCTTCGCCGCGTCGACGTATCCGATCGCCGGCGTCGAGGTGCAGGACCCGATCGCCTCCCCCACAGCCCACGGGCATCTCTTCTGCTACGTCGGCACCGGCGGCGTCCCCAAGATGGCCTGGACCAACGTCGGCGAGCTCATCGTCGCCCAGGCGGTGGGCAACGGCACCGGCGACACCGCGCAGTCCCAGCTCCTCAGCCTGTGGGAGTTCGCCGGCCCGACCGGGAGCCCGGCGCCGGTCTCGGGCAGCCCGGACAGCGTGGTGAAGCTCCTCTACCAGCGCTATCTGCAGCGCGACCCGGAGAGCGCCGACGCGCTGAACTACTGGGTCGACTTCCTCAACACCAACGGTTTCGCCAGGACCAGCAACGCGTTCGCCGACAGCTCTGAGGCGAAGACCCGGTTCACCCTGCCTCTGCTTCGCGGAGGTGGTCACGGTGGGGGAACGCCGGCACCGACCCCGGCTCCGTCGCCGTCGCCGTGACCCGCGCCGGCCAGGGGAAGTCGTGCGCGAGGAAGCCGTCGAGCCGGCGCACCGAGCGCTCGAGGTCAGCGGGTCCCGGGAGGCGGGTCGCCCCGATCGTGTGCGGTGTGGTCCCGCCCCGCGACGAGCCCGTCGCGCACTCCGATGACGATCCCCAGGCCGACGATGGCGACGAAGAAGCCGAGCACGATGAGGACGATCGTCCCGACGTGCGCCGGACCGGCGATCGCCGCCAGCACCAGCGCCGCCAGCAGCATCGCCACCAGCACCCGCGTGCGCGTCACCACGACGGCGTCAGCCTACTCTCCGCCCCGGCCGGGCGTCGCGCACCGGCAGGGAGATCCGGAACGTGGCGCCACCTCCCGGCGTCGGCACGACCCCGATGCGACCGCCGTGTGCCTGCACGACCGCGGCGGCGATGCTGAGCCCGAGCCCGCTGCCGCCCTGGTCGCCGCTTCGCGCCGAGTCGACACGGTAGAAGCGCTCGAAGACGTGCTCGGCGTGCGCGGCCGGAATCCCCGGACCGTGATCGATCACCTCGAGCACCGCGTGGCCGTCGTCGCGGTGGAGCGCGACCTCGACCGGGGTCGCCGCCGGGGTGTGCACCAACGCGTTGCGGAGCACGTTCGAGAGCACCTGCCGCAGCCGCATCTCGTCGCCGGTCACGACGAGCGGTGCGGTGACGCGGGCGCTGATCGCGCGGCCGCCGTCGGCGGCGCGCGCATCGGCGCAGGCGTCCTCGATCAGCGCCTCGAGGTCGACCGGGCGGGTCTCGAGCGGGCGGCCCTGGTCGAGGCGGGCGAGGAGCAGCAGGTCGTCGACGAGGATCCCCATGCGCTGCGACTCCTCGTCGATGCGGCGCATCGCGACGGTGAGGTCGTCCGGCGACATCTCGGGGTTGCGCCGCAGCAGCTCCGCGTAGCCGCGCATCGAGGTGAGCGGAGTGCGCAGCTCATGGGAGGCGTCGGAGACGAAGTGGCGCAGCCGCTGCTCGTTGGCCTCGCGCTCGGCGAAGGCGGCCTCGAGCCGGCCGAGCATCTCGTTGAGGGCGAGCCCGAGCCGCCCGACCTCGGTGCGCTCGTTCGCCGGCGTCACCCGCCGGCTGAGGTCGCTGAGCACGATCGACCGCGCCGTCGACCCGATCCGCTCGAGCGGCCGCAGGCCCCGCCGCACGAGCAGTGCGGTGGCGAGGACCACGACGAGGGTCACCCCACCGGCGATGGCGAACTCGAGGAGGAGCAGCTGGCGCAGCGTCGAGTCGACGTCGTCGAGGGGCGTCGCGACGATGAGGGTGTCGCCGCCGACCGCCGCGACCTCCTCGTAGACGCGGTAGTTGCCGACCCCGTCTGCACCCGGGACCGTGAAGAGCTGGTACTGCTGTGGCGCGACCGCGGGCAGCCGGCCGGGGAGGACCGGGTGGGCGTGTGAGGCGGTGCTCGAGTCCTCCGCGCGGAGGGTGAACGGCGAGCCGATGACCGCGCCCGACGGGCTGAGGAGCACGCCGTAGGTGCCTCCCGGAAGCGCGACCGGCGCCGTCGGGCCGCCGCCGTCGCGCCCACCGCCGGGCCCCCCGGGCCCGCCCTGGATCAGGCCCGCCTGCTGCTCCAGCTGCTGCTCGAAGCCCTGGTGCCCGCTGACGAGCTGATCGTCGACGCGGGTCAGGAGGAAGGAGCGCAGCGCGATGTAGGTGCCCGCGTCGGCGACGACCAGCGCCGCCACGAAGAGCGGGAGGAGAGCGATCAGCAGCCGCAGGCGTAGCGACATGTCAGGCGGAGCGGGGCACCCGCAGCACGTAGCCGACGCCGCGCACGGTGTGCACGAGCGCCGGCTCCGCCCAGTCGATCTTGCGCCGCAGGTAGCTGATGTACGTCTCCAGCACGCTGGCGTCGCCGCCGAAGTCGTAGTCCCAGACGTGGTCGAGGATCTGTGCGCGGGAGAGCACCCGACCCGAGTTCATGAGCAGGTAGCGGAGCAGCCGGAACTCGGTCCGGGTGAGCTCGACCGGCTGCCCGGCACGGATCACCTCGTGGGTGTCCTCGTCGAGCTCGAGGTCGGAGAGCACGAGCCGCCGGCTCTCATCGGCCGCCGCGGGCTGGTGGCGGCGGAGCACGACCCGGATGCGCGCGACGAGCTCCTCGATGCTGAAGGGCTTGGTGACGTAGTCGTCCCCGCCGACGGTGAGCCCGCGCACCTTGTCCTCGGTGGCGTCGCGGGCGGTGAGGAAGATCACCGGAACCTTCATCCCGTCGGCGACCAGGCGCTGCACGAAGGCGAAGCCGTCCTCGTCGGGGAGGCCCACGTCGAGAACCACGAGCGCGGGGCGGAACTCCATGACCGCGGCCCGGGCGTCCCGCGCGGTCGCCGCGGTCTGGACGGCGAAGCCCTCGTAGCGGAGCGCCATCGAGACCAGGTCGGTGATCGGCCGCTCGTCGTCGACGACCAGGATGCGGGTGAGGTCCTCCATGGCGCGCATCATGCCGTCCCAGCCTGGGAGTCGGCTGTGAGCCCCCTGGGAGGAGTCTGGGAGATCGCTGGGAGCGGCGGCGCGCTCGCGGGCCCCGAGAAACGACGAGCCCGCCGGCTCCTGGGGAGCCGGCGGGCCGTACGGAAGGGGACGGGTGGAGGACCGGTCAGGCGGCCGGGGCCGACTGTCCGGTGAGCGTGACGGTCGCGCTGTGGTGCTGGCCGTTCTGATCGGTCCAGCCGACCTGCACCTGCTGGCCCGGCCTGTATGCGTGGACCGCGGTGCTCAGTGCCTGGTAGGTGCTGATGGTCGTCCCGCCGAAGCTGGTGTTGGTGTCACCGCGGACGATGCCGGCGCTCGCCGCCGGGGTGCCCGGCTCCACCGTCACCACGAAGGCGCCGGGGGTGCTCGAGCCCTCGTTGGACGGGCTGTCGACGCCGACGCCGAGGAACGCGGACTGGTTGGCCGACGGGGCGCCCTGGCCGCTGCGGAGGGTCTGGATGTCCGACAACGTCGCCGGGTCGATCGGGATCGCGAAGCCCTCGGAGCCGCCCAGCCCGCGGAAGCGGAAGCCGCGGCCGCTCGTCGAGGCGGCGGTGTCCATGCCGATCACCTTGCCGTTGGCGTCGACGAGCGGGCCGCCGGAGTCGCCGGGCTGGACGTTGGCGTTGACCTGGATGAGGTTCGAGAGTTGCTCGGCGTTGGCGCCGGTGTCGTCGGTCGCGGTGATCGTCTGGCCGACCGCGACCACGGTCCCGGTCGCCGTCGACGGGGTGCCGCCCTTGCCGAGCGCGTTGCCGATGGCGACGATCGGGTCGCCGACGTTGACCTTCGACGGATCGCCGAAGCTCACCGTCTTCAGGTTCGACGCGCCCTGGAGCTTGAGGAGCGCGATGTCGTTCTGGGGATCGGTGCCGACGATGGTGACGTTGTAGACCTTCCCGGTCCCGTCGATCTGGGCGGTGACCCGGGTCGCGCCCTCGACGACGTGGTTGTTGGTGAGGACCTCGCCGCCCGAGGTGATGACCATCCCGGTGCCGGCGGCCATGCCATCGCTCATGTACGAGGTGATGTCGACAAGGGCGGGATCGATCTTCGCCGCGATCGAGCTCGCGTCGATGTTCGCGTTGCCGCTCGACGACGAGCCCGACGAGCCCGAGGAGCCCGAGCCGTTCGAGAACGGATTCCCGAAGCCGCCGAAGCCGCCGTTGCCGAACGCCGGCTGCTGCTGCGAGGGCGCCGGCGCCGAGGACGAGGTGGCCGAGCGGCCGCCGATGTTGCCGACCGCGGCCATGACGAGCGCACCGGCGAGGCCGCCGGCGAGGAGCGCGCCGCCGAAGGCGAGGCCGACTGCGCGGCGCCCGGTGGGCGGGTTCTGCGGACCGCCGGGCGCGGGGGGAGTCCCCCACTGCCCCTGCGGCCAGGGGGCCGGCGCGGGCGCCGGGGCGCCCCACGTGGTGGCCGGTGTGTGCCAGGGCTGGGGCACCGCGGGAGCCGGTGCGAGCTCGGGCGAGGGTTCCGCGCCCGCAAGACCGCCGTTGTCACCCGGGGTCGGCGCGCCGAGGTCCGGGGGCGTCTCGCCGGAGGCGGGATCCGGCACGAGGGAGCTGTCCATGCCCGCCATCCTCCGGCCCCACCCTTTCATTCCGGTTACATGCGGGCGGGGGTTCCGTGGCGATCTGTCAGAGGACGGCTACGCCCATGCCGGGGCCGGGGTGAAGGTCACCGGGAGTCGCTTGATCCCGTTCATGAAGTTCCCGCCGAGGTACTGGGGCTCGCCCGCCTCGATGTCCGGAACGCGGTGGAGGATCTCGTCGAAGATCGCCCTCAGCTCCGCGCGCGCGAGGGAGAAGCCGAGGCAGAAATGCGGCCCGCCCCCGCCGAAGCCGACGTGGGGGTTGGGATGGCGGAGGATGTCGAAGCCGGCCGGGTCGTCGAAGACCCGCTCGTCGCGGTTCGCCGAGGAGTAGAAGAGGACCACCTTGTCCCCCTCGGAGATCGTCTGGCCGCGGAGCTCGACGTCGCGAGTTGCGGTCCGCCGGAAGGTCATCACCGGGGTCGACCAGCGCAGGATCTCGTCGACGGCGCCGTCGATGCGGTTGCCGAAGTCCTCCATGAGGAGCCGGCGCTGGTCGGGGTGGAGGGTGAGCAGCCGCATCCCGTGGCTGATGGTGTGCCGGGTGGTGTCGTTGCCGGCGACGGCGAGGAGGACGAAGAAGGCGCCGATCTCCTCGTCGGTGAGCCGGTCGCCCTCGACCTCGGCCTGCACCAGGGCGGTCATCAGGTCGTCGCCGGGATGGCTGCGCCGCTCCTCGGCCATGTTCAGCGCGACGCCGAGAAGGGTGAGCAGCGCCTGGTAGGTGAGCTCGATGGGGAGGCGGTCACCGACGAGCTCGGGGTCGTTCCAGCCGACCATGTCGTTCGCCGCCTTGGCGACGAGGTCGTACTCGTCGGCGGACACCCCCAGCATGTCGGAGAAGGTGAGCACCGGCAGACGCTCGGAGACCTGCGACACGAGATCGCACTCGCCGAGCGGAGCGAGGTCGGCGACGATGCTCCGGGCGTGGAACCGGATCCGCTCCTCGATCCGGGCCACCTGCCGGGTCGTGAACGCCGAGGCGACGAGCCGGCGCAGCTTGACGTGGCGCGGCGCGTCGAGGATCAGGAACGACGACGCCGACTCCGCGACCTCCTCGGGGATGTCCTCGAACATCACCCCCCGTCCGGAGCAGAACGTCTGCGGGTTCTTGCTGACCGACACGACGTCCTCGTGGAGGACGACCGCCCAGTA
>DATKEY010000302.1:0-9589 GCA_035544475.1 Candidatus Dormiibacterota bacterium | reverse complement strand
GACAGCATGGTCGGCCCCGGGGTGATCGTCTCCGGAGGGACGGTGCGCCGCTCGGTCCTCGGGCCGGAGGTGTACGTCCACTCGCACGCGGTCGTGGAGGAGTGCGTCCTGCTCGACGGCGTCGAGGTCGGCAACGACGCGGTGGTGCGCCGCGCGATCGTCGACAAGCAGGTGGTGATCCCGCCGGGGGCGCGGATCGGGGTCGACCCCGAGCGCGACGCGGCGCGCTTCACCGTCTCCCAGAACGGGATCGTGGTCATCGGCAAGCGGCAGATCATCGAGGAGCCGGTGTGAGGGTCGCGCTGCTCACGCGCGAGTTCCCCCCGGATGTCTACGGCGGCGCCGGGGTCCACGTCGAGTACCTCTCCCGCGAGCTCGCGCGCCGCCTCGACCTGCGGGTGCACTGCTTCGGCGCGCCGCGCGAGTCGCCGCTCGTGGCCGGCGCCCACCGTCCCTGGGAGCTGCTCGCCGGCCCGTCCCCGAGCTCGGCGGCGCTCGAGGCGATGTCCGTCGACCTGGCGATGGCGGCGGCGGTCGAGGGCGCCGACCTCGTCCACTCCCACACGTGGTACACGAACCTCGGGGGCCATCTCGCCGGGTTGCTCCACGGGATCCCCCATGTCGCCACCACCCACAGCCTGGAGCCGCTGCGGCCGTGGAAGGCCGAGCAGCTCGGCGGGGGCTACGCGCTCTCCTCGCTCTGCGAGCGCCTCGGCCTCGAGGGCGCGGACGCGGTGATCGCCGTCTCCCAGCAGATGCGCCGCGACGTCCTGGCGTGCTACCCGGCGATCGACCCGGAGCGCGTCGTGGTCATCCACAACGGCATCGACCCGCGCGAGTACCGGCTCGACCCCGATCCCGGCGTCCCGGAACGGCTCGGGATCGACCCCGGGCGGCCGTCGGTCGTGTTCGTGGGCCGGATCACCCGGCAGAAGGGCATCGTCCACCTCCTCGAGGCGGCGCCGATGATCGACGCCGCGGCACAGCTCGTGCTCCTCGCCGGGGCCCCGGACACCCCCGAGATCGCGGCGGAGGTGCGCGGCCTCTACGCGCAGGCGCAGAGCCGCCGCGGGGGAGTCGTCTGGGTGGACACCATGCTCCCGCGCCGCGAGGTGATCGCCGTGCTGAGCCAGGCGAGCGTGTTCGTCTGCCCGTCGGTGTACGAGCCCTTCGGGCTGGTGAACCTCGAGGCGATGGCGTGCGAGACCGCGGTGGTGGCGAGCGCGGTCGGCGGCATCCCGGAGATCGTCGTCCCCGGCGAGACCGGCCTGCTCGTCCCCTGCGAGGTGGCCGACTCCGGGACCGCGCCGGACCCCGCCGCCGCGCGGCGCTTCGCGGCCGGGCTCGCCGGGGCGGTCAACCGCCTGCTCGCCGACCCCGGTGAGGCGGAGCGGATGGGGAGGGCGGGGAGGCGGCGGGTGGTCGACCACTTCGACTGGGAGGTGATCGCCGCGCGCACCCAGGAGCTCTACGAGCGCGTCGTGCACGCTCGCTGAACCCTCGCTGACGCAGAAACCCTTCGTGCACAAGGAGGATCGGGCGCGCGCGTTGGATCGCCATGAGACACCGCACGCCTCGAACGCTGCTCCTCCTGGTCGCGCTCGGCCTCGCCGCCTGCGGCGGCTCGTCGCCGCCGGGACCGGGCGGCGCGAGCATCGGCCCCGCGTCCGGCGCCGAACCGGCGGTCCCGCCCGCCACGTCGACCTCGGCGAGCTCTGCCGCGACGTCGACCTCGACAGTGGCCTCGTCGACGGCGGCCGCGCCCGCCGCGCCCACGGCGCTTCCATCCGCGGCGGCGGTCACCTCGACCGCCGCCGCGCCACGCTCGACGCCGGCGCCGCGGCCGGTGAACCCGACGGGGGCGGCCTCCCCGACCCCCGCCCCCGGCGTCTGGACACTGACCGTCTACTACACGGCGGTCGAGTCCTTCCACACCGGACCCGCGCAGACGGTGACCGGCTGCCGCCCGGGTGCCGACGAGTGCAGCAACGGGACCGACGCCCTGGGGAGCTACCCCGCCGACTTCCTCGACGCCGTGCGCAGCCAGGGCGCCGGCCGGATCACCGCCGGGAAGTACGCGGGGAAATACCTGATCTGGGACGCGGACAGCGGCTACGCCGTCGACACCGCCGCCCTCGACCCGTCGGACGGCCCGCTGCGCCCCTTCGTCTCGGCGGGCTCGGGTGATCCCTCCATCGCGGCGGGGACCGCGTTCTCGGTGCTCGACTGCGGTGTGCCCGCGGACGCGGGGGGCTGCGCGCGGCTGCGCGCGGCGAATTGGGCGGTGACGAGCGCGACGCGGCGCCCCACCGACGCCCACACGATCGAGCTCTACGTCGGTGAGGAGGACGGTCCCGGCTTCGGCACCGGCGCACTGATCATCCACTCTCACAACGCCCGTACAACCCTCGGTTAATGGTGCGTTAACCACATCTGTCCTTAACCACCGGCTTACCAGTCATCACTCGATCGATCACGTTTGCAGGACTCTCACCGAACCCTCGTTGTTGCCCTCTGCGGGCAGGCGACTGGTCTGTCCACAATGGGAAGGGAGAGAAACATGCAAAGGCGACGAACGAGTCTCGCTGTCGGGTTGACAGCGATCGTCGGGCTCGCGGCCGGCACCGCGGGAGCGGCGAACGTGTCGGCCAAGAAGGCACAGGACCCCGCAGCGGCGGCGTCCACCACCACCCCGATCAAGCACCTGGTGGTGATCTTCCAGGAGAACATCTCCTTCGATCACTACTTCGGCACCTATCCGAACGCGGCCAACCCGGTCGGTGAGCCGGGCTTCACCGCGAAGAAGGGCACGCCGACGGTGAACGGCCTCACCGCGGGACTTCTCACCAACAACCCGAACCTCAGCAACCCGGCCCGCCTCGACCGCTCGCAGGCGCACACCTGCGACCAGGGCCACGGCTACACCCAGGAGCAGAAGGCCGAGGACTTCGGCGCGATGGACAAGTTCGTCCAGAACACGAACAGGCAGGGCGGCGGTCACCCGCTGACCCTCGGCGAGTGCCTCGGCACCACCCCGACCCCGGGCAACTTCCCGGTCATGGACTACTACGACGGCAACACCGTGACCGCGCTCTGGAACTACGCGCAGCGCTTCGCGATGAGCGACAACTCGTGGGACACCGGCTTCGGGCCCTCGACCCCGGGCGCGATGGAGGTCGTGAGCGGCCAGACCTTCGGCGTCGTCTGCAGCCGGCCGGGAGCCTCCTTCGCGATCCTGAACTCGCCGGCCAACTGCCCCGCGGCGCCGGCCGGGACCACTCCCGCGAACCCGGGCGTCGTCCAGCAGCCGCCGGCGAACGCGGGCACCACCTTCAGCGACTCGGACCCCTACTACGACATCTGCAGCACCGACTCGATCACGTCGGTGCAGGGCGGTCGGAACGTCGGTGACGAGCTCAACTCAGCGGGGCTCACGTGGGGCTTCTTCACCGGTGGCTTCGCCGCCCCCGGCTACGTCCCCGGCAACCCCGCCTCCGACAACCTGAGCGGCGGCCACGCGGGCGCGGAGTGCACCGCCGGGCACATCGGCATCGGCAACACCAGCGTGCAGGCCGACTACATCCCGCATCACGAGCCGTTCCAGTATTACCAGTCCACGGCCAACCCGCTGCACCTGCCCCCGCTCTCGATCGCGAACATCGGCCGCCAGGACCAGGCCAACCACCAGTACGACCTCGCCGACTTCAACGCGGCGGTCGACAACAACAACATGCCGTCGGTGTCCTACCTGAAGGCGCCCGCCTTCCAGGACGGCCACGGCGGCTACTCGGATCCCCTCGACGAGCAGACCTTCCTCGTCAACACCCTGAACCATCTCCAGAAGAGCCCGGAGTGGAAGTCCACCGCCGTCGTCATCGCCTATGACGACTCCGACGGCTGGTACGACCACGTGCCCCCGACGATCCTCTTCCAGTCGCAGTCCTCGATCGACGTGCCCGGGTTCTGCGGCGGCGCCTCGGCCACCATCCCGGTGGGCTTCGGCGGCCAGCAGGAGCAGGGCCGCTGCGGCTACAGCCAGCGGCTTCCGCTGCTCGTGATCTCGCCGTTCTCGAAGCAGAACTTCGTCGACGGCACCACCACCGACCAGAGCTCGGTCGTCCGCTTCATCGAGGACAACTGGCTCCAGAGCGAGCGGATCGGCAACGGCTCCGCCGACGCCCTCGCCGGGTCCATCGAGAACATGCTCGACTTCCACAAGACGGGCAAGAGCACCCTGATCCTGGATCCCTCGACGGGTCTCCTGGCCAAGGGCGGCAAGAAGCACTAGACCCCTGGTCGGGCCCCGGCGCCTCGACGTGAGGCGCCGGGGTCTCGACCGGCGGCGCCGCCGGCTACTTGATGATCGGGGGGCCGAGCGGCGGCGTCGGCTTGCCGCCGAGCGACACGTTGGCGTTGTTGAGGAAGCCGATGTAGCCGAGGAGGGCGCCGCCGAGGAGCACCCAGCCGGCCAGCTTGAAGGAGTCCTCGGAGGTGTTCCACACCGCCGCGGTGACGATGATGAGCACCAGGACCACGTCGGCGACGATCGCCGGGTAGACGGCGGGGAGCCGGAGCGCCGGGATCAGCAGCGCGGTGAACATCACCGTCCAGGCGATGAAGAAGAGCGCCTGACCATGGACCAGGTCGGCGGCGGGGACGCCGTACCAGTTGTGGCCGAGGCCGAGGAGCAGCAGGGTCAGGCTCCACCAGAATCCGGAGAAGAGCCCGAAGACGACCGCCACGAATGTCTGGCCGAGGACGATCGCCCATATCGTGGCGATGATCTGGAAGAGGCCGGTGACCCCCGCGATGATGGGGATGACGAGGGCGAGCGAAGCCAGCGACACGACGCCGATCAGGATCATGCCAAGGCAGGTCGCCGCCACGGCGAAGCAGGCGAGACCCAGGACGATGGGGTTCCCGCCTGCCCCGACGTGGACACCCACTGGTTCCTTCACCTCCAGCCGCGCAGTCATCTGCGGACTGGTCGCCGTGCCGATGAACTCACCTGTAGCGGCCATGGTCGGCTCCTCATTAACTCGCAGCCCGACGTACATCCGTCCGGGACCCGGTCGTCCCTGTGTACTAGCGCGACCCGGGACGGGCGGCCAGAGCCGCGTGTTCAGATGGTGAGCGGCCGGTCGCGGTGACCCCGCCCCCTCACCGGCCGTCGAGTTGCGCCGATCGGCCCCGCCGGTCGGTGGCCGTTCAGATGGTGGACGCGCGACCCGTGCGCGCCCGTCGGCCCGCCTGCTCGCAGCTCGCGCCCAGGTGGTCGAGGATCGTCTCGCTGAGCTCGCGCAGCTGCGCCTGCTCGGCCTCGGACAGCGAGCCGAAGAAGTGGGTGCGCAGGCTGCGGGTGGCGGCCTCGCGCGCCCTCACCAGGGCGTCGGCCCCGGCATCGGTGAGCTCCGCATAACAGCCCCGCCTGTCCTCGGCGCACTGCCGGCGGCGCACCAACCCCGAGATCTCGAGCTGGCTCACCGCGTGGGTGAGCCGGCTGGGCGCCGACCCGGTCACCTCGGCGAGGTCGCTCATCCGCATCGACCGCTTCGGAGCGTCGGCGAGGTGCCCGAGCAGCTCCCAGTACGTGATCGGCAGGCCCGCATCGCGCTGCATCTCGCGGTCCAGCTGGGCGAAGAGCCGCCGCGCGGCACGGGCGTACGCCGCCCAGGTCCGCGCCTCCTCCGCGTCGAGCGAGGTCCTCTCCAGATTCATGCTCGCCATCCTACCCGGTATTTGACCGCTGAACTACCCATGTGCTACGGTACTGAAAGATTCAGCGCTGAACAAGTACCGGAAGGGCCGGGTGTCGAGCAGGCAGCAGGCACGGCCCCACATCGAGAGGCGGGCATATCCCATGAAGATCGGACT
Organism: Candidatus Dormiibacterota bacterium; assembly: GCA_035544475.1. Lineage (GTDB taxonomy): Bacteria > Chloroflexota > Dormibacteria > Aeolococcales > Aeolococcaceae > CF-96. The sequence goes on along the minus strand of DATKEY010000302.1, from coordinate 3,715 downwards.
GCGTATTGCGGGGCTGGGCGCGGCGCTCCTGGCCGGAACCCTGTCCACGACCGCGACCGTGTTCGCGGCCACCCCGGCGACCGTGGCGCCTGCGGCGATCACGGCGACCTGGAACCACGGCGGCGACCATTCCGGCGGCGACCACCGCGGCGGTGGCGACCGCCACGAGGGCGGTGGAGACCGCCACGAGGGTGGTGGCGACCGCCACGAGGGTGGTGGCGACCGGCACGGGGACGGGGACCGTCACGGCGACGGCGAGCACGGCGGCGGTTGCGACCGCAACCGCGACCGCGACTGGTGGTGGAGCTGCTGAGGGGGGATGTCTCCCCGGGCGCCGGCGGTCGGCACCGCCGGCGCCCGGCAGGGGTCGCGCCCCGGCGCGTACCCTGCGCCGATGCGCTCCTTCATCCTTCTCGCCGCGGCCGCCGCGGCAGGCCTCTCGGCCTGCGGATCGCCCTCGTCGACGAATTCCGGCTCCGCCATCACGACCGACACCAGCGCTGCGGCCCAGGCCCCGGCGACCGCCCCGCCCGCGTCGGCGCCGGCGGCATCGCTCACCCCGACCGTCAGCCACACGAGCTGCACCGGCCACACCTTCGGCGCTCCGCTCGCGCCGCTCAGCCCGCCGTCGAACGTCCACGTGTACCCGGCGGCGCCGGCGACGCAGATCGACGCCACCAAGCTCTACGAGGCGACGATCACCACCGGGCGCGGAGTGATCGTCCTCTGCCTCGACCCGAAGCTCGCCCCCATCAGCGTCAACAACTTCGTCGCGCTCGCCCGCAACCACTTCTACGACGGCCTGAAGTTCCACCGGGTCGTGCCCGGGTTCGTCGTCCAGGGCGGCGATCCGGCCGGTGACGGCAGCGGAGGGCCCGGGTACAGCTTCAAGGACGAGCCGGTGAAGGGCGACTACACCGACGGCTGTGTCGCGATGGCGAACGCGGGTCCGAACACCAACGGCTCGCAGTTCTTCATCTGCATCGCCGACGACACCCGTCTGCCGAAGAGCTACAACCTCTTCGGGTCGGTGGCGCGCGGGCTCGAGGTGGCCCACGCCACCCAGGCGGGCGACGTCATGACGACGGTGACGGTGGCCGTCCAGACCGGCTGAGGCGCCCGGCGCGACCATCCGCGCCGTCCTCCCAGCGGGTGAGCCGGGAGGAGTTCATGACGACGGCGACGCTGCTCGCGTTGTGGAGCACCGCGGCGATCACCGGGTTGATGCCGCCGAGCGCACCGGCGACGAGGCCGATCGCGTTCACCCCGATGGCGAGGCCGTAGTTCTGCCCGATGACCCGCAGCGTGTGGCGTCCGAGGTGCAACACCGAGGCGACCTCGTCGAGCCGGCTGGCGGCGAGGGCGACGTCGGCGGTCTCGACCGCGACCTCGGTGCCACCCAGCCCCATCGCGATGCCGACGTCGGCGAGGGCGAGCGCGGGGGCGTCGTTGGTCCCATCGCCGACCATGGCGACGACGTGGCCCTCGTCCTGAAGCCCGCGCACGACGGCGAGCTTGTCCTCGGGAAGCACCTGGGCATGCCACTCCTCGATCGCGAGGGCTCTCGCGACCGCCGCCGCCGTGCCCGGAGCGTCACCGGTGAGCATGACGATGCGCCGGGCCCCCAGCGCGCGGAGCTCGGCGAGCACCCGCGCCGACTCCGGCCGCACCGTGTCGGTGACACCGATCAGGCCCACGAGGGCGCCGTTGGAGGCGAGGCAGACGACGATCTCGCCGCCGGCGCGCATCCGCTCCAGCCGCTCCGCCGCCTCCCCTCCGAGCCCGACCCCCTCGGAGGCGAGGAACGCCGGGCTGCCGACGAGCAGGCGATTGCCGTGCAGGTCGGCGCGGACGCCCTGCCCGATCAGCACCTCGCACTCCTCGTGGACCGGGATCTCGATGCGCCGCTCGGCGGTGTGGCGCACCACCGCCTCGGCGAGCGGATGGCGCACGTGGATCTCGCTCGAGGCGGCGAGGGCGAGCACCTGCTCGGGGGTCCAGCCGTCCGGGCCGGTGACGACGACGCTGGTCACGAGCGGACGGCCGACGGTGAGCGTCCCCGTCTTGTCGAGCACCACCGCCGTCACCCGCCCGGCGCTCTCCAGGTGGGTGCCGCCCTTGATGAGGATGCCGCGACGCGCGCCGTTGCCGATGGCGGCGCTGATCGCGGTCGGCGTCGAGAGCCCGGCGGCGCAGGGACAGGCGATGAGCAGCATCGTCATCGCTCGCGACGCGTCGCGGGTCACCAGCCAGGTGACCGCGGCGAGCGCGAACGAGGTGGGGACGAACCGCCGCGAGAAGGTGGTCGCGACCGTCTGGATGGGAGCGCGGTCGGCCTGGGCGACCTCGACCCGTTCGATGATCCTCCCCACCGCGGTGTCGCGCCCGGTGCGGGTCGCCCGGACGCGCAGCGATCCCGACTCCAGGGTCGTGCCGGCGAACACCTCGCTTCCGTGGCTCTTGTACACGGGCATCGACTCGCCGGTGACCGCGGCCTCGGCCACGACGGCCTCGCCGCTCACGACCTCGCCGTCGACCGGGAGGGTGCAGGGGGCGTACACCGCGACGACATCGCCGGCGGTGACCTCGGCGAGCGGGGTCTGCACCTCCACACCGCTGCCCTCCCCCACCACCACCCAGCAGGTGTCGTCGCCGAGGCTGAGCAGGTCCTGGATGGCACGCCGGGTGCGCCGCAGGGTGAGCTCCTGGAGGAACTCGCCGATGTTCAGCAGCCAGAGGACGGTCAGCGCGACCACGTTCTCACGGAGCAGCAGGCTGGCGACGGTGGCGGCGGTGACGAGCGCATCGGTCCCCGCGGACGAGCGGCGGGTGAGGCTTCGCGCGGCGCCGCGGAGGAACGGGTACCCGGTGAAGAGCGTGACCAGCGAGGCGATCGTCGAGGAGCGTCCGGAGAGCAGCGGCGGCCGGCGGAGCACGAGGCGGCGCACCGCGAGCACGGCGAGGGCGACGCCCCCGACCACCAGCCTGGTGACGCCGCCGGCGGCGCCGGGCGGGGCGGCCGGGGCGAGCGGGGCCGCCGGGGTCTCGCGCAGCGCCGGCGCAAGCGCGCCGAGCAGCGCGTCCACGTCGGTGCCCGCGGGGTCGAACCAGACCACGACGTTGCCCGTGCAGGGATGGGTGCGCACCGCCCGCACCGCGGGCAGGCACATCAGCTCGTGCTCGACGTGGGCCGCGCGCAGCGGATCGTCGCGAACGGCCGGCGCCACGAGCCGGGCACGCCCCGCGGCGGCGTGGACGCAGACGGCGTCGGCCCCGCCTCCCATCCCTCGCCCGAGCTCAGTGCTCGTGGCCGTCGTGCCCGCCCGCGGCGGCGGCGGCGCCCGCCTCGGCGGGCGGCCGTGCCTGCTCGCCGAGCTTCGCCCTCGCCTCGGCGAGGAGGTCGCCGCCGGTCAGCCGGGCCCCCTCGCTCGCCCGCTCGACGCTCCGGCCGAGCCGGATTCCCTGGGCGAGGGCACCCACCGCGACGTCGTGCAGCGCCGGGGCGAGGCTGGGTCCCAGCCGGCGCGCCCCGCGGACCAGCAGGTCGCCGGCGACGCCGATGACGGCGTAGTGGGCGAGCCGCGTGGCCAGGGCGCGGCCATGCCCGGGGATCAGATCGGCCATGGGAGTCTCCTCTCATCGAGGAATTCTGAGCAGGTCGGACACTCTATACCTTTAACGCTCGGGCAGTGAGTTGCGAACAGGAACCGTTCTC
>DATKEY010000301.1:0-9641 GCA_035544475.1 Candidatus Dormiibacterota bacterium | reverse complement strand
GCGGGCACCGTCGCCTCCTTCGCGACCTTCGGCGTGGCGTTCCTGTTCCGGCCGCTCGGCTCCATCCTGTTCGGGCACCTCGGCGACCGCGTCGGTCGCAAGCGGACGCTCGTCGCCACGCTGCTGATGATGGGGTTGTCGACGGTCGCAGTGGGGCTGCTCCCCGATGCGAAGAGCATCGGCGTCGCCGCGCCGATCGCCCTGGTGGTGCTACGCGCGATACAGGGGCTCGCGGTCGGTGGGGAGTGGGCGGGTGCTGCGCTGCTCACCGCGGAGTACGCTCCCAAAGGTAGGCGCGGTCTGTACGGGATGTTCCCCCAGCTCGGCCCGAGCTGCGCCTTCGGCCTGTCGAGCGCGACCTTCCTGGTCGCCGCGCTGACGATCAGCTCGGAGCACTTCGTGAGCTGGGGCTGGCGGCTGCCTTTCCTGGTCAGCATCGTGCTCGTCGTCGTGGGGCTCTACGTCCGGTTGCAGATCGCCGAGACGCCGGTGTTCCGCGAGGCGCAGGCACGCCATGAGCGGGCGAGGGTGCCGTTCGCCGAGGCGCTGCGCCACCAGTGGCGCCAGGTCCTGCTCGTCGGCGGCATGCTCAGCATGCTCTTCGGGTTCTTCTACATCGGCAGCGTCTACCTCACCAGCTACGCAGGACCCACACCGCCGCCCGCCTCCCACACCGGGGTGCTCGGGCTGTCCCGGCCGACGATCCTCGCCTGCGGCATCGCCGCGTCGGTCGTCGGCGCCGCGGTGGTCGCGCTGTCGGCGCTCTCGTCGGACCGCTTCGGGCGTCGCCGGGTCATCCTCGCCGGCAACCTCGTCGCCGTCGTCTGGGGGCTGGTCCTGTTCCCCCTGATGCATCCGGGCAGCGCCTTCCTCTTCGGCCTCGGCCTGACCGGAACGTCGGTGATCTCCGCTCTCGCGTACGGGCCGGTCGCCGCCTACCTGCCGGAGATCTTCGCGACTCGGTATCGCTGCAGTGGGGCCGGCATGGGCTACAACCTCGCCGGCATCCTCGGCGGTGCGCTTCCCCTCATCGTCGCCCCTCCGCTCGCCGCACGGTTCGGCGGCATGGGGGTCGGCATGTACATGTCGGCGCTCGGCCTGCTGAGCGTGGTCTGCGTCGTCGCGCTCAGGGAGACGAAGGGCGCGACGCTCGACGCGCCGGCACCGGCACCTGCGGCCGTGAGGACCCCGGAACCGCATGGGGCCGCGTCCGCGCCCGCCTACTCGCAGCCATGAGACCCGGCATCATCCCGCACCTGGTGGTGATACAGGGTCGACAGGCCGACGAGGAGGGTCACGAAGGCGAGACCGCCACAGAGCAGGGCCACGGACTCCTGCTCTGGCTCCCGCGCCGCCTGAACGGTGACGACGAGGAGCGGAACGGCGGCGGGGATCACGAGCACGCCTACCGAGAAGACCAGGATGAACTCGGTCGCGGCTGCCCCGCCACTCAGCGCTCCGAGCGTGGCGACCCTCGCTGGACGCTTCCACCGTATCGCCCCGAGGCCGGGTGAAGGCCACGAGTACGCCGTTCTTCACCGGTCCCACGCATCTGTTCATGACTCTTCGTTGCCAGCCCCATCGCCCCATTCGATGCTCGGATCCGACGTGATCGACTCGGCGTCAGATGAGGTGTCCGGCATGGAACAGGCTGACAGGGACCGGTTGTCGCGGGCCGCGGCCTTGAGGCGGTGGGAGCCCCTGACCGGGGTCGGGTTCATCGCACTCTTCGTCGCCGGCTTCCTCATGAACACCTCCCCGAATCCCGATGATTCGAACGCGACCTGGACCTCCTATTTCGCAGACAGGGGCCATCAGGCCCTCATCACCATCTCCGGCTTCATGATCGTCGCGTCGGGTCTGTGCCTGCTCGCGTTCCTCGCCACCGTCTGGCAGCGTGTCGCTGTGGCGCGCCGTCCGGAGGCGCCGAGCCCCGTACCCCTGGTCGCCGCAGGCGTCGCCGCGGCGGCGATCGTCGTCGGCGGCGTCGCGCAGGCGGTGGTCACCGGGTCGATCATCTTCGGCAGCATGCCGGAGCCCGGGGTCGACACCCTGCGGCTCGCCCAGGCCCTCGGATTGCCGATCATCATGGTCGCCGGGATGTCCGCCGCCGCGCTGAGCATCGCGGCGGTGAGCATCCAGGCGTATTCCGCGGGGGTCTTCGGCAGGAAGCTGCTGACCCTCGGCGAGGTCGTCGCCGTCGGCCTGCTGCTGTCGGTGTTCTTCTTCCCCATGGCGCTCCTGCCGATCTGGACCGCGGTCATCGTGACCGTGCTGATGCGGCGGACCGCCGAGGTGAACGAGGCCGCTGCGGTCGACGAGCGGCTGAGCGCGCAGCTCAGCGGATCGGCCGCCAGGACGCCGAACGGCGCCGCCACCCCCGCCCCCCGATAGCGAAACTCCCAGGGAAAAGGAGGCGGCGGCACCGGGCCGCCGCCTCCGAGGGGGTTCACCGTTTGCTGATCTTCACAGCCGTTCGCAGATCCCTCATCGGCCCCGGGGCACCATTCGGCCCGTGACCACGAACCGGCGCCAGGTTGGCCCGTTCCTCGCCCTCCTCGGAGTGATCGTGCTCGGCCTGTCCGTCGCGGGCGCCGTCCTCGGCGCACTGGTGCGCGTCCCCGACCGGACGGGAACACCGCCGGCGAGCCGCGTCGACGGGCCCGCCGCGCCGCTGACCGGCGGAACGCCATCCCCGACCCCGGCGATCACCGTCACCCCGGTCAACGCGCTCGCCGCGAGCACGCCCGTGGCCGCGCCGGTGACGGCGCAGCCGCCGGGGCCGGCGGCGTCCACGGCCCCGGCCGTCCGGATCACCTCGCCCGTCGACGCGGTCACCGTCCCCGCCGGCGCCGAGCTCGTCGTCGACCTCGCCGGCACCGCGCTGGCGCCGTGGGACCCGCCGTCGGACTCCGACCCTGCGGTGCTGCGACCGCTCAGCATCGACGCCGAGCCGCTCGCCCTCCACGCCGTCTACCTGGGGACGCGCCCGGGCACCGCGGTCCTCGAGCTCGACCGGCTCGCGGTCTGCACCTCGGTCGCCTCGGCGGGAGTCTGCCCCGCTCAGGCGTACCGGGTCACGGTGACGGTCACCGCGCGCTGACCGCGCCCCCGGCGAGCTCGGCGACGATCGCCGCCGCGGGGGCGACCGTCCGCACCGCGCCGACCCCCTGACCCGCGTAGAGCGCCATCGCCGCGATGTGCCCGGTCGTCGAGCGGCCGGGAGGCGGCGGGGCCCAGCGCGGCACTGGGAACGGGACGCCGCCGTGCACCGTCTCGCCGGCGATGCCGGCCTCGAGCGCGGTCGCCGCGTCGACGCAGGACCGCAGCACCCGGTGTGGCGCGTCCGGCCAGCCGGTCGAGAACGCCTCGGTGAGCACGGTGTCGTCCCCGGCCGCGGCGAGGATGGCGGCGACGTAGTCGGGATGTGCGTCGGCCTCCTCGGCGGCGATGAAGCGGGTGCCGACCCGCACCGCGCCGGCGCCGGCGGCGAGCGCACCCTCGACGGACTCGCGTGTGGCGATGCCGCCCGCGGCGACGACCGGGACGTCGACGGCGGCGAGCACCTCGCCGAGCAGCGGCATCAGACCGAGACGGCCCCGCACGTGTCCGCCGGCCTCCACCCCCTGGGCGACGACGAGGTCGCATCCCGCGTCGACCGCGGCGCGCGCCTCCGCGGCGGACCCGACCTGCCATCCGGCGAGCGCGCCGCCGGCATGCACGAGCGCGACGAGCGCGGGGTCGGGGTCGCCGTAGAAGAAGTCGACGACGCGGACGCGCGCAGCGGCGATGGCGACGAGCTCGCGGTTGACGAACGGCATGAGGAAGTTCACCCCGAACGGCGCGTCGGTGCGCGCGGCGACGGCGTCGAGCACCGCGTCGAGCGCACTCGCGGAGCCCTGGGTCGCGGCCACCATCCCGAGACCGCCGGCCGCACTGACCGCGGCGGCGAGATCGGGTCCGGACGCGACCCCGCCCATGGGGGCCTGCTGCAGCGGCAGCCGGCAGCCGGCGAGGTCCGTGAAGCGGCTCACCTCGATCGTGAACGCCCGTGGCGCTGGCTCGTCGAGAGGTCGCGCACGCCCCGGGTGCGCCGCGGACCCCGGGCGTCCATCGCCTTCACCGAGGCGATCGGCCAGAGCTCGTGCTCGACCTCGGCGAGCCCTGCGTGGGTCACCGCCTGCACGACCTCGCGGCTCGACTTGTACACGTGCGCCGACTCGTCGAGCGGCACGCGGCCGTCGGTGTTCACGAGGATGCCCGCGGAGCGGTACTCGCGGTCGACCTTCTCCTGCGAGAGCGAGCGCATCGCCGCCGCCCGCGCCATCCTCCGGCCGGCGCCGTGGTTGACGCTGAACCCGCTCTCGACCGAGCCGGGGAGGGGGCGGAGGATGTACGACCAGTCCTTGTTCGACCCGGGGATGAGGACGGGGTGGCCGGTGCTCTCCCACACCGTCCCGGCGAGCTGCGGATGTCCGGCCGGCAGCGCGCGGGTCGCGCCCTTGCGGTGCACCCAGACGTCGCCGAGCTCGGGGTGCCACTCGCGCTGCACGAGGTTGTGGGAGATCTCGTAGACGAGCTCGAGGTCCGCCTTGAAGACGGTGCGGAAGGCGGCGGCGATCTCCTCGAAGATCGCGAGGCGGTTGACGATCGCGTAGTTGGCGCCCGCCGCGACGGCGTTAAGGTAGGAGCGGTAGTGGATGCTGTCCGGGGTGAAGTAGCCGAGGTCGAGGTGGGTGATCTCGCCGGGACGCTCGTCGCGTGCCATGTGGAAGTAGTTGGTCGCCATCCCGTGCCCGAAGCCGCGGCTGCCGGTGTGGACCTGGAGGAAGATCCGCCCCTCCTGGTTGCGCTGGAGCTCGACGAAGTGGTTGCCGCCGCCGAGGCTGCCGAGCTGGGTCACGCCGCGCTCGGGCTTGCCCTCCCCGTGCCAGGGGACGTCCCAGCCGTCGTCGACGGGGAGGACGTCGCGCTCGGCGCGCTGCCGGTCGACGCGCTCGCCGTAGCGCTCGGCGTAGTACTCGGCGCCGCCGCGGATGATCCGCTGGAACTCGTCGCGATCGATGCGGCTCAGACGCTCGGTGCGGCCTGCCTCGCCCGCACCCATGCCGATGCGCGCGATGACCTCGCTGTTGAAGCGCATGCAGGCGTCCGGCGTCGCCGCGCTCGCCGGGACGTCGCTGCTCGCCGAGACCATGCCGCAGCCGATGTCGTATCCGACCGGCCCCATCGCGACCGGACCGTCGGTGATGATCACGCTCCCCACCGGGACCCCGTACCCGAAATGCGCGTCCGGGGTGATGCAGACCATCCGCACCCCGGGGAAGCGGGTGGCGTTGACGATCTGCCGGTAGACGCCGTCCTCGAGGTCCTCGAGGAGGCGGCGGGTCATGAAGATCCGCACCGGGACGTCGCCGAGGTCCTCGGTGCGCAGGTCGAACCATCCGCGGGTGCTGTCGACGGCGAGGGTTTTCCACTGGTCGGAGTCGCGCATGGCGGCTCGGAGTGTACCCCCGGTCCGTCGGCCGCTCCGCGGTGAGTCGATGCTCAGGCGGTCTTCTGCCCCTGCCCGGCCGCGTACTTCAGCCCGGTGCAGAACGTCTGGGCGAAGAAGCCGCCGTCGGGCGAGGTCGGGTAGACACGCCATGTCATCACCCTGCCGAAGGCCTGGGTGCAGGACGGCGGCCCGACCGTCGTCGGATCGACGGAGGACGGGGAGACGAGGACGGAGACGGGGGCACCCTGGAGCTGCCGGTTCTCCGCCTTCTGGAGCAGCTGCACGAGCTGGGTGCACGGCGGGCCGCCCCAGGTCGAGAGGTACACCGATCCGGCGGCGGGCGCGGTGGTGATGAGGAAGGTGCAGCCCGGGTGCAGGCTCGCTCGCGGCGCCGGATCCGGGGCGTTCCCCGCGTACTGTCCGCACTCGTAGCAGGGATCGGGGGAGGTCTGGGTCGCCGCCGTGACCGCGCCGCTGCGCGGTGGCGTCGGGCCACCCTGGTTGACCGCGTAGATGAAGGCGCCGCTCGCCGCCGCGACACCGACGGTGAGCGCCGTCGCGGGCCACCGCCGGGCGGTGCGCACGGTCCACCGAAAGATGTCGTCGCTCATGCCCCGGATCCCCTCCTCCTGTCCGGGCATACGCGCGGCGCGGCCGGAACCTTGCATCGGTGCATGGCACAACCGGTCCCGGGGTACGCTGCTCGGGTCATGCCCCAATCCCCCCGGCTCGCGTGGCAGGCCTCGCTCTTCGACGAGCCCGGCACGCCCACCGCGGACCACGACCTGACCGGACTGGTGCGACACCGGCTCGACGGCACCGCCTGGGTCGACCACGTCCCGGGCTTTCTACGACACGCCGACGACCTCTTCGGGTGGCTGCTCGAGTCCGCGCCGTGGGAGGAGACCGAGCAGGAGCTGTACGGGAAGGTCGTCGCGACCCCGAGGCTGGTGGCGCGCTGGCCGTACGTCCCCGGCGAGGTCGAGCTCCCTCCGGCGCTCGAGGACATCCGCGCGGCGCTCGCTGCGCACTACGAGCGTCGCTTCGACTCCGTGAGCGCCAACCTCTACCGCGACGGCCGCGACAGCGTCGCCTGGCACGGCGACCGGGTCGCGCGGACGATCGCCGAACCGCTCGTCGCCATCGTCTCACTCGGCCATCCGCGCCGTTTCCTGCTGCGTCCCAAGGAGGGCGGTGCCGCGCGGCTCGCTCTCGATCCGCAGCACGGTGACCTCGTCGTGATGGGCGGGACGAGCCAGCGGGGCTGGCAGCACACGATCCCGAAGGTCGCCTCCGCCGGGCCACGGATCAGCGTGACCCTGCGGCACTCCTACTGATCGGACGCCGCCGGCGGAACCCAGCTGGCGAGCGCCCAGCCGCCGCCGCGGAGGTGCTCCCAGACGAGGAAGGAGCCACAGCCGCAGTAGCCCTCGAGGCGGGAGCCGGCGCCGAGCCAGGCCGCGGCCTGGGTGACCTCGACCTCCCACGACGCGCCGCATTCGGGACAGAGGCGGTCACCGGTCGTGGTGGCCGGGGGGGATTGCATGGGGATGCTCAACACGCCACTCCCTCCGCGATCGGAGGCGGCGAGAACGGTTGGGAGGGTGCGCCCGGAGAGCCGTTCCCGCCCCACCTCTCGTGGCTCAGAGCCTACACCGACGGTATCAGGAAGTAAACCCCTCAATCGCAAAGCTCGCTTCACGCTGCGCGAATCCGGGGAGGCGTCGGGGCGCCGGTGGAGGGTGTGGACCCGCGAGGTCCACACCCTCACGTCTGCTCACCCGTGGTGGTGCCTGTGATGGCTGGTGGCGGCCAGCGGCTGGGCCACGCCCGGGAGGGGGACGATCCCGGTCCCGATGCCGCCGGTGGTCGAGGCGTGGAAGTTGGCGAAGTCGATGTGCATGAGGGCCGACGGCGCCCACGACCGGTCGTGGCCGCCGTAGAAGGTGCTGAAGAACAGCCCGCCGATGGGCGTGTTCGTGTCGGTGATCGCGAGCCCGCTCTTGGTGATGTCGGTCGTCCCGTCGTACGACAGGCTCACCCACCCGTCGGCGAGGCCGGGGTTGTTGAGGTGGATGCGCTCGACGAGGTGGTGCCACTGGCCGTCGGCCTGGAAGGTGAAGTTGCCACGCCCCCAGGAGTCGCCGTACCCGCTGCTCGAGGTGATGTATCCGTACACCTCCGCGGCACCGTTGGTACGCCACATCAACCGCATCGACCAGCCGTTGGCGTTGTGACCGCCGCCGCTGAAGGGTTCGACGCCACCGTACATGCCGGGCAGCTTCCCGCCCTGGACGAACTGGAAGCCCACCGGGAACCGGATGTCGTACGAGAGCGTCGCATCCGTGGCCCCTCCACCGGCGAAGCCACGGCAGAGCTGTGCTCCCCCATAGGGCGCGCCGGCGCTCGGCGCCGACGAGCCCGCCGGGTAGTCGACCGTGAGCGTGCTGCCGCCGATGCTCACGTTCTGATGCTTGAACGGGCAGAAGGTCCTGCCCGAGAAGTCCGGGCCGAAAAAGGTCGCGAGGTCGGACGACGAGGCCGCCTGGCCCGACGTCCCGGTCGCGGATCCGGAGCCGGCCGCCGGCGCCCGGTCGTGCTGGGGTGCGGGCATCCTCGTCGACGTGGTGGCGTTGCGGACGGCGATGCCGCCCACGAACGCCACGGCGACGAGCCCGACGGTGAGGATGACCTGGCGCGGTGGACGGCGCACAGACGACATCATTGCGCAGATCTCACGGGCTGCTGGGGTCGGGCAGGAACTGCGACGCGTCCGCGGTCGGAGTGGTCGCGTACCGGAACCACAGCGTGTACCAGTCCGACACGAGCTTCGACTGGATGTCGGTCAGCGACACCACGCCGGAGCAGACGAGGTGACGCAGGCGGGCGTTCAGGTGTGCCTTCTGGTGGAAGCCGACGCCCTTCTTGGCCATCGCCGGCCAGAGGTTGGCCTTGACCGGTGCTCCCCCGAGCTCGAGCGGGACGAGCCAGTCGAGGATGTACGTGTTGGTGGCCCCGGGATACGCATACCCGTACTCCTGGAACACCGCTCTCTGCACGTCGACGGGAATCTTCCGGTGCGTGTGCCGGGGAAGCTTGCACACCTGGGTGACGTCGCTGATGGCGACCACTCCCGGGGTCAGCTTCGGATCTGGACGCGAGATCCCGCCCTTGATCAGCTCCGTCGCCTGTGTCCCGGTCGCCGGAAGCCCCATCGCGACGACGTCGGCGGGTGCGACCGGCGGGCTCGCCGCGAAGTACGGCGCCGACGCGTCGCCATTGCCCGACGCGCAGCCCGTGACCAGGAGACCGAGCGTGAGGACCACGAGGGTCCCCACGCCGCGGCGCCCGGCGCGCGCTGTTCTGGTGATCTGCAACATGGTCAGGCCTCCGGATTCCCGAGGTCCCGCACGAGACCGGCCAGTTCGTGGGCGAGCTGGGTGCGAAGCGAGCCGCCATTCGCGAAGGCCGCGTTGCCGGCGGGTTGCCCCGCCGGCTCCGCGGCCCGCGACGGAATGGCGAGGCCGGACACGAGAGTGCGCATCGTCTCCTCGTGCGCATCCCATGCCGTGGTGTGCTCGTACGGCATCGCGGGCCGCCGGCGAAGCCGGGTGGCGACGATGCAGAGGGTGACGAGCGTGAGGATGATCAGCCAGCTGGCGAGCAGCGGGTGATAGCGGAGGTAGCCGAGCGCGGTGAGCTGCGACCGGTGCAGCCAGCCCTTGACGTCGGTGGTGCGGAGTACCGGAGCCGGGGCTCCGGCCCGGACGTCGATCGGCTGGAACCCGCGCCCGGCGATGACGTTGTCGTTGCCCACGACCCCGGGCGAGGAGCCACGGACGGAGATCCCGAAGACGCTCATCCCGCCGATGTGGTTGCCGATGAGGCGAACGCCTGGCGAGTTGCGCACGAGGATTCCGATGCGCGCCTGGAGAAGGGTGTTCCCGCTCACCGTCGTGCCGGTGACGGCGGGTCCGATCGACAGCGCCACGCGACCGCCCGACTGCACGTCGTTGCCGGACAGCAGCGTGTTGGTGGCACCGGCGCGCACCGCGATGGCGGTGACGTCGCTGCGCACGACGGAGCTCTTGATGACCGTGCCGTCGCCACCCTCGATGAGGATGCCGGAGCGCAGGTTGGCATC
>DATKEY010000300.1:0-2215 GCA_035544475.1 Candidatus Dormiibacterota bacterium | reverse complement strand
CGCCGAACCCCCTGCTCATGCTCGCCATCGGCACCTGGGCGGCCGACAACAGGCACGACGGCACCTCGTCGGAGGGTCACTCCTACGCGAACGCCGGCCAGCTCACCGTCGGCGACGGCCAGGTCGGCACGCTCACCCTGCTCCAGGCTCGCAGTGACGCCACCCGCACCCGCACCGGTCAGACCGGGCGTGCCTCCTCGGACGGCGCCCAGGCCAGCCTCGGCGGGGACCGGCTGACCCTCGTCCTCCTCCACTCCGACGCCTCCACGAACGAGCCGGGCCACGTCTACGTCGCGAAGGTGAACGATCAGAGACTGATGACCTCCGACCAGTTCATGGGAGGCTTCCCCCTCAACGTCCCCTACGTCGGCACCGTGAGCCTCTTCCGCGGCGCCCCCAACCGCGGGGTCGTCGGTGACGTCGCCGACGGGAAGTCGCAGGCGGCGGCGGAGATCGTGAGCACGTCGACGGGCAACACCAGCGGGCCGCGCAACCAGACCCACTGAGCGTCGGGCGCTTCGCTGAGGGCCGCGCCCGGCCTTTAGCATGGGCGGGTGAACACCCGGAGCACGCTGGTCCTCACCTTCGTGGCCGGGCTGGTGATGATCATCGCCGCGGTCGGCACGCGGCGGTTGCTCACTCTGACGGTTGCTCTCGTCGGGCTGCTCGGAGCCGTCCTCCTGCCCATCAGCGCCCCCCAGAGCTGGATCGAGCCAGGGGCGCTGAGCATCGCCTTCGGGATCGCCGCCCTCGGCGTGGTGGTGCTCACCGGGTGGGCGGGCGAGCTCTTCCTCGCGCCGCTGGCGATCACGGGCCTCGCCGCGTACGCGACCGCCTGGTTCGCCGGCGACCAGGGCCAGCCCGCGGTCATCGCCGTCACCTACGCGCTCGCGCTGGCGCTCATCCTGGGCGCGATCGTCGGGGCGATCTGCGCGGTGCAACGCAGCGGCGCGGTGGTCGCGATCGTCGGCATCGGGGTCGCCGCCGTGCTCTCGGACGCCGTGTTCCGCAGCCACGCGATCGGCGGTGTCCGCCACCTCTCCCCTGCTCTCTCCCATCCGCTGCAGACGCACGGCTACGAGGTCGACGCCGACGTCGTGCTCTACTACGCGCTGCTGCTGGTGCTCGTGCTCGCTGTGCTCACCGTGCTCGTGCTCCGCGAGTCGCGGCTCGTCGCCGTGCTGCAGGCGTCGCGCTCGGGCGTCGAGCGCGCCGAGGTGCGGGGTGTCGACATCACGTCCGCGCGCTTCGCCGCGTACCTGATCGCCGCGCTGCTCGGCGGCGTCGGGGGCTGCTGCATCGCGTTGGACATCGGGCGGGTGACCCCGGAGCAGTTCTCGCCGTTGCGGTCGTTGGTGCTCGTGGGCTCGGTGCTCCTCTTCGGGAGGAGCCGGGTGGCGGCGGGACTGCTGGCCGGAGTGGTCGTCGGTGCGGTCCCCGAGCTGATGACCCGGTATCACCCACTGGCCAGGTACGACGTCGCCGACGTGGACCTCGCCGTGGGGGCGCTGCTGCTGATGGGGGCGGTGGCCGGCGAGATGCTGCGTCGAGCCCGCGGGCGCGGAGCATTGGGGAGACTGCCGCTGCGGGTCCCCCGGCGTGGGCGGCGGGACTCCACGGCGGCGGTGACCGACGCGCACTGACGCACCTCGGTTGTTCTGCGGGGCGTGCACGGGGGCTCTGTGTGGGTCGCTGCGCGTTGTGGTCCTCCGGCTCAGCGAGGGGGTGAGGGGATTGGGGCGCGCGGCGGTCGGGCTGGTTCGCGTCGCGTGATCTGCGGCCGCCATCTGGTCGTGGGTGCGGGCGGCGGCCGCGGCGTGCATCACGGCCCCGCTCGGTCCTTCGGTCGCTTCCAGTGACCTCCGGTGAGGGTGCCGAACACCTCGCCGTTCGCCTTCTGGAACTCGAGGTCGCCGGCGGGGGTGCGGCGGATGTGGAACTCGCCGCGGTGGTGGGCGTCATGGTGCGATTCGCAGACCGAGAGGATGTTCCAGAGCACGGTGGGCCCGCCGTCGTACCAGTGGTGGAGGTGGTGGGCCTCGCACTCGGTCGCCGGAACCGCGCAGCCGGGGTAGCCGCAGATGCCGTCGCGGCTGCGCGCCGCGCGCTTCATCCGGGGCGGGACCGTCGGGGTCTCGCGCCCCTCGGCGATCGTCACGCCGCCCCGCTCGATCATGGTCTTGATCGTCGCGTCGCACCCGAGCCGGCGCAGTGT
>DATKEY010000299.1:0-6524 GCA_035544475.1 Candidatus Dormiibacterota bacterium | reverse complement strand
CCGCCTCCTCGGCGCGCAGCCAGCGGCCGAGGGGGATGGTCCCGAGGAGCCGGCGCTCGCGCTCGGCGTCGGTGACGAGGTCGAGGGTGCCGCCGACCCGCATCCAGCCCGGCGCGACCGCGTTGACCCGGATGCCGAAGCGACCCCACTCCGCGCCGAGCGTCCGCGTCATCGTGAGCACGCCTCCCTTCGCCGAGGCGGTGTGGACGATCCCCGGTGCTCCCGTCCACGCGTACGGGGTGAGCACGTTGACGACGGCCCCGGTCTCGCCGCGGTCGATCCACCGCCGCCCGAGCGCGCTGGTGCAGTGCCAGGTGCCCTGGAGCACGATGTCGACGACGGAGCGAAAGCCGTTCGAGGTGAGCCGCTCGGCGCGCACCGGGAAGAGGCCGCTCGCGTTGTTGACGAGGCCGTCGACGCCGCCCAGGGTCGCCTCCGCGGTGTCGAGCATCGCCTCGACCTGTGCGGGGTCGCGCACGTCGCACACCGCGGTGGCGCAGCGGCCGTCGCCGGCCTCGGCCGTCACCGTCTCGACCACCGCGTCCAGGGTCGCGCGCGTCCGTCCGCAGACGAGCACGCGGGCCCCGAGCCGGCAGAGCTCGGCGGCCACCGCGGATCCGAGCCCGCCGCCACCGCCGGTCACCACGATGCGCCGTCCGGACACGTCGCCGACACCGCCCATGGGGCATATCGTACGTCTCACGTAAAGTGCGGATCGCGGCGCCGCCGCCCCGCGGGGTCGAGGTGGGCGCCGCAGCGATGGGTGAACTCCACGCACGGAGTGGCGTCGGTCCAGCGCTCGCCCCAGTCCATGGCGCCGACGAGCACGGGGAGGAGCTCGACGCCGGCGCGAGTCATCCGGTACTCGTAGCGCGGCGGGTGCTCGCAGTACTGGACGCGGCGAACGACCCCCGCGCCGACGAGGGTGCGCAGCCGTGTCGTGAGCACGTCGCCGGGGGCTCCGACGGACGTGTGCTAGGGTCGGGCGGACCGGTGGGCGCGGGTCGCGGAGGGAGCAGCGGAGCGTGGCACTCTTTCTGTCGGCGCTCGTCATCGGCGTCACCCTGGGGACCATCTACGGGCTGATGGCGTTCGGGATGGTCGCCTCCTATCGCATCAGCGGGGTGGTGAACCTCGGGCAGGCCGGCGTCGCAGCGCTCTGCGCCTCGCTCTACTGGCGGATGGAGGCGGTGTGGGCGGTCCCGCGGCCTCTCGCGGTGCCCGCCGCACTCCTCCTCGGCGCCGTCCTCGGCGCGGCCCTCGGGCTCGTCGTGCTCCGGCTGTCGACCTGGGCGAAGGGGCTGGTGATGATCCTCACGCTCGCGATCACCCTGCTGCTCCTCGCCGCCTCCGACCTCATCCTCCCCCTCAACAACCCCGCCGGGGCACCGGTCTTCGGCTCGCGCGGCTTCGACTTCCAGCTGACCTACGTGACCGCCGACCAGATCGGGTCCTTCGTGACCTGCATCGTCGTCGCGCTGGTGACGACGCTCGCGCTGCGCCGCACCCGCTTCGGCCTGTTCGTACGGGTCATCTACGACGAGCCCGACACCGCGGCGACCCTCGGGATCCCGCTCACCGCCTACGTGATCCGGGTGTGGGCGCTCGCCGGGAGCATGGCCGGCCTCGCCGGGATCCTCGTGAGCACCCGCACCACGCTGGCGACGCCGCTGCTCCTGTTCGTGATGGTGTGGGGGCTCTCGGGCGCGGTCCTCGGCGGGCTCGAGTCCTTCGCCCTCGCCTTCGCGGGCGGCCTGGTGCTCGGCATCGCCGAGGGGATGATCGGGTCGATGCTCGCCGGCTATCTGGCGCCGGGGCTCGAGAATCTCACCGCCGTCGTCGTGATGGCCGTCGGTGTGCTCTACGTCGGGCGCCGCCGCCGCCACCTCGCGCACCTCCAGACGTGAGCCGCAGCCGCGTCCTCACCCCGCGCGCGATCCCGGCGGTCCTCGTCGGCCTGCTCGCCGTGGGCGGTTTCCTCCTGCTCCCCGGGTACCTGCTCTACGCGGGGTCGACGGCGATCGTCTCCGGGCTCATCGGGCTCGGGCTCTTCCTCCCCATCGCCGCGCTGCGCGAGATGCCGCTGAACGCGGCCGGCATCGCCGGGCTCTCCGCGTATCTCTTCGCCCACTCCGCCACCAACGGTGGTGTGGGGGCCCACCTCACCGGCATCCTGCTCGGCATCGGCGTCGCCGTCGGGCTCTCGGTCCTCACCGGTGTGAGCTCGCTGGTCGTGACCGGCCTCTACTTCGTCGTCGCCTCTCTCGTCGTCCAGGTGGGGATCGAGAAGGTGGTGTTCTCGATCCCGGGAGTCACCGGCGGCGCTGCGGGCTGGAGCGTCTCCCAGCCCGAGCTCTCCGGCTGGTTCGACACCCAGCGCGCCCTGTACCTGATCACCGGCCTCATCGTCCTCGCCCTCGCGTTCGGCGTGAAGGCGACGCTGGGCTCACGGCTGGGGTTTCGCGCCGTGCTCGTCGGCCACGTGCCCGAGGGCGCGTCGTCGATGGGGCTTCGCAACTGGGCGATCAAGCTGCTCGTGTTCGCGATGAGCGGGCTGCTCATCGGCATCGGCGGGCTGCTCATCACGTTCGTGAACGGCGCGCCGCCGCCCGAGCTCTCCTTCGGGCTCATCTTCTCGGTGATCTACGTCGCCATCCCGATCGCGAGCGGGATGCGTGAGCTGTCGTCGATCTGGCTCGTCGCCGCCGCCTTCACCGCGATCCCGATCCTCCTCGAGCCGCTCCACCTCTTCCCGAACTTCATCTCCGGGTCGATCCTCGTCGCCGCGCTCGTCCTCGGCCAGAACCGCGAGCGGATCGCCGCACGCGCCCGCCGGCTGCGGATGCGCACCGTGGAGATCGAGCTCGAGGGACGGGCCGCGGCCGACGGCCCGCCGCTGTCCCGGATCGCGGTCGCCGGCGTCGCCGGCGCGAGGGCGCACCGGCCGGCGGACGCGATGGTCCTCGAGGGACGCGACATCACCGTCGACTTCGGCGGGATCCGCGCCGTCGACTCGGTGAGCGTCCGCGTGGCACCGGGCGAGCGCGTCGGGATCGTGGGCGCCAACGGCGCGGGCAAGACGACGCTCATCAACGCGCTCACCGGATTCGTCCCGCTCCACGAGGGGACCGTCCTCCTCGGCGGCCACGACGTCACCGGGTGGTCACCGATGGCGCGCGCCCGTGCCGGGATCCGCCGGAGCTTCCAGTTCCCCCGCCTCGCCGACGTTCTCACCGCCGAGCAGAACGTCGTCGCCGTCCAGGGGATGGACCCGCGCCGCGACGAGCGCCTCGACATGCTGCTCACCGCCTTCGGGCTCGACCGGCTGCGGGCGACGCCGGTCGCCGCGCTCTCGTTCGGGCAGCGGCGCAAGCTCGAGCTCGTCCGCGCGCTCGCGACGCGTCCGCAGGCGCTCGTCCTCGACGAACCCTCGGGAGGTCTCACCGACGAGCAGGGCGAGCGCCTCTCCGAGGTGCTCCTCGAGCTCCAGGCGCGCGACGGCTGGGGACTGCTCGTCATCGAGCACAACCCCCGGGTGCTCACCGCGCTGAGCCGGCACCTGCTCGTCCTCGAGAACGGCCGGCTCCTCGTCGAGGGGCCGACCGCGGAGACCATCCGCCAGGAGGAGGTGCGCCGCGTCTACCTCGGCCGGAGGCTCGACGCGCGCCGGGCGCCGCGACCCGCGGTCGCGCCCGCGGCCGCCCCGCCTCCGCGGGTTTCGGTCACCTCCGACTTCAAGGGCGGCCCCGTCGGCGAGGGCGGCGGCCTGGTGGTGCGCGACCTGCAGCTGCGCTACGGGCCGATGCCGGTGCTCCGCGGGGTGAGCCTCGACTGCCGGCCGGGCAGAGTGGTCGGAGTGGTCGGCGGCAACGGTGTCGGGAAGACGAGCCTGCTCGCCGGGATCGCCGGTCTGGTGCCGGTGTCCGCCGGGTCGGTGCACCTCGACGGACGCGACATCTCCCGCTGGCCCGGATACCGCCGTGGCCAGGCGGGGATGGTGATGGTCGCCGAGCGCCGCCGGGTGCTGCCCTCGCTCTCGGTCCGCGACAACCTCTGCGCCGGCGGCTGGGGGCTCGACCCCGCCGAGGTCGAGGCGCGCGTCGAGCGCGTGCTCGAGCTCTTCCCGCGGCTCGCGCAGCGGCTCGGCGTCCCGTCGTACCGCCTCTCGGGCGGTGAGCAGCGGATGGTCTCGATCGGACGCGCCCTCGTCACCGGTGCCCGCTGCCTGCTCTTCGACGAGCTCTCGCTCAGCCTCTCCCCGCAGATGGTCGGAGAGCTGACCGGCCTCGTCCGGGCGCTCGCCGACGAGGGCAGGATCGTGCTCCTCGTCGAGCAGTACATCGGCGCGCTCCTCGAGATCGCCGACACGGTGCACGTGCTCGAGCGGGGACGGTTCGCCTTCGGCGGCCCGGCCGGCGACGCGGCGGAGTGGCTCGAGGGCCACGGCTACCTCGCGCGCGCCGAGGCGCTTGCGGGCCGCGCCGACTGAGGGTCGCCGCCCCTCAGGAGTGGAAGATCGCCGCCTCGCCGGTGGTGTGACCGCGGCTCTCGTCGCCGCCGACGACGAGGACCCCGCCCCCGAGGAGAGCGGTGGCGCTCGCCGGGGAGAGCGGTCGCGGCATCCCCGGCGCCGCGACCCACACCCCTCCCGGGACGTCGTAGAGCTCCGCGGACGAGAGCGAGCCGTCGCCGAGGCGGTAGCCGCCGGCGACGATGACCGAGCCGTCCGGGAGCACGGTGGCGGTGTGCAGGGCGCGAGCCCCGTCCATGCTCCCCGTGTCCTTCCAGCCGCCGCCCGCCGGGTCGAAGAGCTCACAGCTCGCGAGCTGCGTGCCGGTCGCGGGGTTGGTGCCACCGGCGACGAGAACCCGCCCGTCGGTGAGCAGGCTGGCGGTGTGCGCCGCCCGCGCCGTCCCCATCGCCCGGGTCGGCATCCACGCACCCAGCCGCGGATCGTAGAGCTCGGCGGCGGGACCGTCGGCGTGCTGCGACGGGGGGATCCGCGGCGAGTCCCACACCGGGGGGAGGGTCGCAGCCTGGTCGAGGGCGTAGCCACCGGCGACCAGGACCCTCCCGTCCTTCAGCAGCGTCGCGGTGTGGCCGAAACGCGGCGCGGTCATCGGGGACGTCGGCGTCCAGGCGCCGGTGGAGGGGTCGAAGACCTCGGCGCTCCCGAGGAAGTGCTCCCCGTCGAAGCCCCCGGCGAGCAGCACCGTGCCGTTCGGCAGCCGGGTCGCGGTCTGGCCCTCCCGGCGGGTCGTCATCGGGCGGGTCGTCGTCCAGGCGCCGGTCGCGGGGTCGTAGACCTCCGCCGAGCTCAGCACGGCACCGGCGTCGCCGCCTCCGGCGACGAGGACGCGGCCGTCGGCGAGGGCGGTCGCGCTCGCGTCGGAGCGGGGAGTGCGCAGGGCGCCGGTCCGCGACCAGCGATTCGACGCCGGGTCGTAGATCTCCGCCGACGCGCGGTCGATCCCGTCGCCGTCTCCGCCCGCGACGAGCACGCGGCCGTCACGGAGCAGGGTGGCGGCGGCGTGGTCGTGGGCGTCGTGGAGGCCGGCGGCGGGGCTCCACGTGCCGGTGGAGGTGCGCGCCGCCACGGGGCTGCAGGTGAGCACGAGCACGAAGGCGGCGGCGGCCGGGAGGCACGCCCGGCGGATCCACTCCATGTGCCCATGGTTCGGCGGGACCTGCATGCCGTCCGCTTCGCGCTGCACACGGGCGGTGCGCACTTTTCCCGGTCCGCTAGGTGCTCTGTGCGAACTGGTGCGCCCGTATACTCGCGATGCCGCCGTCGGTCGGCGGGACGAGGTGCGGGAATGGGTGGTGTCGTCTCGAGCGGGGCGGTGGCGCCGGCCGGGTTCCTCGCCGCCCTCACGCGGGCCGAGCTCGACGCGCTCGAGTCCCAGGCGCGCCCGCGACGGTTCGCCAAGGGATCGACCCTGATCAGCGAGGGCGAGATCCCCCGGCGGGTCGTCATCCTCATGAGCGGCCGGGTCAAGGTCTCGCACTTCGCCGCCGACGGCCGGGAGGTCGTCCTCACCGCCCGCGGGCCGGGGGAGCTCATCGGCGAGATCTCCGTGGTCGACGGCCGTCCCTGCTCGGCGACGGTGACCGCCTTCGAGCCGGTCGAGGCCCTCGTCATCGAGGCCGCCGCCTTCACCCGCTACCTCGACGAGCACCCCCGGGTCACCCGCCTGCTGCTCAGCGCGACGGTGCAGAAGCTCCGCGACTCCGACCGCAAGCGGATCGAGTTCGGCATCCACGACACCGAGGGACGGGTGGCGCGGCGGCTCGTCGAGCTCGCCGAGGAGTACGGCCGGGAGGCGGACGGCGGGGTGAGCATCACCCTCCCGCTGACCCAGCAGGAGCTGGCGGGCTGGACCTCGGCGTCGCGGGAGGCGGTCAGCAAGGCGCTCGGGAGCCTGCGGGCCTGCGGCTGGGTGTCGACCGACCGCCGGCGCGTGACCGTCCACGACATCGAGGCGTTGCGCCGGAGGGCCTCCGCCTTCTGACCACGGGGGTCG
>DATKEY010000298.1:0-16443 GCA_035544475.1 Candidatus Dormiibacterota bacterium | reverse complement strand
TGATCACCGTGCGCCTCACCCAGGCCGCGGCGGCCGACTCCGCGACCGTCCTCGCGGTGCGCAGCTGCATCCAGCAGGATCTCGACAGGGGCGGACAGCACTGCTCGAGCACCAGGCCGAGCGCGGCGCAGCTCCAGGCGCTGCAGCCGATCGGCCGCCTCCAGCTCACCGAGTGCGGCGCCAGTCCCGACCAGCACGCCCAGAGCGGGAACTGCCCGTACCTCGCCGACGCGATCGCGGGCGCGCCGCTGCTCGCCCACGGGGTCGCCACCTCGATCACCCACCAGCTCGCGGTGCTCTTCCCGGTGGCGCTGTTCGTGATGCTCCTCCTGCTCATCGGCGCCCGGCGGGTGCGCGGCCGGCTCTGGACCCTCCCCGCGGCGGTCGGGGCGGCGCTGCTCACCTTCGGCCTCACCCTGCTCACCGGGACGCCGCTCACCCCCGCGGTCCTCGCCGGCGTCCCG
This sequence comes from Candidatus Dormiibacterota bacterium, assembly GCA_035544475.1. Taxonomy (GTDB): domain Bacteria; phylum Chloroflexota; class Dormibacteria; order Aeolococcales; family Aeolococcaceae; genus CF-96. Next base: position 15,979 of record DATKEY010000298.1, on the reverse strand, counting down.
GTCCTCGTCGGCCTCGGTGTCGACTACGCGGTGCAGCTCGTCTCCCGCTTCGCCGAGGAGCGCGATCGCGGCCTCGAGCTCGACCGCGCGCTCCGGGCGACGCTCGCGAGCAGCGGGCGCGCGACCCTGGTCGCCGCGCTCGCGATGGCCGGGGGCCTCGGGGCGCTCGCGGTCCTCGCCGGGGTCGACGCCGGGCCGCTGGTCGCGGTGCCGCTCGTCGCCGAGTTCGCGGTCGTCGTGCTCATCGGCATCGCCACCGCCTGGCTCGCGGCGGTGCTCATCGCCCTCCCCGCCGCCGCCTGGGCCGACCGGCGCCGTCCGGCTCCCCCTCCCCCTTCACCCCCCACCCCCCACCCTCTGCAGAGGACTCCACGCCCCGCCACCCGCACGCTGGCGCTCGCGGCGCGCTGGCCGGTGGTGCTCGTGCCCGCCGCCGCGCTCGCCCTCGGCGGCTGGGCCCTCCTCGGGTCGACCCCGGTGCAGACCGAGGTCGAGCGCCTGCTCGCGCCCTCCCTCCAGGAGCTGCGCGACCTCCAGGTCGTGCGCGCCCAGACCGGGTACGCGAACGAGGTCGACATCCTCCTCGAGGGGCAGGTGACCGACCAGAACGCCCTGCTCTACCAGCGCGACGCGTCGAAGGACCTGCGCTGCAACTACGGCAGCGGCGTCGCCCAGGTGACCTCGATCGCCGACGTCATCCTCGGCAACGGCGCGACCTCGGTGCAGACCCCGGAGGCCCAGCCGTGCGCCGCGACGCCGGTGCCGCTGCCGTCGCCCTCGGCGTCGCCGTCGCCCTCCCCCGCGGCCGCCTCTCCCTCGCCCGGTGCCCGGCCGAGCGGCAGCCCCGCGGGCGCGCTCCCGCCCGGCGACGTCGTCCGGGCGGCGGGGACCGCGGCCCCCACGCCGGCCGGCCCCTCGGCGTCGCCTGGCGCGGCGGTGCCGTCGCCCACCCCGTCCGGGACGGCCACGACCCCCTCCGGGCCACCCCAGACCGCGGTCATCTGCGAGCTCCGGCTGCTCGCCCCGGTGAGCCGCAGCCTGGTCGGCGGCATCGCCCTCGACACCCCGCCGTGCCCACCCGTCGACCCCATCACCTTCACCCCGCTGAGTGCCGACACGACCGCGTCGGGCGCTCCGGCGGCGATCGACCCGCGCTCGGCGCGGATCGTCATGACGACCCGGATCACCTCCGCCTCCGACCTCGCCCGGCTCGTCGACCAGGTGCGCATCGACGTCGCCCGCAGCCGTCCGGGGGTGCTGTCGACCGCCGAGCCGACCGGGCTCACAGCGCTCGCCGTCCAGGCGTACGACACCCTCACCGGGCGGGCGCTCGTGCTCAACCTCGTCCCCGTCGCCGCGGTCGCGCTGCTCCTGCTCGTCATGATCCGCCAGCCGCGGCGGGCGTTGCTCCCCGTCCTCCCGACCGCCCTCGCCGCCGGGTGGGCGCCGCTCGTCGTCCGTCTGCTCGGCCGCCTTCCGGGCGACGTCGGGACCACGCTCGGTTCGCTCAACCCGCTCACCGTCGTGCTCGGCGCCCTCGTCGTCGCTCTCGGCACCGAGTTCGGCGTCGTCCTGCTCGAGCGCTTCCACGAGGAGCGGTGGCGCGGGCTCGACCCCGCCGACGCCGCCGCGGTGGCGCTGGGCAGGGTGGGCCGGGCGATCGGCGTCTCCGCCCTCACCCTCGGCGCGGGTTTCGGCGTCCTCGCACTCAGCGGTCTCCTCCCGGGCAGCATCCCGCTGATCGCCGACTTCGGCCTCGCCGTGGTCATCGAGCTCGCGCTCGCCGTCCTCGCCGTGGTCGCGGTGATGCTCCCCCTCGCGGTCGCCCTCGAGCAGCGCTCGCCGCTCGCGGCGCGGGCGGCCGCGGTCGCCGAGCCGGTGGTGGAGGAGGCGGCGCCGCCGGCACCGCGGCCCTTGGAACCGGTGAGCGGACCCACGGCCGAGCCGGAGGAGGAGGCGGCGGCGCCCGAGCCGCCGGTGCCGGAGCCGGTCCCCGGCACCGAGCCGCCCGCCGCAGGTCCCCGCCTCCCGTCGATCTCCGGCCGCCGACGCCCGGCCTCGGGTGCGGCGGCGCCGCCGCCCGACGACGAGCCACCCTCCGGGCCCGCGAGCCCGCGCCTGCCCGGGATCTCCGGCCGCGGGCCCCGGCGGCCCACCCCCGAGCCGCCTCCGGCCGCCGAGGACGCCGAGGACGCCCGCGCCGAGGAGTAGGCGGGTTCAGCCGAGGCCGGCGCCGTGAAGGACGGTGCCGGCGATGAGGAGCACCATCAGCAGCGTCGCCACGACCGCGAGGGGCGCGAGCGCCGCCGCGAGCGCGCTCGCCGGCGGGAGGTCGTACACCGCGCGGACCGCCGCTGTCACCACGACGACGAACCAGGCGAGCAGCGCGAAGTCGAGGAAGCCGATCGCGTTCCCGGCGTCGCTCGCGGGCATGCCGGCGGCCCGGTCCACGTACGCCTGGAGCAGCCGGACCATCCCGAAGACGACGAGCAGCGGCCAGGCGTAGCCGCTCACCTCGAGGTACCGGCGCCGCCGCGCCGGCCGCCCCATCAGCTGGGCGACCGCGTCGACGACCATGGCGTCGATCACCCAGAAGCCGGCGAAGAGGACGGGGAGGATCACCGAGGCCCCGACGTCGGCGCCGCGCTGGCCGCCCTGCTCGGGCTCGACGGCGACGCCCGCGAGCGACAGCCCGAGCGAGGCGAGGCCGGTGGCGACGACGAGGGCGGCCGCGAGCGACAGCGGCCGGCCCTCGGCGAGAAGAGGCGCGCGCCGCCACGGGCGCAGCGTCATGCCGGCGACGTCACCGATGAGCATGGCGGTGCGAACGCTACCCGCAGCCGTTGACGCCGAGCTTCGCGCCGAGGGTGTCGCGGTCGGCGGCCGCCTGTGGCGCGGTCTCGAAGGCGGCCGTGGTGAACGCCTGCGGATCCGCGCGACGTGCCGCGTCGCCCGCCCCGGCGAGGTCCGAGATGAAGCCGTCGAGGGCGGCGAGCCACTGCCGGGTCAGGTCGCGTTCGTCATCGGGGACGGGCAGCGCATGGAGCTTCGACGACGCCGTGCGAAGGATGGTGACGTTGTGGTCGAGGAAGGCCGCAGCCGCGGGGAGGTCCTGGGGGCGGGGACGCGCACCCGGATCGCGGAAGCTGCGTGGCAGCGGCCCCGAGGACTGCAGGTCGGTGGTGAGCTGGGTGCAGATGCCGTTGGCGGCGTTGGCGAAGTCCGAGGCGGTGGTCTGCGAGCCGCCACAGGCGGCCAGGGTCGCCACCACGCCCGCGATCACCGCCGCCCTCACGCCCTCACCGCTCCCGATCGTGCCGCCGGTCCGGGGCAGTGTACGCAAGCCGCCGCGGGCCTTCCAAGCGGCGGGGCCCGCGCATAGGGCGCCGCGTCGCATGCCTGCGACGCAGCCTCCTCCTACGATGCGATCACATGGAGCCAGGCCTCGACGGGCGCACCGTGGCGCTGATGCAGACCCGCCACGCCGAGGAGCTGGCGGCGCTCGTCGAGCGCCACGGCGGGGTCCCCGTCGCCGTCCCCTGCCTGCGCGAGGCGGCGGTCGAGGACGCCGCCCCGCTCGACGCCGCGATCCACGACGCCGTCGCCGCGCCGCTCGACCTCGCCGTCTTCCAGACCGGGGTCGGCACCGATCGATTCCTCACAGCCGCCACCGCCGCAGGTCAGATCGCGGCGGTGGCGGCGCGACTCCACGAGGCGGTCGTGCTCGCGCGCGGACCCAAGCCGCTCGCGGTCCTGCTCCGCAACCGCATCCGCGTCGACCGCCGCACCTCCGAGCCCCACACCACCGCCGAGGTCGTCGGGCTCGTCGAGGAGGACCTGCGCGGCCGGCGGGTCCTGCTCCAGCACTACGGGTCGCCGAACGTCGAGCTCGCCGCACTGCTGCGCGGACGCGGCGCCGGGCTCGTCGAGATCAGCACCTATCACTGGCGGTTGCCGCACGACCTCGGACCCATCCGCCGCTTCCTCGTACGTCTCGAGGCGCGCGAGCTCGACCTCACCGTCTTCACGAGCGCCTCCCAGGTCGACAACCTCTTCCACGTCGCCGAGCTCGAAGGGGTGGACGACCGGCTCGCGTCCTGGCTCGGCGAGCGCACCGACGTCGCCGCGGTGGGACCGGTCTGTGCCGCCGCGCTGCGCGCCCGCGCGGTGCCCGTCCGGGTCGAGCCGGCACGGCCGAAGATGGTCCCGCTGGTGCGCGCGCTCTGCGATCACGTGGCCACCGGTGCCCGCGTCGCGGGCTCGCGCTGACCCGGCGGCGAAACGCCGCCGCGCACAGGCGCGTTCGAGTCGGCACGATGACCGACACCCAGGACCTCGAGCTCGACGCCATCCGCGAGCGCGGCTGGCGCGACGTCGCCGAGAGCGCCGACCCCGCCTATCGGGTGCTCCTCGCGAGCGTGCGCCGCCGCGGCGTGCTCGAGCCGCTGGTGGTGCGCGCCCTTCCCGATGGCGGCTACCGGGTGGTGAGCGGCGCGCGCCGTCTGCAGGCGGCGCGCGAGGCCGGCTGCACGACGGTCCCGGCCCTGGTCCGTGACCTCGCCGAGCCCCAGGCGCTCGTCGGGGGCGTCTGGACCGCGCTCACCCGCTCGGGGGTCAGCGACGACGAGCTCGAGCGGGTGCGCGAGCAGCTGGCCGCAGCAGGCGTGTCGGAGGAGGACGCGGGGCTGCTCGCGGGGTCGCTCCCGCGGACCGCCCCGGGCGTCGAGCTCACTGGCCGCGCGGCGGCAGCCGAGAAGCGCGCGCCGGCGTGGGCCTGGGGACGCCGCGGGGCTCGCCGGCGGGGCTGACGCCCCTCAGACCCGGCAGCCGAGGATGTAGAGGGCGAGCCCGATCCCGGCACCGATGCCGGCGGATGTCCACATCGGCATCTTGGTCATCACCACACCGGCGAGGCCGCCGGCGAGGCCGGCGGCCACCGTCTCGGTGGTGAGGTTGATGTGCGCGGTCTCGAGGGCCGCGAGGATCACCATCGGAAGGCTCCCTGGCGTGAACGTGGAGTGGGGCGCAGGTGAGCGCATGATTGCACGAGGGCACCCACAAAGGAAGTCCTCGTCGGAGATCCCGGGCCGGGGTCAGTGGATCAGCGCGAGCCGCCCCGGAAGCAGTCCGAGCAGTACACGGGCCGGTCGCCGCGGGGCAGGAACGGCACCTTCGCGATGCCGCCGCAACCGGCGCAGACCACCTCGTGCATCTCGCGTGCCGGACGGAAGCCGCCGCCCCCGCCCCCGCCGCCGCCGCCCCCGCGCGACATGCCCCCTCCCGGACCGCCCGACGCGGCCTTGCGCGCCGCGCGGCAGTCGGGACAGCGGGACGGGGCGTTGGTGAGCCCACGGGACGCGTAGAACTCCTGCTCGCCCGCAGTCCACACGAAATCGACGCCGCACTCGCGGCACCTGAGCGTCTGATCGACCGTCACGCGCCTAGACCTCCATCCGGCGCGAACTCTGGCCGCCGGGACCGTACTTGATTCCGCGACGGTACCACCGCCGTGGGTGGCGGTGGCGATCTCGGCGAAACGGGCCGGTGCGGGCACGCGCGAAGGGCTATTCTGGGCGGGCGCGCCGGCCTCAGGAGACCCGTTGGACCACTGATGACGAGGAGCCCACGCGCCGTGACCGCGGTGCTCGTCCTCGCCGCGCTCACGCTGTCCGGATGCGGGTCGCCGCCCGCCGCGCGGCCTCCCGCGACCGCCGCTCCGACCGCCGTCCCGTCCTCCGGGACAGACTCCGCCGACCAGCTCTATTCCCAGTACCTCGCGGCGCTCCGGGCGGCACGCAGCGAGCACTACCGCGGGACGGTCGCCTTCAACGACGGCACCTCGGTCAGCCTCGAGGTCACCGCGACCCAGACGACCGCGCACCTCCTCGCCCGCACCCAGGGCGTGACCGTCGAGGAGATCGTCACCGGTGGGCACGTCTACCAGCGCGGCGGCAGTCACGGCCCGGAGTGGGTGACGCTGCCCCCGACCGAGTCGGTGAGCGCCCAGGCGCTGACGATGGAGCGCGAGGCCCAGTGCGCCGCACGCGAGCACGGACGGCTGCGCCTCGGGCCGCGGACGCGGATCGGAGGGCACCTCGTCGCCACCATCGTCGACGACGGTGCCGGCCCGGGCGCGGCGCCGGAGAACAGCTATCTCACCCTCGACTCGCCGGTGCATCTCGTCCGGGTCGTGCAGACCGGGCCGGAGAGCGGCGGGGGCAGTGCCGACTGCGGGCACGAGCCTGGACCGGTGGCGGTGTCGGCGTCGGTCGACTACGACAGCTTCGACAGTCCCGCGCTCATCACCCCGCCCCCGAACCCGGCCGACCTCGGCGGCCAGGTCGCCTGAGGGTCAGAGCACCCAGCGGCGGCGGCCCTCGCCGCCGAGCAGCCGGCCGAAGCGAAGCCCGGGGAAGTGGGCGGCGGCGACGGGGACGTCGGAGCCCTCGATCTCCCGGATGAGGGCGGCGCGGGTGCGCTGGGCGAGCGCGGGGTCGACGTCGCCGATCCCCGCCCACTCCTCGTCGACGAGCTCGACCGGGCAGTGGACGACGTCGCCGAGGAGCAGCGCGCGCTCCGTGCCCGAGGAGACGACGACGATCGTGCTCCCGGGGGTGTGGCCGGGAGCGTGGAGCACGTCGATCCCGGGGAGCAGCGGCCCACCCGGCTCCCAGAACTCCACCCGATCGCCGAGCGGGCCGAGCTTGCGGGCGGCGCCGCCGTCGGGGCCGGTGACGAAGTGCTCCCAGTCGCGGCGGTCGCAGCGGGGCACGGCGCCGGGGAAGACGATCTCGCCCTTCTGCGTCGCCCAGCCGACGTGGTCGAAGTGGAGGTGGGTGAAGACGAGGTCGGTGATGTCGTCGGGGTGCACTCCCAGTGCCGCCAGGCTCTCGGGCAGCCGGCCGCCGTGCATGTCGCCGCGGACGATCGGCCCGAGACCGCAGTCGACGAGGACGGTGCGTCCCGCGCCGCGCACGAGGAACCCCCCGAGCTCCATCTCGAGCATGCCGTCGTCCGCGAGGAACTCGCGGTGGGGGACCCAGGCCTCGTCGTCGGTGCCCGCGTAGGCGTCCGACGGGACCACCCGAACCATGCCGTCGGCGACCGGGTCGATGCGCAGGTCGCCGACGAGCATGGCCCCGGATTATCGGCGGCGGCTCGCCCAGAAGGCGAGGGTGGTCTGCTCCTCCGCCTGCTGCGCCTGCGCCAGCCACGCACGCCACTCGGGCTCGAAGCCCTGCGGCGGGGTGAACAGGGCAGCCCACTTCCAGTTCTGCGGAAGGCTGCCTGCGTGCGCTGCGAGACCGCTCGAGGAGGGGGTGGGGTTGAAGCCGGTTGCCATGGTGATTTCGTGTCCTTACTTTTCGTCCGCCCTGTGGCGGTGACACGAGTGTTCCCCGACCCGGCACCATCAAACCCGTGTCCACGACCACCGACCGCGCCGGCCCCGTCCCCCGCCTCGACGAGAGCCTCGCCGGGTTCGGGCTCATGCTCCCGAGCTTCGACCCCTACCGGCAGGGGGCGTGGCCGCTGCTCGAGGCGGCCGAGCGGGCCGAGCGGCTCGGGTTCGACTCCGGCTGGGTCGGCGACCACCTCCAGTACCACCCGCCGACGCTCGAGCCCTACGGCGCCCTCTGCGCCGCGGCGGCGCGCACCAGCCGGCTCCGCCTCGGCTTCGCGGTCATGCTCCTCGCGCTGCGCTCGCCGGTGTGGGTCGCCAAGCAGCTCGCCACCCTCGAGGCGCTCGCCCCGGGACGGATCGTCTTCGGCGCCGGCGTCGGCGGGGAGAGCCCGGCGGAGTTCGAGGCGGCCGGGGTGCCGCTCCACGAGCGCGGCCGCCGGGTCGACGAGGCGCTGGAGATCGTCGGCCGGCTCCTCGAGGGCGGTCCGCTCGACCACCGCGGGCCACTCTTCACCGTGCGCACCCCGGGCCTCGAGCCGGTGCCCGGCCGGCGGCTGCCGCTCGTCGTCGGCGGTCGCTCCGAGGCGGCCCAGGCCCGGGCGGCCCGGGTCGCCGACGCCTGGCTGGCGGTGTGGCACAGCCCGGAGCGGGTGGGGGTGGGGCGGGACCGGATCGCCGCGCTCGCCGCCGCCGCCGGCCGGCCCGCCCCGGAGACCCTGGTGATGGTCTTCGTCCACCTCGGCCACTCCCGCGAGCGTGCACGGGCCGATGTCGACACCCTGATGCGCGGCCAGTACGGCCTCCCCCTCGAACGGCTGGAGCGGTGGTGCCTGATCGGCGACGCCGAGACCGTCGCCGAGGGGCTCGCCGCCCATCGCGCCGCCGGGGCCACCGGCTTCGTCCTCCACCCCGCCTGCCCCGATCCGCTCTCCCAGCTCGAGCCGCTCGCCGCGGTGCGCGAGCTGCTCGGGTGAGCGCCGAGGGGTTCGCGGTCGAGGACCGTGGGCGCGTCCGGGCGGTGTGGCTGGACCGGCCGGAGCGCCGCAACGCCCTCGGCGTCGCGGTGATCGGCGCGCTGCGCGCGACCGTCGCGGAGGCGATGGACGACCCCGCCGTCGACGGGGTCGTCCTCCTCGGTCGCGGCCCGCACTTCTCCGGCGGGGTCGACATCCGCGAGATGTCCACGGCCTCCGAGGCGGACATCCTGCGGCTCATCGACGCGCTCCGCGATCTCTGCGCCACCGTCCGCACGGCGCCGAAGGCGGTGGTCGCGGCGGTGCACGGCGGATGCGTCGGAGGCGCCTTCGAGCTCGCGATGGCCGCCGACCTCCGGGTCGCCAGCGAGGACGCCTGGTTCTCCCTCCCCGAGGTGGCGGTGGGGATGCCATCGGTGATCGACGCCGCCCTGCTCGTCCACCACGTCGGGCTCGGCCGGGCCCGGGAGCTCCTGCTCACCGGCGATCGCGTCGACTCCCGCCGGGCGCTGGAATGGGGGCTGGTCAACGTCCTCGTGCCCCGACCCGGCGACCTCTTCACCGCCGCCGCCGCGCTGCTCGGGCGGATCGCCGGCAACGACCCCGCAGCGATCGCCCAGCAGAAGGAGCTCGTCGAGCAGTGGCTCAACCTGCCGCTCGACGAGGCGATCGCCCGGAGCACGGGGGCGCTCGGCCGCGCCTTCGCCACCGGCGTCCCCCAGCGCCTCTGCGCCGAGCGGCTGAACCGCCCTACATGACCCGCAGGACCGCCGCCGGGTCGCGCTCGCGGCGGGCGAGGGCGCGGAGGACGGCGAGGTCGCCGTGGCGCAGCCGGGCGACGCCGAGGAGGCTGTCGATCGCCACCGCCGTCGCCGCGGGCGGCAGGTCCGGGGTGGGGACGCCGACGCTGACGCAGAGGTCGTCGATGTGGAGGGTGAGCTCGATGATCCGGGTGCGCAGGTAGTCGTCGATCCGGATCACCGTGTCCTTGTAGACGCTCATCAGCCGCGTGGCGGGCTCGGTGGCGAGCCGCTCGCGCAGGCGCACGCAGGCGGCCGCCGCGTCGGCCGCCAGCCGCTCCGGCCCGGCCGCCCCCTGCTCCTCGCCGCGTTCACGGATCGCGGTGTGGATCGGGGTCGTGATGTCCCCATCCACGGGCAGGGCGCGGTTGTAGTACTCCTCGGCGCTGACCGGCTCGCCGGTGGGCTCGGGGCGGTCGAGGTACACCTCGACGGTGGTCGCTCCGCGCACGAGATGGCCGGCGAGACCGCGGACCGAGAGCAGCCGCAACGCGCTCGGCGCGTCCCAGAAGCGCGCCACCTCGGGCCGCGCGAGCACCGTGGCGGCGATGCCGGCCGCCTCGAGGAAGGCGGCTCGCACCTCCGGGGCCGTGAGTTCCGGCACGGGTTGTCCTCCAGATGGGCCGCCGGCGGGCGGCGGGCACGTATGCTTGGGGTGGCTGGGGACGCGACGGCCAGGTCGACCGCCCCCGTGGGCTCGTCTTCTGGTACACTGCATCGCGCACCTAGCCGCCGCTAGGTTTTATTTTTGTCGAGGCACAACGATGGCTGCGGGCAAGGGTGGCGTGATGATCGTGACCTTGCAGTGTCCCACCTGCAAGGAACGCAACTACACGACCCAGAAGAACAAGAAGAACGACCCGGACCGACTGGAGCTGCGCAAGTTCTGCAGCCGGTGCCGCACTCACACGGCGCATCGGGAGACGAAGTAGTCGCCGCGCGACGCTCGCTTCCGGCTCTGGCATCGCACACAGGGGTGTAGCTCAGCTGGTAGAGCAGCGGTCTCCAAAACCGCAGGTCGCACGTTCGAGTCGTGTCGCCCCTGCCATCCCACCCTCACATGACCAACATCCGCACCGCCGGCGACGGCGGATGCGCCATCCCGACGTCGGAGGACAGACGTGGCCAAGGCCAAGGCGGCCGCACCCAAGCCACCGGGTGGTGGTCCGCGGGGTCCCGCCGCACCGCCCAAGCCGGAGCGAGGGGGCAACTACTTCCGTGAGGTCTACCTCGAGCTGCGCAAGGTGTCCTGGCCGACGCGCGAGGAGCTCATCCGGATGACCCAGGTCGTGCTCGTCACGGTGATCCTGTTCGCGGCGATCATCGGGCTCGCCGACCTGATCATGTCCATCCTCGTCAAGCAGCTGTACGTGCAGAGCGGCAGCACCACCATCAAGAACTTCCAGAAGTAAGTGACCGAAATGGCCGAGATCGCAACCGAGACCCGTACCCCGCCGACCGACTCGAAGTGGTACGTGGTCCACGCCTACTCGGGTCACGAGGAGAAGGTGCGGGCGAACCTCCTCAAGCGCGTGGAGTCGATGGACATGTCGGACAAGATCTTCGACGTCCTCGTCCCCACCGAGGAGGTCATCGAGATCAAGGATGGCCAGCGGCGGAAGGTCGCGCGGCGCATCTTCCCCGGCTACATCCTCGTCAACATGGTGATGTCCGACGAGTCCTGGTACGTGGTCCGCAACACCCCCGGGGTGACGTCGTTCGTCGGCTCGGGGAACAAGCCGGTCCCGCTCCAGGAGAGTGAGATCCGGAGCATCATCAAGACCAAGGAGAAGGCCCCGGACAAGGTCACCGTCGAGTACCAGGTCGGTGAGAACGTGCGCGTCGTCGACGGTCCGTTCACCGACTTCCACGGGAAGGTCGTGGAGATCGACGCCGCCAAGGGCAAGCTCAAGGTGCTCGTGAACATGTTCGGGCGCGAGACGCCCGTCGAGCTCGACCTGTTGCAGGTCGAGCGCCTTCGCTAACGGGAGCTCCAGTGGGAAAGAAGAAGGTCAAGACCGTCATCCGCCTGCAGATCGAGGCGGGCAAGGCCACACCGGCGCCGCCGGTCGGAACCGCGCTGGGGCCGCACGGCCTGAACATCATGGAGTTCTGCCGCACCTACAACGAGCGCACCGCCGCCCAGGCGGGCACGGTGATCCCCGCGGAGATCACCGTCTACGAGGATCGCACCTTCACCTTCGTCCTCAAGACGCCGCCCGCGTACGACCTGCTCAAGAAGGCGGCGGGGGTGGACAAGGGATCGGCGAAGCCGAACCGCGAGAAGGTCGGCACCGTCACCAAGGCCCAGGTGAAGGAGATCGCCGAGCTCAAGATGAAGGACCTCAACGCCTTCGAGGTCGAGGCGGCGATGCGTGTCATCGAGGGCACCGCCCGCTCGATGGGCCTGACCGTCGTCTGATCGGCTGACGTGGGAGGGCCGCTTCGAGCGGTCCGCCATCACCACAGGAGAGACATCGATGCCACACCAGTACGGAAAGCGCTACCGCGAGCTCGCGACCCAGGTCGACAAGCAGCGCCTGTACGACCCGCAGGAGGCCGTCAAGCTCGTCCGCGAGACCTCGCCGGCGCGCTTCGACGCCACCGTCGAGGCGCACATCCGCCTCGGCGTCGATCCGCGGCACGCGGACCAGATGGTGCGCAGCAGCGCACTTCTTCCCCACGGAACCGGCCGCACCCGCCGGATCGCGGTCTTCGCGACCGGTGAGAAGGTGCGCGAGGCGCTCGACGCCGGCGCCGACATCGTCGGCGGCGAGGACCTGGTCAAGAAGGTGCAGAACGGCGAGATCGACTTCGACGTCGCCCTCGCGACGCCCGACATCATGGGGCAGGTGGGCCGGCTCGGAAAGATCCTCGGCCCGCGGGGGATGATGCCGAACCCCAAGTCGGGCACCGTGACCTTCGACATCGCCAAGGCGGTGCGCGACGTCCAGGGCGGTCGGGTCGAGTTCCGCGTCGACCGCTTCGGCATCGTCCACGTGCCCGTCGGCAAGGTGTCGTTCGACGACACCAGGCTGCGCGAGAACCTCGCCACCCTGATGGAGGCGATCGTCAAGGCGAAGCCCGCGGCCGCCAAGGGCACCTACGTCCGCACGGTGACGCTCACCTCGACGATGGGCCCGGGGATCGGCGTCGACCCTGCGCAGGCGGCCAGGCTGACCGCCGCGTAGACGATCAGTCCCTGGCGCGGGCCGCCACCGCCTCGGCGTGGGGGCCGGAGTCGGGGTCGAGCTCGCGGAGCATGCGGGCGGCGTCGGCGAGGAGCGAGCCGCGGATCGCCCACGCCGCCGAGCCGGGGTCGGTGACCGCGGCGGCCACGGCGGCCTCCGCCTGGCGCTCTCGCGCCGTCGCGAGCGCCGCGCGGAGGCGGCCGACGGCGGCGGCGGAGTCGCCGCCGATCGCCTCGCCGAAGGCGCGCATCGCCTCCGCCCCGGCGCCGAGCACGGGGCCGATCGCGGGACCGAGCGCCGTGGCGGCCGCCGGGTCGGCGGCGGCGAGATCGGTCAGTGAGCGGGTGACCCCGCGCGTCTGGAAGGCGCTGTGCTCGAGCGCCGTGAGCGCCGCCTGGAAGTGCGCCGTCTCCGCCATCTGGGCGAGGAGGCGGGGGTTGTAGCGCACGCTCTCCTCCGCCTGGGCGAGGGCCTCGCGGGCGGCGTCGACGTCCTGGTGCAGGCGCCGGGCGCGCATCAGCCAGCCGCGGGCGGCGGCGTGGTCCCAGGTCCCGTCGACCCCGGTCGCGACGTCCTCGAGGAGGGCGGCGATGGTGCCGGCGAGCTCACCCAGGCGCATGTCGGCGGTGCGGGTGAACAGCGGGGGGACCACGACGAGGTTGACCGCAACTCCGATCGCGCCGCCGAGGAGGGTCTCGAGGACGCGGTCGCGCGGGTAGAGCTGGGACTGGGCGCTCAGCCCGAGCACGAGCAGCGCGCTCACCGGCACCTGGACCGCCTGCTGGCCGAGCCGCAGCGCCTGACCGAGGAGCATGGCGGCGGCGGTCACCAGTCCGATGCTCCAGGCGTGGAGCCCGAGGACGCGGGCGGCGAGGAGGGCGAGGAGCACCCCGGCGATCACCGCGGCGGCGCGCTGGAGACCCACCGCCACCGACCTGTACACCGTCACCTGGACGGTGAGCAGCGCCGCGAGCGGCGCCAGCACGGGGAGGCTGTCGGCGAAGAGCCGAGCCGAGACCAGCCAGGCGAGCGCCGCGGCCAGCCCGGTCTTCGCCACCCGCAGCCCCATCAGGCGGTCCGCGCGCATGCTGCTATGATCGCGCCCGGTAGCGAACGAGACGCCTCGGCGTCCATCCCGCCCAAGACCGCTGGCGCTCCGTGGCCCCCGGCCCCGGGCTCAATCTCCAGCGCAGGCGAGGTCGGTCGTGGCCGTGGCCTTCGGGCTGCGTGTCCGGCTCCCTTGCGGGCCGGACGGCGTGGCTCTGGAGGGCAGCGGACATGAACGCGGTGGACGTGGGGGCGCCGATGCGCGCCGGTCCCCGGAAGGTCGAGTCGGTCGAGAGGCTGACGGCGCAGCTGAGCAGGGCGACGTCGGCGATCGTCACCGACTACCGCGGGCTCACCGTCGCGCAGCTCTCCGAGCTCCGCGGCCGGCTCCGCGCCGAGTCCATCGAGTACGTGGTGGTCAAGAACACCCTCGCCCGGCGCGCCGCCCAGGCGGCCGGGATCGGGCAGTTCTCGTCGGCGCTGGTCGGCCCGGTCGGGCTCGCCCTCGGCTACGGCGACCTCGCCACGCCGGCGAAGGTCCTCACCGAGTACTTCCGCGTCAACCGCCGCCTGCCGGTCGTGGCCGGGCTCGTCGAGGGCCGGGTCATCGACGCCGACGGCGTCCGTCAGCTGTCCGAGCTCCCCCCGCGCGAGGTCCTCCTCGCCCAGCTCGCCGGCACCCTCCAGTCCCCGCTCACCCACCTCGCGGGGGCCCTGCAGTCGATCCTCAGCACCTTCGCGGCGACGCTCGACGCCTACCGCGAGAAGCTGGAAGCCGCGTAAGGAGACCCGATGGCCACCAAGATCTCGCCCGAGGAGTTCGTCGACGCGCTCCAGGAGTGGAGCGTCCTCGACGTCGTCAACGCCGTGAAGCTCATGGAGGAGAAGCTCGGCATCAAGGCCGCGGCGCCCGTCGCCGTGGCCGCAGCGCCCACCGGTGGCGGCGGTGGCGAGGCAGCCGAGCCGGAGGAGCAGACCGAGTTCACGGTCGTCCTCACCGGTCCCGGCGACGCCAAGATCAACGTGATCAAGGCGGTCCGGGAGATCACCGGTCTCGGCCTCAAGGAGGCCAAGGACCTGGTCGACGGCGCTCCGAAGCCGGTCCGCGAGGGGGTCTCCAAGGAGGAGGCCGCCCAGGTCGAGGCCAAGCTGAAGGACGCGGGAGCCTCGGTCGAGGTGCGCTGAGCGGGGGTCCGCTCAGCGTGGCGGGCGGCCATGTTTGGGATGGTCGCCCGCCGGTTATCATCCCGGTTCCGCCATCAGGACCTGCCGTCCTGACCGTGCGGTCGGCAACATGGGTGGCCGGCCAAGCGGACACGGCGGGGAACGTAGTATGATACGCGATTGTGCCCGCCGCGCAACTCCCAGCCGGCTCCTTCGCCTTCCGGGGAACTCTAGCATATGGTTCTGAGCACCGCTGCCCGATCCAGCCGCGCCAATTATGGACAGATCGCCGACAAGCTCGAGGTCGGCAACCTGATTCAGACGCAGCTGGACTCCTTCGAGTGGTTCAAGAAGGAGGGACTGCGAGAGCTCTTCGACGAGATCAACCCGATCACGGATTACACGGGTAAGAACTACGAGCTCCGCTTTCTCGACTACGAGTTCGGCGATCCGAAGTTCGACGAGGAGGAGTGCCGCCAGCGGGACATGACCTTCAGCGTCCCGCTGCGCATCAACACCCGGCTCTACATCAAGACCGGCGAGAACGCCGGTGAGATCAAGGAGGCCGAGGTGTTCATGGGCGACTTCCCGACCATGACCCGGGAAGGCACCTTCATCGTCAACGGGACCGAGCGGGTGGTGGTCTCCCAGCTGGTCCGCTCCCCCGGGGTGTACTTCACCGCGAGCGACGACCGGGTCACCGGCCGCCGCCTCTACGCGGCCAAGCTCATCCCCAACCGCGGCGCCTGGCTCGAGATCGAGACCTCGAGCAAGGACATCCTCACGGTCAAGATCGACCGCAAGAGGAAGGTCCCGGTCACGACCCTGGTGCGCGCCCTCGGCTACACCAGCAACGAGGACATCCGGCGCCTCTTCGCCGACGTGGACACCGACCACGAGCACCGCTACATCGACTCCACCCTGGACAAGGACGTCAGCAGCTCGCGTGACGAGGCCCTCGTCGAGCTCTACAAGAAGATCCGCCCGGGCGATCCGCCCACGGTGGAGAACGCGCGAAACCTGCTCACCTCACTCTTCTTCAACGGCCGTCGCTTCGATCTGTCGAAGGTGGGCCGCTTCAAGCTGGACAAGAACCTCGGCGTCCCCGAGGAGGAGGCCCGGGAGCGCGCCCAGGACAAGGAGCGCCGGGTGCTCGACAACCAGGACTTCGTCTCCATTATCCGCAAGCTGATCCAGCTGAACAACGGCATCGGCGAATCGGACGACATCGACCACCTCGGCAACCGCCGGGTTCGCGCCGTCGGCGAGCTGCTGCAGAACCAGTTCCGCATGGGCCTGATCCGCATGGAGCGGATCATCAAGGAGCGCATGACCATCAGCGACTCGCTGACCGTCAGCGCTGCGAGCCTGATCAACGCGCGGCCCGTGGTCGCCGCGATC
>DATKEY010000297.1:0-6006 GCA_035544475.1 Candidatus Dormiibacterota bacterium | reverse complement strand
GGGGCGACCTGTGCGCGTACCTGGCCGGTGTGGACGGGAACCGCGACGACCAGCTCGGTGGTGCCGTCGGGGAGGTCGATCATCGTGGACCCCGACTCCCGCCCGGCGAGCGCGCCATCGAGCGCGTCGGAGGAGAGTCGCGGCAGCGCGCCCAGGTCGGTGGGGTAGTAGGCACCGATGACGTTGAGCTGGGAGTCGTAGACCGCGATCGAGACGCTGCGCCCGGAGACGATCTGGGTCCGGTTGGCGAGATAGGTGGCGACCGTCCTGAGCACCGCGGGCGTGATCGCTCGGCAGCCCACCCCGGTCAGCACCTCCGTGATCTGCGCCTTGGTGGGGCCGGTCGGCCCGGTGGTGGTCCGCTGGGTGAGGTCGCGCACAGCCTCCTGCAGGTCGCCGCGGAGGACGCCCACCTGGGTGCTGACCAGGCTGCGCTGCAGGGCGACGTACTGGAAGGCGCCGAGGGCGGCGAGGAGCAGGGCGAGCAGCGCGACGTAGGTGAGCGTCAGCCGCCAGCGCAGCGAACCCAGGGCATGGCGGACCCTGCGCATCGAGCTCGTGGGCTCAGGCCTCCGCGACCGTTGCGACGTCGGTGCGCAGCCGGTAGCCGACGCCGCGCACCGTCTGGATGCGCTGGTGTTGGGGATCGCCGAGCTTCTGTCGCAGGTAGCGGATGTAGACCTCGACGTTGTTCTCGTCGCCGAAGAAGTTGTAGCCCCAGACCTCGTCGAGGATCCGCTGCCGCGGCAGCACCTGGTCGGCGTTGATCGCGAGGAAGTGGAGGAGGTCGAACTCGCGCACGCTGAGCTCGACGAGGCGCTCGCCGAGGCGCACCTCGCGGGTCGCGGTGTCGATGGTCACCTCGCCGGCGCGCACGACGCGCGAGAGATCGGGCTGGCGGCGCCGGAGAACGGCCTTCACCCTGGCGAGCAGCTCGCCGAACTCGAAGGGCTTGACGAGGTAGTCGTCGGCGCCGAGCTCGAGCCCCTGGATGCGGTCGGTGGTCTCGTCGCGAGCGCTGAGGATGATGAGCCCGCGGTTGCGATCGCCGGCGAGGGCGCGGCAGAGCTCCCAGCCGTCCATGCGCGGCATCATCAGGTCGAGCACCACGATCTGCGGTTTGAACTCGTCCACGACGCGCAGCGCGGCCCGTCCGTCGGCCGCGGTGCGCACCTCGAATCCCTCGTGGCGCAGCCCCATCGCGATGAAGTCGGTGATGCTCGGCTCGTCGTCGACGACGAGCACTCGGGGCTCGCTCATTGAGTGCCGAGTATATGGACGCCCCGCGCGGCGCAGAACCCGTTGGGAGCGTTTCTCAACGACCTCTCAGCCGGGCGCCGGCGGCCGGTTCACGCTCACCGACGCCGTGCGCAGTCGCTCACCCTCGCGCCAGCGCACCGTGATCACGTCCCCCTCGCGCCGCCAGCGCGCCCGCTCGAGGATGGACGCGTCGGCCGCGGCGCGCTCCGCGATCGCGGTGCGGAAGCGCTCGGGGAGCTCGGCCCACCGTCCCTTCGCCCCGCGCCGGGGCAGGCCGGTGCGGAAGACGGTCCAGCAGGCGTCGGCGGCGGTCACCACCACCGCGTCGGCCTGACCGGTGTCGAGCAACTCGAGCCCGTACGGCGCCTCGCCCTCCCACGGCATCCAGACCAGGGCACGGTCCTCGGCGACCCACCAGGCGAACGGCTCCTCCCCGGGCTGGTGCGGCATCCGCGCCGGCCGGTGGTGGGCGGCGGCGACCCGCAGCGCGACCGCGCCGAGCCGCTCGCGGGCGGCGGGATCGCCACGGAGCATGCCCGCCGGGGTGGCGGCCTGCACCATGTCCCGCGCCGCGGTGGCGGGATAGGCGTGGCGCACCAGCCCGAGCGAGCCGTCGCGGACCTGGTCGCCCGCCCCGGGCCCGAGCCAGTCGTCCCAGGGCAGCTCGACCGCCGCCGAGAGCAACGCCTCGGCGGCGAGCGCGCTCCCGTGCCGGGCCGCGACCGGGGGTGCGGGCTGCTCGTCGGGGTCCGGGAGGCGGAAGCCGGTCATCCACGCCCGAGCTTAGCGAGGTGTCAACGGGGGGCAGATCGGGCAGAGTGCCCTCTGCACCCCGCGCCCACCCTGGAGTTCCCCGGTGTCCAGCATCCTCACCACGGCCCGGGCGGCCGCCGCCGCCCGATGCGCAGGCCTGCAGCACGTCGACGACTCCGGGCCCGGCATCCGGCGCGAGCGGCGGGGCGACGAGTTCGTGTACCTCGACCCCGAGGGGCGGCGGGTGACGGACACCGAGACCCTGCTGCGCATCCGGCACCTCGCCATCCCGCCGGCGTGGACCGACGTCTGGATCTCCCCCAGTGACCGCGGGCACATCCAGGCGACCGGCCGCGACGCGCGGCGTCGCAAGGTCTACCGCTACCACGAGCGCTGGCGTGAGGTGCGCGATGCCGACAAGTACGAGCACACCGTCGCCTTCGCCCAGGCGCTTCCACAGATCCGCCGGCGGGTCGCCCGCGACATGGAGCGGCCCCGGCTGCCCCGCGAGAAGGTGGTGGCGTGCGCAGTGCGTCTGCTGGAGACCACCCTCATCCGGGTCGGCAACGACGAGTACGCGCGGCAGAACCAGCACTACGGCCTGACCACCCTGCGCGAGGAGCACGCCCGGATCAGGGGGTCGACGGTGACCTTCGTCTTCCGCGGCAAGAGCGGCGTGGACCACAGCGTCGCCATCTCCGACCGCCGCCTGGCCCGGGTGCTGCGCAGCACCCAGGAACTGCCCGGCCAGCGCCTGCTCGAGTACGTCGACGCCGGCGGGGCCGTCCATGCCATCCACTCCGACGACGTCAACGACTACATCCGCGTCGCCGGCGGTGGCGACTACACCGCCAAGGACTTCCGCACCTGGGCGGGCACGGTGCTCGCCGCCCAATCGCTGCGCGAGGTCGCGGGCTTCGACTCCCAGGCCCAGGCGAAGCGCCACCTGCTCGAGGCCGTCGACACCGTGGCGCGGAAGCTGGGCGACACCCGCGCGGTCACCCGCAGGTCCTACATCCACCCGGCGGTGGTGGACTCCTACCTGGACGGCTCGCTCGCCGAGGTGCTCGACGGGCACGCCGCGGACGAGATCCCCAGCGGCCTCCACGAGCTCTCCGCGGAGGAGGCGGCGGTGCTGGGGCTGCTGCAGCAGCGGACGCGGATGGAGGGAGGGCGCCGCCCCCGGGTCGCCTGAGCGGCCCCGTGTATCCTCCGGCTGATGGCGAGGGCGGTCGACCACCGGGTGACGCTGGCGGCGGGGCTCTCCGCCGCGGAGATCCACGCCCACACCACCGCGAGCGACGGCATGGTCGCCCCCGAGGAGCTCGTCGACGCCGCCGCCGCCGCGGGAATCGCGGTGCTCTGCCTCACCGACCACGACACGATGGCGTCGACGGCGCGCGCCGCCGAGGCCGGCGCCGAGCTCGGTGTCGAGGTGGTGGCGGGCGAGGAGGTCACCACCGCCGCGCCGGCAAGCGTCCACGTGCTCGGCCTGTTCCTCGAGCGGCCGGTGCGCATGGGCATGAGCGTCGAGGACACCGTCGACGCGATCCACGACCAGGGTGGGCTGGCGGTCCTGCCCCATCCGTTCATGCCGACGTACTTCGCGTCGATCACCGCCCGCCGCGCGCTGCGCCTCCTCGAGCAGCGCACCGTCGACGGCATCGAGCTGCGCCACACCGCGCCGATGACCGGCTGGAGCTGGGCGCGGCTCGACGGCTTCTACGCGGCGCACCGCGAGCGGCTCGGCGCCGCCCTCGGAGCTGGTGACAGCCACTTCGGCCGCCACGACCTGGGGCGGGTGCTCACCGCCTTCCCCGGCCGCACCGCCGCCGACCTCCGGGCCGCGATCGCCGCCCGCAGCACCTCCCCGATCCGCGGCATCACCCCCCAGCCGCCCCCGCTGCTGATGCGCCTCGCCCAGCAGCGCCGCTCGCTGTTCTGGCTCCCCAACGAGCGCCGCGCCGGCCGCGTGGGCAGGGGCGAGGGCCCCGTCGCCGCGTCCCGCGGCTGATCGGGGCGGTCCAGCCGGCGGCGCTACAATCGACCCCCGGCCGTGGCGTGCCCGCTTAGCTCAGTTGGTAGAGCAGGGGACTCTTAATCCCTTGGTCACAGGTTCGAGTCCTGTAGCGGGTACCAGCCCGCCCAATTCGAAAAGGCCCTTTTCGGGGCCGATCGCGTCACCGAATGGTGGCACGGTCTGAGTTAAGAGAGCAACCGAGAGAGCAACCGGAGGCGCCTGGTTGCTCTCCGGATGGTTGGTGAGCTGCGCCGCGGCCACGGGCGCCGTCAGCAGCTGGTCCATGCGGTCGGCGGCCTCCCGGCCCAGGGTCGGGATGACGTGGCTGTAGGTGTTGAGCGTCAGGGTCACCTGCGAGTGCCCGAGGACCTCCATCACCACCCGCGGCGAGACGCCCTGGGCGAGGAGCAACGAGGCGCACGCGTGCCGGAGGTCGTGGAAGCGCTGGCGGCGCAGGCCCGCCTGCCGGAGCACCCGCTGGAAGCGGTGGGTCACGTTCGGGGCATCGAGGGGGCGGCCGAGCTCGGTGCTGAAGACGAGACCGTGGTCCTCCCACAGCTGAGCGGCGCGGAGGCGCTCCTCGAGCTGGCGGGCGCGGTGGGCGTGGAGGCCCTCGACGACGACCGCCGTAAGGTGGACGGTCCGCCGGCTGCGACGGGTCTTGGGCTCGACCAGGCGGAAGACGCCGTCGATCCGCTGCAGGGCATGCCGCACCGCCAGAGTCCCCGCGCGGAGGTCGACGTCCTGCCAGCGCAGGCCGAGCGCCTCCCCCTGGCGGAGGCCGACTGCCAGGGCGACGGTGTAGAGCGCCTCCAGGCGGTCACCGCGGATCGCCTCGAGGAAGCGCCGGGCCTCGTCGGGGTCGAAGGGCTCGATCTCGACCATGACGGCCCGCGGCGGGCTGACCAGCGCGGCGACGTTCCGCCCGACCAGGCCCCAGCGCATCGCGTGGTTCAGCGCGCGGCGGAGCACCCCCCGGATGTAGTCGACCCGGCGCGGCGAGAGGCCCTCGGCGAGCCGGCGGCGCATCAGCGCCTGGACGTCCTGGGGAGTCAGCCGGACGAGCGGGATGTTGCCGAGCTCGGGGACGAGGTGGCGGCGGACGATGCTCACGTACCCCTCGAACGTCGCCGGCCGCACGCTGATCCGCACCGTGTCCCGCAGCCACGCGGCGAGGAAGCGCCCCACGGTCTCCCGGTCCATCGGCACCGGCATGCCGTCCTGCTGGCACTTGAGTGCGGCGGTGAGCTTGCGGGCCACCTCGGCGCGGGTCGCCCCGTAGAAGCGCCTGCGCTCCCCGGTCGCGTGCGAGATCGCCGCCACCCAGCGTCCGTCGGAGCCCTGCTGGTAGATCGACCCCTCGTTGTTCCCGCGCTTGCCCATCACGATCACCAGTCCAGGTCGGGCGAGAGCTCGTCGCCGAGCGGTGGCGTGAGCGGCCGCCCAGAGATACGGGGCGGGCGACCGAGGGCGGGCCGGGCGCTCGGATCCACACCGGACAGGCGGCGGGCGACGAACGCCTCGACCTCGGCCTCCGGGATCCGCACGAGCTTCCCGATCCTCACCGGCCGGATCTCGCTCCGGCGGACCAGCTCCTTCACGTAGCGACCGGTGCAGCCGAGGAGCTCGCCGACCTCGTCGGCGCGATAGAGCCAGCGGCCCGCCCAGCGGTCGCCCGCGCTGCGCGGCGGGACGTCGCCCAGGTCGACGTCGATCAGGCAGTCGGGCTCGGCGTGGAACTCGGGCTGCGCGACGCGGCCGACCTCCCTCTCGAACACCCGAGACGCACTACCCGACCGACGTCGAGCCGGCGGACGTCCTCCGTCGACCCTGCGGCCCGCCGATCCACGGGCGCGCTTTGGCCTGGGGGCCCGCGCGCCCGACCCGGCGAAGGAGAGGGGCAGACCGAGGTCCGCCGGCTCGCCGCCGTCACTCCAGCCCGTCACGGGGTCATCGGAAGAGGTCCCGCGCCT
>DATKEY010000296.1:0-14147 GCA_035544475.1 Candidatus Dormiibacterota bacterium | reverse complement strand
CGGAGCTCGGTCTGGAAGGCGAGGGGATCGGCGTGGAGGGTGAGGTGGCCGTCGCGGGTCAGCATCTCGAACTTGTAGCGCGCCCCGGGCCCGATCCCGGGGAGAAAGAGCTCCCACACGCCCGAGGAGCCGAGCATACGCATCGGATGGATGCGCCCGTCCCAGGCGTTGAAGTCACCGACGACCCGAACCGAGCGCGCGTTCGGCGCCCAGACCGCGAAGGAGCAGCCCGCCGTCCCCTGGTGGACGCGCGGATGACAGCCCATGCTCCGCCACAGCGCCTCGTGACGGCCCTCCCCGAAGAGGTGCAGATCGAGGTCGCCGAGCGTCGGCCAGAAGCGGTAGGGGTCGTCGACGACGATGCGATGGTCGGCAAAGGCGATCTCGAGGCGGTAGTCGGGGATCGCCTCGCCGTCGAGGGTGACGGCGAAGAGCCCGAGCGGGTGCAGCCGCTCCATGGCGACACGGTCGTCGCCGCGGACGACCGACATCGCGACGGCGTCGGGACGCCATGCACGGATGACGACCTGCGGGCGCCCGCCCCCGATGCGATGGTGGCCGAGCACCGCGTGGGGGTCGTGGTGCTCGACGGCGACGATGCGCTCGATGTCCCCGCGAACAGCGACGTCGGTGGCGGTCATGGAACGCTGCCCTCCCGTGGTTGCGCGCTCAGGCTAGACCCGGGGGACCGTGATTGCCAAGCCTGCCGCCTCGTCAGGGTCGTCAGGGCACGCCGCTCAGGTGCCGATCGCCTGGTGGACCGAGTGCACCGCGCTCGCGCCCTCGCCGACGGCGGCGGCGACCCGCTTCATCGAGCCGTGGCGGACGTCGCCGGCGGCGAACACCCCGGGGATGCTCGTCTCGAAGGGCAGGGGCCGGCGGCCCAGCAGGTCGAACGCGTCGAGCGTCGTCCCTCCCGGGAGGTCGTGGCCGGTGAGGACGAACCCCTCCTCGTCGAGGGCGACCCCCTCGAGCCACCCGGTGACCGGTTCGGCCCCGATGAAGCAGAACAGCCCGCAGCACGGCACGGTCGTGCGCGCGCCGCCGTCACGCGCGAGGAGGGTGATCTCCTCCAGGCTGGCGCCGCCGTGGAGCGCACCCACCTCGGTGCCGGTGTGCACCTCGATCCGGGGGTCGGCGACGACGCGCTCGACCAGGTACTGGGACATGCCGGCGCCCAGATCGGAGCCGCGCACCACGAGGTGGACCCGGTCGAAGCGCGGGGCCAGGAAGAGCGCCGCCTGGCCGGCGGAGTTGGCGCCTCCCACGACCGCAACCGCCCGGCCGGGGCAGTTCCGCGCCTCGAGGTCGGTGGCGGCGTAGTAGATGCCGGCGCCCTCGAAGTCGGTCCAGCGGTCGAGGTCGAGGGTGCGGTAGCGGGCGCCGGTGGCGAGGATCACCGCGTGGGTCGCGACCTCGGTGCCGTCGTTGAGCGTCAGCGTCATGTGCCCGTCCCCGACCTGCAGGGAGCACGCCGCGCACGGGCTGTTGATCCGCGCGCCGAACTTCGTCGCCTGCACCAGGGCGCGCGCGGTCAGCTCTCCTCCCGAGAGCCCCGACGGGAACCCGAGGTAGTTCTCGATGCGCGAGCTCGCCGCCGCCTGGCCGCCGACCGCGACGGCGTCGAGGAGCACGGTGTCGAGGCCCTCCGACGCGCCGTACACGGCGGCCGCGAGCCCCGCCGGCCCGCCACCGGCGACGACGAGGTCGTAGACGCGTCCCGGGACCGACCGGAACGACAGCCCGAGGTGCTCGGCGAGGACGCCGGGAGTCGCCCGGCGGAGCACCGCCCGCGGGCTCACCGCGAGCGGCAGGTCCTCGACGGAGGCGTGCAGCGACTCGAGCAGCGACCTCCCCGCCGGGGTGTCGACGTCGATCCAGGTGTGGATGAGCCGCTGGCGTGCGGCCCAGTTGCGCAGCGACAGCGCGGCGGCCGACATCCGGCTCCCGAGGATCTCGAGACTGTGTGCCGCCTCTCCCGTCCGCAGCGTCTCCCGGCGGGCCATGTAGGCGCGGAGGATGACGTCGGAGAGCTCGGGCTCCTCCGCCATGAGCCGGCGGAAGCGCGCATGGGGGATGCGGTGCAGCCGGCCGCTGCGCGCCATCCGGCTGGTGAAGTTCGTCGCCTGGCCGGTGAGCATGTTGAGCTCGCCGAGGAACTGGCCGGGTCCGGCGCGCACCACCACGGTCGCGGGCGCACCCGGGGCGGTCATCACGACCTCGACCTCGCCGGCGTCGATGAGGATGAAGTCGTAGTCGGCGTCGCCCGCGCGGACGAGCACGTCACCGGCGTCCGCCTCGACCGCCGGGGCGAGAGCCCGGAGCCTGTCGAGCTGCTCTGGGGTGAGCGGCGGAAAGGCCACGTCATCGGACGGCGCCGCCCCCACGCCCGTCCCGCCCGGCCCCAGTTCGACCACGACCGGAGAGCTTAGCCGAGGAGCCCCGAAGCGGCGGGTTCCCGCCGGCGGGCCGCCAGCCAGGCGAGCGCCCCGCCGACCGCGAACGGGAGCATCTGGAGGTCGATGACGAGCGACACCGCCCCGGCGTGGTCGGGGGAGACGCCCGCGTGGACGAGGATCCCGGCCATCACGCCCTCGCGCAGGCCGACACCGTTGACCGACGCGGGGGACCACGTCGCGATCAGCGAGATGGGGAGTGCGACGGCGAAGAGCGTCGGCGGCACTCCCGCTCCGAGGGCCTGGGCGAAGGCGCCCAGGGCGAGCAGCTGGACGCCCCAGCCGGCGAGCGCCACCACGACGCACACGACGATCGGGCCGGTGCGGTCGCGGATCGCGAGGCAGCCGTCGCGCAGCGACGCGATGGCGCGGGCGCCGCGTCGGGCGAGCCCGCCGCGCCGGTGCGGCTCGTCGCGCGCCGCCGGCCGCGTGGTGGTGAGCACGATGATCCAGGCGACACCGATGGCGCCGGCGTAGAGCACCGCCGCGGCGAGCACCGGGGCGCCGAAGGTCCCGCGCAGGGTGATCGCGCCGGCGAGGCCCCACAGCGCCATGCCGAGACTGCCCGCGAGCCGGCTGCCGAGGATGGACCCGATCCCCGCGCCGCTGCCCGCCGCCCGGCAGGCGTTGACCGCGCGCACCGCGTCCCCCGCCGCCGCCGTCGGGAGGACATGGCAGGCGAACACCGACTGCGCCTGCCAGGACGCGACCGAGCGCCAGCGCACCATCGACTGCGCCCCGCGCAGGAGGACCCCCCATTGCACGATGCCGGCGACGAAGGAGACCGCGGTCAGGGCGAGACCGGCGGCGAGCCATCCCGGACTCGCGACACGCGCGTCGTGTGCGGCGCCTCGCAGGTCGGCGGTGCGGAGCAGCAGCAGGATGCCGAGAACGCTGCCGGCGACCCGGAGCCCACGAGATCGGAGGATGGAACGATGCGAGGACACAGGCGGGGGCGGAATCCCTTCACGTGAGGGGGTGGCGCGGCCACCCGGAACCGGTCGTTCGGCGCCGCCAGCCACCACCCGCGGCCGGCGCGCGATCGAGTCGACGGTAGCACGGGCTCGTCGGACGCGCCCGGTGGCGATCTGGTGACACGGGCGTCCCTGGGCGTGAAAGGGGGGACGATGGTGTCGCACAGTGCGACAACCCTGAGGAGAGCTCCATGGCGGTGCAGCCGCTCCCCGCGGACGACACTCCGCCGCTGCGGCTGAGCATCGCCGTCGCCACCTCGGCGACGGAGCGCTCCGCCGGAGCGCTGCGGCTCGTCCACTGGGCGATCCGCGTCTACGCCGTGGTCTCGATCGCACTGGTCGCCACTCACCGTGTCGGGCTCACGTCGGAGCACGCCATCCTCCTCGTCCTCGTCGCGGCGGGCCTGGTGCCGCGCCTGCGCGGGCTGGTGCGCGACTGGCTCCCCTTCCTCTTCGTCGCGGTGATGTTCGAGGATCTCGGCGCGCTGCAGCCGCTCGTCGCGGGGGGCGTCCACACCGCCGGGCCCGCCGCCTTCGAGCGCGCCGTCCTCGGCGTCAACGCCGCGCCGTGGCTGCAGGCGCACCTCGGGGGGCTGAGCGGTCCCGTCTGGTGGCAGGTCCCGCTCGTCGCCGAGTACCTCGCCCACTTCCTCACCCCGCTGCTCGCCGGGGCGTACCTCTGGTGGCGCCACCGTTCGCGGTTCGGCGCCTTCGTC
This sequence comes from Candidatus Dormiibacterota bacterium, assembly GCA_035544475.1. Lineage (GTDB taxonomy): Bacteria > Chloroflexota > Dormibacteria > Aeolococcales > Aeolococcaceae > CF-96. The sequence continues at coordinate 10,001 of DATKEY010000296.1, read as the reverse complement.
GCCGCCTACATGGTGGTGATGGCCACCGGCTTCGCCGTCTATCTCGTCTACCCCGAGATGCCGCCCTGGCTCGCGTCGCAGCACGGCCTCGTCGCCCCGGTCCAGCGCGTGGTCGTCTCCGCGCTCGACCACCTCGGCGCCTTCGGACACGTCTATGCCGGGGCCGACCCCTTCCCCGACGGGGCGATGCCGTCACTCCACGTCGCCGTCCCCACCGTGATCGCGGTCTCGCTGCTCGCGCGGGCGCGCGGGTGGGCGCGGTGGCTCTGGCTCCTGTATCCGCTCACAGTCGGCTTCGCGGTCGTCGACCTCGGCGAGCACTACGTCGCCGACGTCGTCGTCGGCATCGCCGTCGGGGTCGTCGGATGGGCGGTCGTCGAGATGGGACCGGCGCTCGCCGGGCGGCTCCTCGCGCTCCGCCGGCGCCGTCCCGCGCGGCTCGCGGACGGCTGCTGGAGGCACTCCTGACCCCCTGCCGGGGCTGACCCCTTCCGCCCGGGGGACGAACGGACGACACCGATCGCCGGACTCGTTGCCGTTACGTTTGATGCGTTGTGCAGGTTTCCACGTGGCCGATCGTTGGGAGGTGCAGGCGTATCCGGCGAAGTGCGCAGCGGACTGGGGGTCCGCCCGGACGGGACCGGTCGGACCGTGAATGACGGTCGTGCAGTAAGACCGCCACGCGGAAGGGAGCTTAGGGGGTAGCCGTGAAGAAGATCCGAATCCTCAGTGCAGGCGCGATCGCCGGCATGGCAGGTGTCATGGTGCTGCCGATGACGGCGCACGCGGACGCCGGCGCGCCGACGGGAACGGCCCAGGCGTCCGCCCTGCAGGTGTCCATCTCGCCGTCGGCGCTCATCTCGGCCGTGCCGGCCGTGGGTGGGCTGCTCAGCTCGACGCTCGGTGGCGTCCTGGGCAACGCCGACCTCAGCATCAAGATCGACGCCGCGAACGCGAACGGCGTTCTCGACGGGAACCTCCTCGACCTCGTCTCGGGTCACGGCGACTCGACCCCGGTCGACATCCAGTTCGCCCCGCTCCAGCAGGAGCTCGACACCCTCATGGGTGCCGTGAAGACCGCGCTCGGCGCGCTCAACGGGGTCACCGGCCTGCTCGGCGGCGTCGGCGGCCTGACCAACCTCGGCGGCGTCACCGGTGCCGGCCTCGGCGGCCTGCCCACCGGCAGCCTGCCGCTCACCGGCAGCCTCGCCTCGAGCGGGCTGCTCGCTCCGCTCACCGGGCTGCTCGGCAGCAACTCCAGCATCGTGGGCAACCTCACGTCGCTGACCAGCCAGCTGCCGATCCTCGGCGGCCTCCTCAACGGCCTCCTGGGCGGCAGCGCACCGAGCTCGCTCGGCGGCCTCACCGGCGCCCTCAACGGCCTCGGCGTCAACCTGGGCAACACCCTGGTGGCGAACTACAACGTCCCCGGTGTGCCCAACACCCCGACGGCAGCCTCCTCGGTCATCGCGACCCCGGCCGGCGCGCCCATCCAGCTGAACCTGGCCCCCTACCACGCCGACGCTGTCACCAACAGCCTGGCGCAGGCGGCCGGTCTCTCCGGGGCCCGCGCCTCGGCGGACAACAGCACCACCAGCCTCGCCGTCACCCCCAGCCTCTCGCTGCCGAACCTCGGCAACATCCTCGGCGCGGGCGGTTCGCTCGGCGACCTGCTCGGCCCGAGCGGCCTGCTCGCCAGCCTTCTGAACACCACCAGCGGTCTTCCCATCGTGGGCAGCCTGCTCTCCGGCATCGTCGGCTCCCCGGCCAGCAGCGGCGGCGCGGCCAGCGGCCTGCTCGGCGGTCTCCCGCTCGGCAACGTCGTCCAGGGCGTCCTCGGCAGCCTGACCGGCGGTACCAGCGGCGGCGGCCTCCTCGGGGGCCTCACCGGCGGGAGCGGCCTCCTCGGCGGTGTCCTCGGGAACGGCCTGCTCGCGGGCCTCGGCGGCCTCACCAGCAACGTCCCGGTCGTCGGCGGCGTCCTCAGCGGCATCACCGGCAGCAGCTCGGGCGGCTCGGTTCTGGGCCTCCTCGGCAACAACGGCGGCCTGCTCTCCGGGATCCTCGGCAACGGCGGCCTCCTCGGCGGCCTCACCAACCTCAACGGCCTCCTCGGTGGCCTGCTCGGCCCGAACGGGCTGCTCGGCGGGCTGCTGAACGGCCAGAACCTCGGGCTCAACTCGCTGGTCAAGACGAACGACGTCACCTCGAACACCATCGTCCAGCCCCTCACCGGCGGCCAGTTCCAGTCCCTGGCGAGCACCAAGGTCGGTGACGTCCAGATCCTGCCGCTCGGCGACCAGATCCTCGGCGATCTGACCAGCATCCTCGGCGGGACCGGTGGCATCGGCAACGCGCTCAACAGCATCGTCGGTGGCCTCAACCTCGGCGGCCTCACCAACCTCGGCCCGCTCTCCGGCCTTCTCGGCGGCGTCACCGGCGGGACCAACCTCCTCGGCGGCGCGGGCGGTCTGCTGAGCGGCCTTCCGCTCCTCGACATCACCGGCATCACCTCGAGCGCCCAGGCCGTCCTCGGCGCGGGCTCCGGCGATCCCGCCGGCTCCTCGAGCCTCGGCCAGATCAAGGTTCTGGGCATCCCCGTCCTCAACCTCGACCAGGTCGCGAACATGCTCGTCGGCACCACCAAGACGATCGCCATCCCGGCGACCGGCATCAGCCTCAACATCACCCGCGGCGTTCCCCAGATCGCGATGAACACCGCGACCCAGAAGAGCGTCTCGGTCTCCGCTCTCGACGTCTCGCTCACCAACGACGGCCACGGCCTCCTGGGCAGCCTGCTCAGCGCCGGCAACACCAGCAAGCCGATCGTCGAGGTCGGCCTCGCCAACTCCGTGGCCACCGCCTCGATCGGCGCCCCTGCGGCGGCGAGCACCCCGACCAGCTCGACCCCGAGCACCCCGGGTGAGAGCCCCAGCGCTCCGGCCATCACCCCGGCCCAGGGTCCGACCCCGCCCTCCACGGGCATGTTCGGTCCCGCCAGCTTCGCGGCCGCCGGCATCCTCGCCGCGCTCGCGATCGCTCTCCAGGTCGCTCCGCGCATCGCCGCCCGGCGCAGCTCGGTGCGGTAACCAACTCGAACCGGTAGGGACGGGCGGGGGCATCGCGCCCCCGCCCGTCTCGTGGTTCAAGACCTGAGGGCGCGACGCCGAACCCGCCGTGGTGAGAGGATTGGCGGATGCAGGTGTTCGACGCGACCCTCGAGTTCGCGCTCCTGGCGCTCTTCGTCGGCCTCATCGGGTTCGCGGTGCGACTCATCTACACGACGATGCGGGGCGACGAGGCCGCGCGCGCCGCCGCCCGCGCCGCGAGCGCGCCGGAGCTCACCGTGGTCGAGGCGCACCGCACCGTCGAGGCGCTCGTCGAGGCGGTCGCGACCCCCGGAGAGCCCGACGTGGTCGAGGCGCTGCACCGGCTGACCGAGGCGCTCGCGGAGGAACCCGCACTCGCCGGCGACCGCCGTGCCGAGGTCGCCGAGGTCCTCCAGGACCTCTCCGAGGCCGCCGAGGCGCCGGCCGGCGAGCGCAGGCCGGGGCGCATCCACGCCGAGGTCGAGCTCCTCGGCCGGGTGGCGGACACCGCGCCGCGGTTCGGCCGCGCCTGGAGCACCTGGGGACCGGTGGTGAGCGGCAGGTTGCTCCCGCCTCCGTAGTGGGTAGTCTCCGGGTACCGCGTCCGGCGGAGTGACGAGGAGGACCGTAACCGTGCCCGAGCGACATCCCGAGGACCTTCCCTGGAACGACGTCGCCGCCGACAGCGACACCTTCGAGGCGGACCCCGAGCCCGACCCGGCGGAGGTCGTCGGCGACGAGGACGACGACGCGGTCCGCGATGCGGCGGCGCACCGCGTCCCCGACCCCTACGAGAAGTACCGGCAGGAGACCCTCGACGCGCGCCTCGCGGAGGAGGAGCCCGAGGCGACGCTGCGCGGGGTCCCGGACCCCGAGGCCGGGGAGCTCGAGGACCTCGAGCGCGGCGGCGACGACGTCGACCTCGGTGAGGACGACGACGGCGACGACGAGGCGGCCGAGGAGGGCGCGATCCACCTGCGCCGGCGGCCCTGACCCAGGATACCGCGGACAGGCATCTCGCCCGCGCCGACCCGGTGATGGCGGGGCTGGTCGCGAGGTTCGGCCCCATCCACCAGGACGGGACCGGACCCCGGCCCGACCTGTACAGCGCGCTGCTCCGCGCCATCACCGGCCAGCAGCTCTCGGTGAAGGCCGCCCAGGCGATCCACGGCCGGCTCCTCGCCCGCTTCGGCGGACGGTCGCCGACCCCGGAGGAGCTCCTCGCCGACGACCCCGAGGAGATGCGCGCGGCGGCCGGGCTCTCGCATGCGAAGGTCGCGTCGCTGCGCTCGCTCGCCGAGCACGTCGTCGCCGGCGACCTGGAGATCGACCGCCTCGAGGCGCTCGACGACGACGAGGTGACCCGGGCGCTCGTCGCGGTCAAGGGCATCGGCGGGTGGACCGCCCAGATGTTCCTGATGTTCACCCTCCACCGGCCCGACGTCGTCGCGACCGGGGACCAGGGCATCCGCAACGCGGCGATGCGCGCCTACGGGCTCGACCACCTCCCCGACGCGGACACGCTCACCGCGCTCGCCGAGCCCTGGCGCCCGTACCGCACCCGCGCCTGCCTCTACCTCTGGCGCAGCCTCGACAACGCGCCCCTCCCCTGAGGCGGCGGTCCGCGTCTACGCGGACACGGGCAGCGGGCGCGCCCCCGGTCCGGGGTCTCCCACGACGTCGCGGGGCGAGGTGAGGACGTGCCCGGCGGCGCACGCGAGCTCGACGTGGACGGGCTCACCGCAGCCGCGGTGCCGGACGACCCGCGCCGGGCCGCCGGGGGTCACCGGGTGACGGTCGCCCCACTCCATGAGCGCGAGGAGGACGGTCTGCAGCTCCAGCCCCGGCTCGGTGAGGCGGTACTCGTAGCGCGGGCGCTGACCGGGCTCGCGGTACTCGACGCGGCGGAGCACGCCCTCGTCGGTCAGCCGGCGCAGCCGGTCGCTGAGGATGGGGCGGGGGACGCCGAGGTGACGCTGGATCTCGTCGAACCGGCGCACCCCGTTGAACACCTCGCGCAGGACGAGGATCGTCCACCTCTCGCCGATCACCTCGAGGGTGCGTGCGACCGAGCAGTTCTCCGGGCTCTGCTCCCGCCAGTCCATGTGACAAGCATAGCACCAGGGTTGTGTTATTGAACTCAGCTTGCTACGATCCCTCCAGGTTCAATTTCCGAATCCAGACTCGGAGGTGCTCGGGATGCAGGTGGCGGCGATGTCGGGAAGGGAGTCCCTCGAGGCGGTGATGCGCGGGGACGCCGCCCCGCCGCCGATGGGCGTGCTCATGGGGATGCAGCTCATCCTGGTGGAGGAGGGGCGGGCGGTCTTCACCCTCACCCCGGGCGAGCAGCACGACAACCCGATGGGCATCACCCATGGCGGGATGGCGGCGACGCTCCTCGACTCCGCGATGGGCTGCGCGGTGCAGTCGACCCTCCCCGCCGGCGGCGGGTTCACGACGCTCGACCTCACCGTCCACTACGTCGCCACCGTGACCCGGGACACGGGACCCGTGCTCGCCGAGGGTCACGTCGTCCACCGCGGAGGCCGGACCGCGACGGCGGAGGGACGGATCACCCGGGTGGCCGACGGCCGCCTCCTCGCCCACGCGACGACCACCTGCCTGGTCAGCCTGCCGGCTCAGTCCGTCCGCGTGTCGGAGGCGGCGTGACGGTGGCGGGAATCGTCATCGAGGCGCGCTCGTCAACATCCGCTCGGTCATGTCGTGGATCACGATCCCACGGGCCGGCAACCATGCCGCGTCGAAGGCGGCGGCGTGGTCGATTGTTGGCGGCGACCAGCTGAAGTTTCCCCTGTTTCAGCCGCGGTTCACCGTAACGACATCGGTCGGTGACGGCAGACGTCGCGTGGTAGATTCCAGCGGTTGAAATGGAGGAGGACCAGCCCATGGCAGGATTCCCCGCGATCAGCCATGTCGCCGTGACGGTGAGCGACCTCGACCGTAGCCGTGCCTGGTATCAGCGGCTCCTCGGCTCCGACCCGGTGCTCGACGAGAACACCGGGCCGTTCCATCACGTCGTCTGGATGGTGGGGGGCACGTTGCTCGGGATCCATCTCCACCAGTCGCCGTCGAGTGCGGCGCCCTTCGACGAGCTGCGTCCCGGCCTCGACCACATCGCCTTCGGATGCGCGAACCGCTCCGAGCTGGAGAGCTGGCAGGGCCGGCTCGAGGAGCTCGGCATCGAGCACGGTGGCATCGTCGACGCACACTACGGATCGGGACTGTCGTTCCGCGATCCCGACAACATCGCCCTCGAGTTCTTCGCGCCGCCCGGATAGACCGGCGCCACGGTCGGGCCGGAGCAGGCGGGTCACCCTCGCGAGGATGGCCGCCTGCCCCGGCGCCGGCGATCAGGTCCTGACGGTGGACCGCTGCCAGTCCCAGATCTGGGTGATCGGCGGGACCGGCTGGCTGAAGTCGATCTGTGGCGGGAAGATCGTCGCCAGCTGCTGCTTGAACCAGACGTCGTACGAGCGCTGCGACGCCGCGAAGCCACGGTTGCCCTCGACGGGGTCGTGGCCCTCGAGATAGACGCAGATGATGTCGCCGGCCGGCGTGCTGTTGAGCGCGACGACCTCGACGTTCTGGCCGAGCGCGCGGCGCGACTCGGCGAGCTCGCTCCGGCGCGAGACGAACGCCTCCTGGGCAAAGGCCCGACCGGCGTCGGTCCGGCCGGGGATGAGCGGCGCGCAGAACGCGAGCCCGCGGCGGCGATCGCGGACGTCCGGATCGACCCACTCGCCGACGATCTCCGGGGGCCGCCCGGGCGGAGGCTGGGTCATGTCGACCCCATGCACCTCGCGTACCGCGGCGATGAAGTCGCGGTCGATCGGCAGTCCGGAGGCGGCGACGGCCGCCATGCTGTCGGCGATGCTGCGTTCGGCCTCCATGTAGACGACGACGAACGTCCCCATCGGTGTCGGCTGCTCGAACGCGCGCTCCATGGTGATCCCGGCGCGCTCGCGGGACTCGACGTACTCGTTCTTCCTCGCTGTGAGCACCGCCGCGACCGACGACGCGTCCTTGCCCGGCACGACGGGAAAGGCGATGACAGACCTCGGCATCGGATTCTCCCCAGAGCTGATGACGTCGCCGGAGGATATCCCGCGATGGTCGACCGTGCACCCTTGCGTGTAGGTCCTCAACCGAGGGGTTGGGGTCCGGGGGAGACGTTCAGAGGATTCAGCCCCTGGTGGCGACGCCCTCGAACGTGTACCCGAAGGCCCGCGGCCCCTTCATGGAATACGTCGAGAGCGAGCTCAGGGTGAGGCCGGAGCGGGCCACCAGCTCGTCGATCGGCCGGTTGAGGTGGCAGCCGCCGGCGAACCGCCGTTGGAGCGGGGTCAATCGGTCCTGCCACCGGGCCACGCCGGGGTCGGGGGAGCGGCCGTGCTCGACGAAGTGGAACCGTCCGCCGGGGCGCAGGACGCGGGCGATCTCGGCGAGGGCCCGGTCGACCCCGGGGATCGTGCAGAGAGTCCAGGTCGTCAGCACGTGGTCGACGCTCGCGGACTCCACGGGGAGCTCCTCGCCGTCGAGGCCGACGAACTCGATCGGCACCGGGCTCGCCGCGATCCGCTTCGCCGCCAGCCTGCGTCCGACGGTCGCGGGGTCGATCGCTCGCACCCGCGTGATCGCCCGCGGATAGTGCGGCACGTTGAGGCCCGAGCCGAAGCCCACCTCGAGCACCTCGCCGTCGAGATCGGCGGCGACGCGTGCGCGGATCTCCCGGAAGTCCCTGCCGCCGAGCACGACGTCGATGAGGCGGGGGAGGGCCTGATCGGAGTACCAGCTCATCCCCGCAGTATCGCCGGGCGGCCTCAGCGGACGAGGTCGCCGGCCGCGTCGTCCCGCGCGGCGCGGGCGTCGCCGAGCGCGGTGTCGAGCTCGGTGCGATCGGTGTCGTAGGTGTCCTGGTCCCCCGCGGCGAGCGCAGACCCGGCGTTCCGCGCCGCCACCGCCACCACGTCGTAGGAGCCGGCGATCCGGTGCGCCGGCGTCCGGAGCGACCCCGGCACCGCGGCGCCGCGGACGTCGGCGGCGAAGTCCTGCGCCTGGGCCGCGACGACGAGCATCGCGTACTCGCAGTCGGTGGGCGAGCCCCCGTCACACTTCGTCTCGGCGATGCCGGAGCTCTCGGTCAGGGCATCGGTGCGCGCGCTGACTCCGCCGAGGAAGGTCGCCTTGGCGGGCACCTCGAGGCCCCGAACGCAGCCGAGTGCAGCGCTCAGCGCGCCGACGGTGACGAGCAGGGCGTAGGTGTATCCGCCCCAGGCGCGTGCGTTCGAGGACACCGACGGACGGGGGATCGACGTGGGGGTGCGCCTCGCCCGGGAGAGGTGGACGACGGCTCCAGCGCCACAGCCCGCGACGAGGAGCACGGGGACCGGGCCCTGGCCGCCGACGAGCAGCGCCGCGGCGGCGACGGCGACGCCGCACGCGGCGAGACTGCGCGGCCAGGCGCCGGTCATGGCGAGAGTGCGCCCCCCGTCGAGGAGGCGTCCCGGGTTGAGGTTGAGGACGTTGAGCAGCGCGGAGAAGCCGCCCAGGCCGAGCAGCAGGGTCGACCCCGACGCGGGGTAGCGGAGCGCTCCGGCGACGACGAGCCCCGCTCCGAGCGCGATGCCGATCGCGGGCCCGGCGAGGGAGATGGCGATCCCGTGGGCCGCTCGCCGCGGTGGCCGGGCGAGCACGACGTAGGCGCCGTCGAACCCGAGGAACGCGGGGAGGCTGGCGCGATTCCCGGTGACCCGCGCGGCGACCCAGTGGCCGAGCTCGTGGACGGCGAGGAGCCCGAGGGCGAGCGCGCCGAAGGCCGGTCCCACCACCGCGGCGAGGGCGGCGTAGGTCAGCCCGGCCGAGAGGAGGAGAACGCCGAGCTCCTCGACGAGCGGTGGGGGTCCGTCGGTCCTTCCCTCGACGAGCCCCTGCGGCTCCGCGGGATCGGGGACGTCGCCACGCTCGATCGGGCCCGCCGTCCACCGCAGGTACGGCTCGATCGGGTCGAAGGTCATCGACGAGCGCGCCCGCGTCCCCAGCGTGCGGTCCGCGGAGAGGAGCGATTCCACCCGCGTCGCGTCGCCGGCGGGGAGGTCGAGAAGGGCCTGCCGCACAGCCGTGACGGCGCCCGCGTCGCCGAGGGCGTCGAGCACGGTGAGGGCGTCCTCGAGGTCGGTCCTGGCCTGCTCCGCCCGTGCGGTGCGGGCCGCGTGGGCGCCGAGAGCCGCGAGGACGCGGGCGATGAGCAGGCGCCCGGCGCAGCTCTCGTCGCCGGAGCACGCCGCCGCGACGAGCCGGCGGGCGCCGGGCTCGTCGCCGGTGCGCAGCCGGACGAGCGCGAGGGTCATCGACGACGTCACGTGCCGGTCGAGGGGTGTGGCGGCGGCGCCGGTGACGGCGCGCTCCGCGTGCTCGAGGGCGCGGACCACCCGGCCCTCGGCGGCGGCGACCCGCGCGCGCACCGTCTCCCCCGAGCTCGCGGCGAGCCAGCGGCCCGGTGGTGCGGCCTCGATCGCGCGCCGCGCATAGGCGTCGGCGGCGCGGAGGTCGCCGAGGACCAGGCAGGCCTCGGCGAGCCCGACGTAGCCGAGCGCGAGGTCGGGGAGCGGGAGCGCCGTCGTGCCGATCAGCGCCTCGAGCCGCCGGCGCGATCCCGCGGCGTCGCCGGAGTAGGGGAGGGCGAGGGCGGCGAGCATCTCGGCGCGGGCGGCCCGGGGCGGGTCGGGCGCGACCGATGCCGCCCCGGCGAGGTCGGCGTCGCAGCCGTCGAGGTCTCCCTCGCGCAGGCGCGCGAGGGCGCGCTGGGCGAGCGTGTCGCAGAGCCGGCCGGGGTCGCCCGCGCGGCGCGCGACCGTGACCGCCTCGTCGAGATGGGCGTGGTGGGCGGTCCGA
>DATKEY010000295.1:0-9294 GCA_035544475.1 Candidatus Dormiibacterota bacterium | reverse complement strand
CTCCACGCCGCGCGGCGTGAGACCGCCGAGGCGATGCTCGCCCCGCTCGGCGCCCGCGATCGCGCCGAGCTCGTCCGCCTCCTCGAGGCGGTCGTCGCGGCGGGCGGTGGCTGCCCGGTGCCGGAGGCACGGCCATGATGCAGTGGGGCAGCTACATGCGCTCGATGCGCCGCGACGAGTCCGTCCGCGGGCACAAGCTCGCCAGGGGGACGTTGCGCCGCATCGTCGGCTTCGCCGCCCCGTACCGGCGGATGCTCGCCGGCTTCCTCGCGCTCGTCGTCGTCGACGCCGCCATCGGCACCGCGAACCCGCTGATCTACCGCGAGATCATCAACCGCGGCATCATCCGTCACGACTCGGGCGTGGTGATCGCGCTCGCCGTCCTCGTCGCCGCGCTCGCGGTGCTCGACGCCGGGCTCTCCCTGCTCCAGCGATTCGCCTCGTCGCGGGTCGGCGAGGGGCTGATCTTCGACCTGCGCGCCCGCGTCTTCGGCCACGTGCAGCGGATGCCGCTCGCCTTCTTCACCCGCACCCAGACCGGTGCGCTGGTCACCCGGCTCAACAACGACGTGGTCGGCGCCCAGCAGGCGTTCACCGACACCCTGTCGAGCGTGGTCAGCAACCTGATCACCGTGAGCATCGTTCTCGTGACCATGCTCCTGCTCTCCTGGCAGATCACCCTGGTGGCGCTCACCCTTCTGCCGGTGTTCATCCTCCCGGCGCGCTGGGTCGGTCGCCGCATGCAGTCGATCACCCGGGAGAGCTACGCGCTCAACGCCCAGATGAACACGACGATGACCGAGCGCTTCAACGTCGCCGGCGCGCTGCTCGTCAAGCTCTTCGGCCGCCAGGACGAGGAGCGCCGTGGCTTCGAGCAGAAGGCCGCGCGAGTGCGCGACATCGGCATCACCCAGGCGATGTACAGCCGGGTGTTCATGGCGTCGCTGCTGCTGGTCGCGACCCTCGCGACCGCGCTCGTCTACGGATGGGGCGGAGTGCTCGCCGTGAACGGCGTGCTCGACGTCGGCACCGTGGTCGCGCTCACCGCCTATCTCCAGCGCCTCTACGGCCCGCTCACCGCGCTCTCCAACGTGCAGGTCGACGTGATGAGCGCCCTGGTCTCCTTCGAGCGGGTCTTCGAGGTCCTCGACCTGCCGCCGATGATCGACGAGAGGCCGGGCGCGGTCGCCGTCCCCCGGGGCACCGGACGCATCGAGTTCGACCACGTCGACTTCGCGTACCCGAGTGCCGAGGAGGTCTCGCTCGCGTCGCTCGAGTCGGTCGCGGTGCTCGACCGCACCCCGACGTCCCAGGTGCTCTTCGACGTGAACTTCACCGTCGAGCCCGGCCAGATGGTCGCCCTCGTCGGTCCGTCGGGCGCGGGCAAGACGACCATCAGCCATCTCGTCCCGCGGCTGTACGACGTGCGCAGCGGTGCGGTGCGGCTCAACGGTGTCGACGTCCGCGACGCGACCCTCGAGTCGGTGAGCTCCGCGGTCGGCGTCGTCACCCAGGACGCCCATCTCTTCCACGAGACGATCCGATCGAACCTGCTGCTGGCGCGGCCCGACGCCACCGACGAGGAGCTGCGCGAGGCGCTCCGCGGCGCCCAGATCCTGCGCTTCGTCGACTCCCTGCCCGACGGCCTCGAGACCGTCGTCGGCGACCGTGGCTACCGCCTCAGCGGTGGCGAGAAGCAGCGCATCGCGATCGCCCGGGTGCTGCTCAAGGCCCCCGACAACGTCGTCCTCGACGAGGCGACCGCGCACCTCGACTCCGAGTCCGAGCTGGCGGTGCAGCACGCGTTGCGCAGCGCGCTCGCGGGACGCACCTCGCTCGTCATCGCCCACCGTCTGTCGACGGTGCGCGAGGCCGACATGATCCTCGTGATCGACGACGGTCGGGTGGTCGAGCGCGGCCGTCACGACGAGCTCGTCGCCGCCGGCGGCCTCTACTCCGAGCTCTACCGCACCCAGTTCGAGAACCAGGCGGTCGCCTGATCATCCCTGTCACAGCTCGGTGACGGCACCGGCCCAAGCGAAACCGTTGCCTATCCTGTCATCGTTCATATCATCAAAACGCCCAATCTAGCTTGTCAGTTGTTCTGACATGCCCCAGGGAGGACGGTTCGATGAGACGGATCGCACGACTCACGTGCACCATCGCCCCCGCCCTGCTCGGCGGCGGGCTCGCCGCCTGCGGCGGCTCCACTCCCGCGACCGGGCCCGAGCCGGAGTCGATCACCGTCCGGCTGGTCGACGCACAGGGCGTCGAGGTCGGCACCGCGTCGCTGGCGGCCGCCGGCAGCGGGGTTCGCTTCCACGTCGACGTCGCCGACCTCCCCCCCGGCGGCCACGGCTTCCGGATCGCGAGCGCCGGGCGTTGCGACGGTCCCGACTTCACGACGGCCGGCGCCGTGCTCGACCTCGCCGGCGACACCGTGCTGGCGGCGAACCGCTTCGGGCACATCGCCGGCGCGCTCCCCGACCTCCCCGTCGGCGATGACGGGAAGGGCAGCGCGGACTTCGTCGACGACCTCGTCACCCTCGACAGGGGGCCGGCGGACTCGCTCCGCGGCCTGCGGGGATCGGCCCTCCTGGTCACCGCCAACCCCGGTGACGTCACCACCCGCTCGACCACGACCGGCGCCCGCCTCGCCTGCGGGGTGATCAGCCCCGAGGCGGCGTCGACCCCGACGCCGAGCCCGAGCCCGACGCCGAGCCCGAGCCCGACGCCGACGGTCCGGACGTCGACGACGACGGTCACCGTGACCAGGGGCGTCACCCCGACGCCGGCGCCGCCGACCCACACCGCCGCGCCTCCGACCCCGACTCCCACACCCACCGCGGGTGGGGTCCCCACTCCGTAGACACTCCCTCCTGTCTGTCACCCCGCCGGGTGGAGCGCGGCCCGACCCGGGTCGAACGCCTCCCACCCCGGCGGGGTGACCCCGTCGAGCACGAGCGACGCCATCCCGTCGGCGGTCACCGGGGCGAGCAGGACCCCGTTCCGGTGATGGCCGGTGGCGGCGAAGAGGCGCTCTCCGATCCGGCCGAGAAGGGGGAGCCCGTCGGGGGCGCGGGGACGCAGGCCGACCCACACGTGGGCGGCGGTGGCCCCGGCGAAGCCGCGGAGCAGCCGTGCCCCGACCCCACCCAGCCACGCCCGTCCCGCCTCGGTGGAACGCGCGTCGAAGCCTGCGTGCTCCTCGGTGGCGCCGACGAGGGTGAGGCCGCCGCGCTTGGCGACCGCGTAGCCGCAGCTCCCCGCGTAGACGACGAGACGGGGCACCGGGTCGAGGTCGCGGAGCGCGAGGATCTGTCCCCGGACCGGCTCCACCGGCATCGGCGGTGCTCCCAGGGAGGCCGAGAGGGCCCCGCTCCACGCCCCCGCACAGAGCACCACCGCGCCGGCGGCGAGGTCGCGTCCGTCACCGAGCCGGACGCCCCCGCCGGGCAGCGCCCCGCTCACCTCCGCGCCGGTGACCACCTCGGCGCCATGGGCCGCCGCCGCGGCGAGCAGCGCCTCGACCGCCCGCACGCTGTGGACGTGACCCTCGCCGCGATGGAGCACCGCCCCCGCGCACGCTGCGAGCGCGGGCTCGGCCGCGGCGGCGCCGGCGGCGTCGAGCCAATCCCCGGTCGCCGCCTCGCGCAGCCGCGCCGCCTCCTCTCCGTCGAGCGCGACCCGGAGCAGGCCGCCGGTGTCGAGCTCGCAGTCGATCCCCGCCTCCTCGACGAGCTCGGCGGCGAGACCGGGCCAGAGACCGAGGCTGCGGCGGGCGAGGTCGAGGAAGGGGCCGGGGACGGGCGCCTCGCTCTCGGGGGCGAGCATCCCCGCGGCGGCGCCCGAGGCTCCCGCCGCCGGCCGGTCGCGCTCCACGATCACCACCCGTGCGCCCCGCCGCGCGCAGCCCCAGGCGACCGCGGCACCGGCGATCCCGGCGCCGACGACGGCGACGTCCCAGCTCGACACCCGAATGAGGGTAGCGGGGACCGCGCTCAGGCGATCGGGTCGACCGGCAGGGTGAGCGCGAAGGTGTTGCCGCGCGAAGCGCCGTTCTGGACGAGCCAGACCCGGCCGCCCATGCGCTGGACCAGCTGCCGGGCGAGGTAGAGGCCGACGCCGCAGCCGCCGCGCTGACGCTGGAGCGGGGACTCGACCTGGTAGAAGGAGGCGAAGATCCGCTCCGCCTGGTCCTCGGGGATGCTGCGTCCCTCGTCGTGGCACTCGATGCGCATCAGCGACCCCTCGCGGTGGGCGTCGAGCCGCACCGGGCTGCCGCCGGGCGAGAACTTGAGCGCGTTGTCGACAAGGCAGGCCAGAACGAGGATGAGACGGTCGCGGTCGGCGAGCACGGCGCGCTCGCTCACCGCGGTCGAGTGGCTGAGGCGGCCTCGATCCTGGGGATCGCCGAAGAGCGTGGCGACCTGGACGAAGACCGAGTCGAGCTCGACCGGCGCCGTCTTCAGCCGGATCTCCCCGGCCTCGAGCTGGGCGATGCAGAGCAGGTTGTCGGTGAGTCGCGCGAGGTGCTCGGTCTCACTGCGCAGCACCTCGATGCCCTCGCGCTGGGCCTCGATCGGCAGCCGGTCGCCTGCGTCCTGCATCAGCGCGAGCCATCCCTTCACCTTGGCGAGCGGGGTGCGCAGCTCGTGGGAGGCGAGCATGATGAACTCGGTCTTGACCCGATCCACCTCGCGGAGCTCGAGCAGCGCGGCGTGCTCGAGCTGCAGGGTGTGGGCGAGCTGCCGGGCGCGGTTGCTGACCACCTCGCGGGTGACCATCGTGCTGGTGATGGCGATGAGCAGGAAGAGCAGCAGGTGGGAGAGGAAGACGTCGACGGTCGCCTGGCTGACGCCCCCGGCGACGACGGCGCCGGCGCCGAGGTAGAGGGTGCTCACCACCGCCGCGCAGAGCAGCGAGCCCCAGAGCCCGAAGCGCAGGCTGCCGGCGATGACCACCGCGTAGAAGGTGAAGCCGAAGCTCGAGTTGACGCCACCATCGAGATAGACGAGGCCGGTGGCCACGGCCATGTCGACCGCGGTCATCGCGTACTGGGTACGCCGTCCCGGGATGTGGCGGGAGACCAGGCTGAGGGTGAGGGCGAGGTTGAAGAGCGCCCAGGCGCCGAGGATCAGGTTGATCGCGCCGGCGTTGCGCGCCGCCGAGGGGAAATTGGCGCTCGCCGCGGTGAGGATGAGCACGAGCCACCGGCCGAGCTCGATGACCCGCTCCACCGCGGCACGGCGGTCCTGCTCCACCGCGGACCGGAGCTCCACCGGCATGGCGCGGAGCATGGTCGCAGGCGCCCCCCCCTCCGTCGTCCGGAACACAGCAAGCACGCGCGACCTCCCCAGCAGCACCGGCGACAGGCTACGGCCCGGCCCGTGTGCTGACGCCGACGCTTTGGCAACGACGGGGTCGCAGTGCGTCCGCCTCCTTATACTCGCCGCGTGCCTCGCGCCCTGGTCCTCGGCAACGGACGCCTCCAGGTCAACCTCGACGACGGTGGCCGCCTGCGCGACCTCTACCACCCCTGGGTCGGCCACGAGTCCCACGCCGGGATGCCGAGCTTCATCGGGTTCTGGGTCGACGGCACCTTCGCCTGGTTCGACGCCTTCGAGCGCCGGGTCGCCTACGAGGACGAGACCCTCGTCGGGGACATCACCGGCAACCACGCCGGGCTCGCCATCGAGGTCCGCATCCGCGACGCCGTCGACCTCGAGAGCGACGTCCTCGTGCGCCACATCGAGGTCAACGACCTCGCCGGCCGCGCCCGGGAGGTCCGGGTCTTCCTCCACCACGACCTCAGCATCGGAGGCGGCGGAGAGGGCGGCGACACCGTCTACTACGACCCCGAGCTCCACTCCATCGTCCAGTACAAGGGCCACCGCTGGTTCCTGATCGACGGCCGGGTCGAGGGGAGGAACGGGGTCCACATGTTCACCTGCGGCCGGGCCGGGTTCCACGGCTTCGCCGGGACCTGGGCCGACGCCGAGGACGGCGAGCTGAGCGGCCAGCCGATCGAGCAGGGGGCGGTCGACTCCTGCGCCGGCTTCCGGCTCTCCCTTCCCGCCGGGCGCACCGCGGCCCTCCACGCCTGGCTCTGCGCCGGCGGCAGCCACGAGGAGGTCACCGCCCTCGACGCCATGGTCCGCCGGACCGGCCCCGAGCGCCTGCTCGAGCGCACCCGCCGCTACTGGCGGAGCTGGGCGGCGACCGCCGGCACCGCCACCGAGGCGCTCCCGGTGCGGCTGCGCCGGCTCTACGTCCGCAGCCTGCTCACCGCCCGCACGCTCTGCGACCACGCCGGGGGGGTGATCGCCTCCACCGACCGCGACATCCTCGAGCACGCCCGCGACACGTACTGCTACGTCTGGCCGCGGGACGCCGCGCTCACCACGGCCGCCCTCGACGCCGCCGGCTATTCCCAGCCGCTGCGCGGCTTCCTCGCCTTCTGCGCGGACCGCTTCGAGGGCGCTCGGGGCCATCTGCTCCACAAGTACCTGCCCGACGGCGCGGTCGGCTCCTCCTGGCATCCGTGGTACAGCGACGGCGAGGCCCAGCTCCCGATCCAGGAGGACGAGACCGCGCTCGTGCTCTGGGCACTCGGCGAGCACCACCGCCGTGGTGGCGACCGCGAGCTCCTCCGGGAGATGTACCGCCGGGTCGTCGAGCCCGCAGCCGACTTCATGGCGTCCTTCCGCGACTGGCGCACCGGCCTGCCACTGCCGGGCTGGGACCTCTGGGAGGAGCGCCGCGGGGTCCACGCCTTCACCGTCGCCGCGGTCTGGGCGGCGCTCGACGCGGCGGCACGGATGGCCGCCGAGCTCGGCGACGACACCAAGGGAACCCTCTACGCGGGCGCGGCCGCCGAGGTCCGCCGCGGCGCCGACGAGCACCTCTGGGACGCCCAGGCGGGCCGCTTCGCGCGCCAGCTCGCCCCCCGGGCCGACCGCTCCGGCTACGACCGCGACCTCACCCTCGACGCGAGCCTCTGGGGCCTCTTCGCCTTCGGGATGTACCCGGCGACCGACCCCAGGGTGGTCGCGACGATGACCGCGGTGCGCGAGCGGCTGTGGCTGCGTGCCGGCGACGGCGGCGTCGCCCGCTACCAGCGCGACTACTACCACTGCGTCGAGCTCTCCGACGACGTGCCCGGCAACCCGTGGGTGATCTGCACCCTCTGGCTCGCCGACTGGCTGGTGCGCACCGCGCGCAGCCCCGCCCAGCTCGAGGAGACGGTGCTGCCGCTGCTCGAGTGGGTCGAGAGGCACGCGTCGCCCGCCGGCCTGCTCCCCGAGCAGGTCAACCCGTTCACCGGTGGCCCGCTCTCGGTCGCCCCCCTCGCCTGGAGCCACGCCGCATACGTCGACGTCTGCCTCGGCTACTGCCAGGCGCTCGAGGCGCTGAGGGCGGAGACCGGCGAGGAGGCGGAGCGGGTCGCGGGGTAGCTACCTCTAGCCGCCGAGCCCGAGACCGCCGAGGCCGAGGCCACCAAGGCCGCCGACGCCGCCGAGGCCGGGGAGACCGCCGGCGAGGCCGCCGATGGGGAGGCCGCCGGCGAGGCCGGGAAGGCCGCCCGCGAGCCCGCCGATGGTGCCGGTGAGGCCGCCGATCGGCAGACCGCCGAGGCCGCTGCCGTCGCCGACGACCGGCAGGCCGCCGGTGAGACCGCCGAGGCCGCTGGTGGGAAGGCCGCCGGCGATGCCGCCGACGACGGGGAGGCCGCTCACCACCGGGAGGCCGTTGCCGCACGTGGACATCGACGGGGCGGTGTGCTTGACCTTGTGGTGTGACTTCGTCTTCGAGGTCGCGGGGTGCTGCATGAGCGGCACGTTCGACATCAGGCCGCAGTTGAGGACGTACCCGGGCATCCCCGCGACCGCGCCGACGACGGTGCCGACGGGGTCGGCCCCGTCGAGCCCGGGGAGGCCGTTGCCGACGACGGGCAGGCCGCTGCCGCCGCCGATGATGGGCAGCGGGAGCCCCGCCGCATGGGTGGTCGTGACCACCGCCGTGCCGGCGATCCCGGTGGCGGCGAGTGCTGCGGCGGCGATGCCGATACGTCGCATGGTGTCTCTCTCCCTTCCCGGTCGGGCCCGACTCGGGCCGTCGCACTTCCTACGTCCGGCGGCGGCGGAACCCTGCGGGTCAGGCGGGAGCGAGGGCGGCGGCGAGTCTCCGCTCGGCCGCGGCGAGCGCGATGGTGAGCAGCTGCGCCGCGTCCCCCCCGGCGCCGAGCAGGCTCATCTGGATCGTCCAGTCACCCACCCCTCCCCACGCCCAGGCCGATCGCGACCGGGTCTGGACGCCACGGGGTGCGGCCGTGCGCCGCGCGCCTCCCGGGTCGCGGCCGACGAGGACGGTCAGCACGCGCTTCCCGCACCGCAATCGCGCCATGGACTCGGACCGGATCAGGAAGCCGTCGATCGGCAGGGGGCCGGTGAACGCCCCGCCGAGCATGGCGGTCGCGAAGTCCTGGTCGACGACCGCCATCGCCAGCGCCGACCCGTTGCCGCCGAAGCCGGGGACCGGCAGACCCATCGTCGCCATTCCGGCGTTGTCGCGGCTGAAGGACGAGAGGACCAGGTGCACGGGGAACCAGACGGTGAGCGAGGCCGCGACGAGCGGGAGGCGCGCCAGCGCCCGTACGGGGTGCAGACGGTGCCAGCCCAGACTGGCGACGAGCCACCCGCCCCCCCACAGAGCCGCGTACAGCGGCAGCCGGGAGTGACCTCCGAGCGAGGCGCCCCGGCCCGCGAGGATGAACACCGTTCCGGTGGCGCCGAGGTACCCGGTGACGGCCCCCGCGATCATCACCACCACGTGCCGCCAGCGGCGGCGCTCCCGCTGCCAGGCGAGCGCCTGGCACACCTGATCCACCGGCGTGCCGGCGCGGACCTGGCCGACCGTCTCCACGCGCTGCCCACTCCCTTCGATGACGCCACTGTCAGGGTACAGCAGGCCCGATGCGGCCGCCGACCGGCTCCTACCGGTGGGGGCGTCGCGCGGGCGGGGGCGGCGGCGGTGGGGCCGGGGACGGCGTGACCATCGGCCGCAACCCCCTCTGGGTGAACCCCCAGTCGATCAGCATGCGCATGTCGCTGTAGAGGTGAGGGGCGCCGAGGAGGACGCCGAGGATGTGGTGGCCCTCGCGCACCGCCTCGGCGACGAGGCAGGGACCGGCGTTGCCGGTGTAGCCGGGCTTGATCCCCACCGTCGGCGGGTAGAGCGACAGCAGCCGGTTGAGATTGTGGAGCGCGAACCCCGGATGGGTCTGCGACGCCG
>DATKEY010000294.1:0-8640 GCA_035544475.1 Candidatus Dormiibacterota bacterium | reverse complement strand
CGGCCCGCGGCTCGGGGCGCCGCCACGCCCCCGGCTCGGGGCCGTCCGTATACTTACCAGCGCGCAAGTAGAACGCCGGGAGGTGGATCGACGATGGGCATCTCCGAGCCGGTCATCAAGCCCGACTTCCAGCAGAGGCGGCGACACTTCATCTTCGGCGAGGATCACGACCGGCTCCGGGAGTCGATCCGCGCCTTCGTCGACCGCGAGATCGTCCCCCACGTCGAGGAGTGGGAGGAGACCACCTACCCCGACTCGATCGTGCGCCGGATGGGAGATCTCGGCCTGCTCGGCCTGTCCGTTCCCGAGGCATACGGCGGCCAGGGCGGCGACTACTTCTGCAACATCGTCCTCGCCGAGGAGATCGCGCGTGGCGGCAGCGGCGGGCTGCTCATGGGCCTCTCCGTCCACACCGACATGGTCATCCCGCCGATCCTCAAGTTCGGGACCGAGGAGCAGAAGCGCACCTGGGTGACGAGCGGCGCCACCGGGCGGCAGATGTTCTGCCTGGCGATGACCGAGCCCGACGCCGGGTCCGACCTCGCCGGCACCAGCACCCGCGCGGTCCGCGACGGCGACGGCTGGGTGATCAACGGCTCGAAGACGTTCATCACCAACGGGCATCGCGCCGCGATGGCGATGCTCCTCACCCGCACCGACCCCGACGCGGGCCACGACGGGTTCACCGTCTTCCTCGTGCCGATGGACACCCCCGGGGTGATGCGCGAGCGCCGGCTGCGCAAGATGGGGATGCACGCGTCCGACACCGCGCTGCTCGCCTTCCAGGACGTGCGCGTGCCCGCGTCGGCGGTGCTCGGCGAGGTGGGCAAGGGCTTCTACCACATCATGTGGGAGCTGCAGGCCGAGCGCCTCATCGGCGCAGCCGGGTGTCTCGCCTACGGGGAGTACGCCTTCGACCGCGCCCTCGAGTACGCCCGCGAGCGCGCCGCGTTCGGCCGGCCCATCGGCAGCTTCCAGGCGATCCGGCACAAGTTCGCCACGATGGCCACGCGCATCGAGGCGGCGCGCCAGCTGATCTACGCCACCGCGTGGAGCTACGCGAGGGGCGACTACCCGGTCCGCCAGATCTCCATGGCCAAGCTCCTCGCCGCCCAGACCGCCTGGGAGGTTGCGGACCAGTGTGTCCAGATCTACGGCGGTGCCGGGTACATGCGCGAGCACCCGGTCGAGCGCGTGCTCCGCGACATCCGCCTGTACCGGATCGGCGCCGGCACCGACGAGATCATGCTCGACGTCATCGGCAGGTCGTACGGGCTGTAGAGAGGGCGGTCGACCCGGGCCGCCGTGCTAGGCTCCGCGGCCGAGCAGCGATGGTCGGCCGACGAGATCGAACAGTCCCGCTTCGCGACGGGTCGCTGGTGCGCATCCGCCCCATCGGCCCGGACGACAAGGGCGCGCTGCGCGCCGCCTGGGACCGTCTGAGCCCGGAGTCGCGCTACCGGCGCTTCTTCTCCGCGATGCCGGAGCTCGGCGACTCGATGCTCGCGTTCCTCACCGAGGTCGATCATCACGACCATGAGGCGCTCGTCGCGCTCGACGTCGCGAGTGGTGACACCGTCGGCGTGGCGCGCTACGTGCGCTCGGCGGACGACGCGGAGGTCGCCGAGGTCGCGGTCACCGTCGTCGACACCTGGCACGGGCGGGGAGTGGCGACCCTTCTCCTCGGACGGCTCGCCACCCGGGCTCGCCGCGAGGGCGTGCGGCGCTTCAGCGCGGTCGTGATGGCGGACAATCCCCGCGCGGTCCGGGTGGTCCGGGGGCTCGGGGAGAGCCGGGCGTCGCGCGACGGCGCCTACGTCGAGCTCCGCGTCGAGCTGCCCGCACGTCGGGGCATCGGCCGGGACCTGAGCCGGCTGCTCCGAGAGACCGCGACCGGTTCGCTCGTCTTCGCGGGCGGCGCGGTGCGCCACGCGATGAGCGCAGCCCAGCCGCGGCACCGGCCGGAGGCGCCACCCGAGCACGCGCACGGAGAGCTGCACTGCATCGTCGCCGGCACCGACGGCTCGGCGACGGCCGAGCGCGCCGTCCGCCAGGCGGTGGCGCTCGCGGCCCGGTTCGGCGCCCGCCTCCACCTCGTCAGCGCTCACGCCCTCGACGGCGACGCGGCCCCGCCGGGCGACCTCCGGACCGTGCCCGACAGCCTCTCCGACCTCGGCTGGCAGGTGACGACCGGGGGCACCGCGGAAGGGGTGCTGACTCGGTCCGCCGAGGCGATCCGCGACGCCGGCGTCGACGTCGTCACCCACACCCGGCGCGGCGACCCCGCCGGCGCGCTCATCGCCGTCGCCGAGGAGGAGGGGGCCGACCTCATCGTGGTCGGGAGCAAGGGGGTGCGCAGCGCGCGCCGGCTCGTCGTCGGGAGCGTCGCCGGCACCCTGCTCCGTCACGCGCCGTGTGGGGTCTACGTCGTCCGGACGGAATGAACCCCCGTTCGCGAACCGGCGTTCACTGGTCCACCGCTGACCTTCCAGTGCATGGCGTGCCAGGCGCTACCCTTGTTACCGCCATGGAGAACCTGATTCGCGAGGCGTTCCGGCACAACGCGTGGGCCACGAGACGGCTGATCGCGTTCTGCCGCGACCTCACGCCCGAGCACCTGGCGTCGACGGTCCCGGCGACCTACGGCAGCATCCTCGAGACCCTGAACCACGTGATCCGGTGGGACGCGAGCTATCTGCCCCGGGCGAGGATCGAGCGGCCCGCGTGGACGGAGGACGCCGACGTCGACGACCTCGACGAGCTCGACCGGAGGACCGACGAGACCGAGCGCCTGTGGGAGGTCTACTTCTCCGACCCGCTCGACCCGGAGCAGCTGCTCCTTCTCGACGAGGGGGCCTACGAGGTGCAGGCGAGCATCCCCGTGATCCAGGCGCTCCACCATGCGAACGTGCACCGCGAGCAGGTCTGCGCCATCCTCACCTCCCTCGGCATCGACGCGCCCGACCTGCAGGCGTGGACCTACGCCGAGGCCACCGGGCGCGCCCAGGAGGTGCGACCCGGCAACGCCTGACACCTGCGAGCGCTACCCCGCGCCGTATCCCGGGTGCGCCACGGCGAGCTTGGCGGCGACGGTGCGCCGCACCACCGCCGCGACCTCGGCGATGCGCCCGTCGAGCGCACCGGCGCGGATGGCGGTGGCGAGCTCGTCCTCGGACCCGACACCGAGGCGGGCGAGGTCGGCGGAGTGTGCCACCGCCTGCGCCTCGCCCAGGATGAGCTCGCGCTCGACCATCCGCACGACGTTGGCGGCGACCCGCGCGTGGAACCGGAGGCGCCCCTCCGTGCCGGGGATCACGTCGTCCTCGAGGAACTCGCGCACCGCCTCGAGGAGTGCCGCCATCGACGGCTCGTCGTGCAGGGTCACCGCGGCCATCCCGCCCGCTCGAGGCAGTCGAGCACATCCCACTCGTTCTCGCAGACGCGCCGCCCGATGGCGGCGAGCTCGACCGAGCGCACCGCGCCAGAGGTGTGCCGCGCCGCCTGCACCCCGCAGAGGATCCCCCAGGTCAGGGTGCCCATCGTCTCCCACCAGAGGAGCGCGTCGCGGTCGACCTCGGTGCCGCTCGCCGCCTCATAGGTGCGCACCAGGGTGTCGTAGCTGTCGACCCCGCCGGCGGGGAGGCGGTCGTTTCCGAAGCGCCAGGCACGAACGCAGAACCAGCCGAGGTCCTCCATGGGGTCGCCGACATGGGCGAGCTCCCAGTCGAGCACCGCGCGCAGGCCGTCGGGGCCGACGACGAGGTTGCCGACCCGGAAGTCGCCGTGGACCAGGCTGCGCCGCCGCTGCGGCGGCCGGTGGGCGTCGAGCCATCGGAAGGCGAGCTCGAACGCCGGATGCGGGCTGCCGAGCTCGTCGAGGGTGCGCCGCCACCGCGTCAGCGGATCCTCGTCGACGAGCCCCTCGAGCGCCGATCCGTCGATCGTGTGGATCCCTGCGAGCGCCGCGGCGCACTGGCCGGCGAGCCGGCGACGTGCCTCGGCGAATCCGTCGTCGCGGAGGATGCGCCGGGGGATCGTCTCGCCCTCGACCCGCTCCATGAGCAGGAAGGAGGCGTCGAGCACCGCGGGGTCGTCGCTCGCGGTGAGCACGCGGGGGACGGGGACGCCGGCGCTCGCCGCCGCCTCGAGGCAGCGGGCCTCGAGCACCATCGTCGTCGACGGCACCCCCGGCGCGTCACGTCGGAGGATGAGCGGCCACCGCCTCGGGCCCGCCATCGCGTCGAGGGACCAGGTCTCGCGACTCGTGCCCCCGGAGAGCCGATGCAGCCCGCTCACCGTCACGCTCTCCCCCACCGCCGCGCCGACCACCTCGGTGAGCCGCGCGGCGAGCGTCTGCGCCGCATCGAGCGGCGCGCTCTCGGCGCTCACCCGCCGCCGAAGCCGAAGAGGCGCTGGGCGACGCGGCGCATCTGGATCTCCTCCGATCCCTCGGTGATCCGGTAGCGGCGGTGGTGCCGGTAGATGTGCTCGAAGGGCTCGTGGCGTGAGTAGCCGATGCCGCCGAAGACCTGCATCGCCCGGTCGGCCGCCTCGCACACCAGCCGGTTGGCGCGGTAATTGGCCATCGACACCCGGTCGGAGACCTCGAGATGGTGGGCGTGGTCCATGTGCCAGGCGGTGCGGTACACGAGCCAGCGCACCATCTCGCATTCGGTCTGGAGCTCGACGAGCGGCCACTGGATCGCCTGGTTCACGGCGAGCGGCCGGCCGAACGCCACCCGGCGCCGGGCGTGGTCCACCGCCCTGTCGATGCAGTACTGCGCGGCGCCGACGCCGCTCGCCGCCTGGCGGATCCGGTTCTCGTGGACGAAGACCTGGGCGAGGTCGAGACCGGCGTCGACCTCGCCGAGGACGGCGTCGCCTCCGACGCGCACGCCGGTGAGGGTGACCTCGCCGTGGTCGGTCGGCATGTTGAACGTCCACCAGTAGAAGGGCACCGCGAACCCCGGGGCATCGGTGGGGACGATGAAGGCGGTGATGCCGCGCGCGTCCCCGGGCTTCCCCGAGGTGCGCGCGAAGACGAGGTCGTGGGTCGCGGTGTGGACCGCGGTGTTGAAGCGCTTCGCCCCGTCGATCACCCATTCGTCGCCGTCCCGGACCGCGGTCGTGGCCAGCCAGGTCGCGTCGGAGCCGTGGTCCGGCTCGGTGAGCGCGAAGGCGAGCCGGCGCCCGCCGGTGATCATCGCCTCGGTGAACTCGGCGCGCTGCGCCGGTGTCCCGAACGCCTCCATCATGATCACCAGCGGGAAGTTCCCCACCACCGACGACTCGTTCTGCAGGTCGTTGTGGAGGCCGAGGCCGCGGTGGGCGAGGTGCTCGCGGATCACCGCCATGTCGAGGTTCCCGCCGTCGCGGCCGCCGATCGCCCGCGGCAGCCCGTACCGGAGGAACCCCGCGGCGTCGGCTCGGCGGCGCATCTCGGCGAGCAGCGCCTCCCACTCCTCACGGGGAAGCCCTCCCCTCTCCCAGTCGGTCCGGGCGTTCTCGCGACGGTGGTCGAAGTACTCGGGGTGCTCGGCCTCGAGCGGGGCGATCTCCGCCTCGATGAAGGCGTCGAGCTCGGCGAGGAGCCGGACGAGGTGCGCGGGCGGTGTGAAGTCCATGTCGGTACCCGTCAGGCGCGTCGGGTATGCTGTCGCGGGCGCGCGCACGGAGGGAGGTTCCGATGGGGATGCGCGACAGGGTGGCGCTGGTCTTCGTGGTCGCCGCCGTGGTCGTGACCGCCGGCCTGGGGTCGATGGTCGCGTACCAGTTCGCCCACGCCCCCATCCTACGGACCGGGGTCGCGGTCGCGCCGCCCGGCGCCGGAGGCCCGGCGACCTCCGGCGGCGGCTCCGGCGACGCCGCCCTGCCGCCGACCGGCGCCACCGCCCCGGGGTCCGCGAGCGGCGCGGCGCCTGCGCCGGCGACCGCCCCACGGGGTGCGCCCGCGGCCGCCGGCTCCACGGCTCGGCGCGGCGATGCGGTCGCCGCCGCCGGGGTCGCGCTCCCCGGCGGGGACATCACCGTGGGCGGGATGTACGAGGAGACCGGCCCGGTCGACGCCACCGTCGGGCGGGACGCGGTGCGCGCCTACTTCGACGAGGTCAACGCCGCCGGAGGGGTCAACGGCCACCACCTGCGGATGGTCGACTGCGACTCCGCCTTCGACCCCACCCGCGGACACCAGTGCTCGGAGCGGCTCGCCGGCGCGGGGATCCTCGCCATGGTGGGCTGGCTCGCCCCGAGCAGCGAGGGGGCCGAAGCCCAGTACCTCACCCAGCGCGGGATCCCCATCTTCGGCGGGCTCGGGATCGGCGCCGAGTTCGGCTCACCGCTCTCGTATCCGGTGGGCATCAGCCTGGGACGCGCCGTCGAGCTCTTCTGCGCCCACGCCGCGGAGCTCGGGATCCGGGCCCCCGCGGTCGTGATCATCAACGCCCCGTTCACATCGCCCAACGCGCAGGTCTTCACCGACGCCCTCCACCGCCACGGGATCCACGAGAAGAGCATCGACTTCGTCGACGCCACCAAGCCCGACTACACCGACCTCGCGGTGAAGATCCGGCTCGAGGGCGCGGACTCGATCATGGCCGGCCTCGATCCCTTCTCCTACGCGCGCTTCTTCCAGGCGCTCGACCGGCAGAACTTCCATCCCCCCTTCATGGGCGTGGGCCTCGACAAGAAGTCGGCCGAGAAGCAGTACGGGACCGCCGTCTACGGCGCGGAGTCGGGCACCCCGTTCCTCGAGCCCGACGAGCACATGGACGTCCCCGCGATCCGCGAGTACCACGCCGCGATGGAACGGTACTACCCGAACGAGGTCGACGACCTCGACGTCTACGCGGAGGAGTCCTGGGTCAGCGCGAAGGTCTTCGTCGAGGCGCTGCGGCGGATCGGCTCGGCCCCGGTCACCTCGAAGGCGCTCGTCGACGCGGCGGACCGCATCCGCAACCTCGAGACCGGCCTCACCGTGCCGCTGTCGTACGGCCCCGGCGCCCACGACCCCAACCACTGCATGCAGTGGATCCGCAACCAGCAGGGCGTCTGGCACACCTACACGGGCTGGACCTGCACCTGACGGCGCGGGCGGGTCAGCCCGTCGGCCCCTCGCTCCTGTCTCGGGACGGGCAGAGTGGCAGGGCGCCCGAACCCTGTCAACCGGTCAGATCTCGCGAGGGAGGACGAGGTCCACGAGCTCGGCGCCGCGGCGGCGGAGGCCCGGCCATCCGCCCTCGGGGATCCGCAGGGTGGCGAGCGCAGCGGTCGGGAACTTCGCCCGCAGCCGCTCGATCCCCGCGCTCGGCGCGGCGAGGGCGAGCGCGAGGTCCTGCATCGCGGGGTTGTGGCCGACGAGCATCACCGAGGCCGTGGGGGCGGGAACGAGGTGGAGCCGGTCGAGCAGATCCTCCGCCGAGGCGCCGTACAGCCCGTCCTCGACGAGGACGCTCGCCTGTGGACCGAGCGCCGGCGCCACGAGCTCGAGGGTCTCGCGGGCGCGGAGGGCGGAGGAGCAGAGCACGAGCTCGGGGGCGACGCCGTGCTCGCGGAGGTGGTCCGCGATCGCCGCCGCCGCGCGGCGGCCGCGGGGCGCGAGCGGGCGATCGTGGTCGGAGAGCTCCTCGTCGGCCCAGCTCGACTTGGCGTGACGGAGCAGGTGGAGGGTGGCCATCGGGACCGCGACGCTACCACGGGCACGGGCACACTCCCCACATACTTCGCCCCGTGAGCGACGTCGCGCCGCCCGAGCCGTTCGCCACCGGGACCCTCGACGCCGGCGACGGCCACGTCCTCCACTACGAGCAGGTGGGGAGCCCCGACGGCACGCCCGTCATCTATCTCCACGGCGGTCCCGGCGCGGGCTGCACCCCGGGGGCGCGGCGCCACTTCGACCCGACCCGCCACCACGCCGTCCTCCTCGACCAGCGCGCCGCGGGCCGGAGCACACCCCATGCCTCCACCGGCGCGGTGGCCTGGCGGAGCATCGACATGGACCACCACGTCGCCGACATCGAACGGCTGCGGGTGCACCTCGGCATCGACCGCTGGATCGTCTTCGGCCTCTCCTGGGGATCGGTTCTCGGGGCCACCTATGCCGAGCGCCACCCCGAGCAGGTGCGCGCCGCCGTCCTCGCCGCGGTGAGCACCGGATCGGCCGAGGACATCGACTGGCTCACGGTCCACGCCGGCCGCTTCTTTCCCGCGGAGTGGCGCGCTTTCCGCGACCACGTGCCCTCGGCGCTCCGGCACCTCCGCCCGGTCGACGCGTACCACACCCTGCTCATGGATCCCGATCCCGTGGTCCACGAGGCCGCCGCGGCGGCGTGGTGCCGGTGGGAGGACGTCCACGTGTCGACGACGCCGGGATGGCGGCCGAACCCACACTTCGACGACCCGCGGTTCCGTCTCGGCTTCGCCCGCCAGGTCACCCACTGCTGGAGCAACGACTGCTGGCTGGATCCGGACGAGATCGTCCGCAACGCCCGCCGGCTGGCGCACGTCCCGGGGTTCCTGATCCACGGGCGCCTCGACGTCAGCAGCCCCCTCGACTCGCCGTGGCGGATCCACCGGGCCTGGCCGGGAAGCGAGCTGATCGTCGTCGAGGACGAGGGTCACGGAGGGGAGGGGATGGTGGCCCAC
>DATKEY010000293.1:0-3921 GCA_035544475.1 Candidatus Dormiibacterota bacterium | reverse complement strand
GAGCGGCTGGCCGACCTCCACAGCCTGCGGGCCGAGGACCACGGGTTGAGCTTCGCGCTCGACAACCGCACACGTCCAGCTGTGCTCGTCGGCATCACCGGGTTACGGCTGGACGGCGTGTCGGTGGGCGGTCATCAGCTCCAGATCGAGTCAAACGCGGGACTCGCGCCGCTGCCCAAACGGCTCGACCTGCCCCTGGGCCGGCGCCTTGTCCTGCACGTCGCGACCGGGCAATCGATCGGCTCCGGCCTGCACTCGCTGGAGGCCGACATCACGGTGCCCGGCGTCGCCTCGGGCCGGCTCGTGATCGAAAACGGCGCCATGCAGGGCGGAGATTCGTGACCCCGATGGCATACTTTCAGCCTTACGTAGATCCAATGCCGCGCTAGGCGAGAGGGAGGCTCCCCACCGCATGTCCACTACATACGCAGACATCATTCTTGCCGTGGCGGCCCTCATCGCCGCGGTCCTCTACCTGAGGACCCGCCGCCGCCGCAGGAGCAAGAAGTCCGCGCCTCCCGTCCGGCCGTCGACCCCCACGAACCAGACCGCGGGCGTCGCCGCGACCTGGGCGCCGCCTGCGCCGGCCCGACCCGCGACCATCGCCCCGACGGTGGTCACGCCGCCCTCGCCCGGCTGGGGAGCGGGAACGCCGCCCCAGCCCGCGACCGCCGGCGGATGGGGCCAACCCGCCTCACCCGCGGTCGCGCCGGGCGCGACCTCGCCCGCTTGGGGCGCGCCTCCCGCACCTGCTGCTTCGCCCGCACCGCCAGGTCCGCCGGCGGCCGCGCCGACCTGGGGAGGCTCGCCGCCTGTGGCCGCCCCGGGCGCCGCCCCGACATGGGGATCGCCGGACTCCCCCCCGGCGGCCGCCCCGGCTCCCTCCTGGGGAGCGCCGGCCGCCCCTCCAGCTCCGTCGGCCGAACCGGCCCAGCCCGGCGGTTCTTGGGGAGCACCCGCCGCACCTGCTCCGGCCTGGGGTGGTCAGCCGGCCGCCGCCGCCGCGGAGCCCGCCGCGCCGTCGTGGAATCCGCCCCCAGCAGCTCCATCGTGGGACCCGCCGGCAGCCGCGGCGCCTGCACCCCCAGCGCCGTCGGCCGCGACGACCGACTGGGGAGCTCCCGCACCACCTGCGGCGAGTCCGGCGGCGGCTCCGCCTCCAACTGTCGCCCCGTCGTGGCAAGCTCCGGGCGCCGCCGCGCCCCCACCGCCGCCCCCATCGGTGCCGCCTGCGCCCGCGTGGAGCGGGCCCGCGCCCGCCTGGGAAGCGCCGAGGACAGAAGAGCCGGCTGCTCCCGCGGCTTCCCCATGGAGCGCGCCGGCCGCGCCCCCCGAGGTCCCGAAACCGCCCGCGGTGGAAGCCCCGCCTTGGAACGCACCCGCTCCGGTCTGGTCGGCAGCCGCCGCAGCCGTCGCCCCTTCCACCGACGCCGACCTCGCCGCGGGCGCCGCGGCAGCCCCTGCCCCCGAGCCGCCGGCGCCGCCCGAGCCTCCCGCGGTCGAACCCATGTCCCCCCAACCCGCCCAGGCTCCCTGGTCCTCTCGATCACCCTCAGCGGCCGACGTCGCGGCGACGATGGTCGCGCCGCCGCCGAGCGACGCGGAGCGCGAAGCCACCACGCTGATGCCCGCCTGGCAGCCGCCGGCCGCGACTCCGCCGCTGCCCGACACCATGGCGATGCCGGCGCGGCCTTCGACGGCGCCCGCCGGCGCCGGACCGCAGGCTGACCTGACGATCGAGTCAGGCCCGGACGCCGGCCACAGCCACCGGGCGAGCGACCACGCGCTGCGGATGGGCCGATCGCCGGACAACGACGTGATCTTCCGCGACCCGGCTACGAGCGGACATCACGCGCGGCTAGAGCGGCGTGGAGAGGAGTTCTGGGTCGTCGACCTCGGGAGCACGAACGGCACGTTCGTCAACGGCGAGTCGATCCAGGAGAAACAGCTCAACCACGGAGACCGCCTGACGATCGGTCAGAACTCGGTCCACTTTGCCCTGATCGGAGCCTGATCACACCCTCGGTCGTTAAGTAGCAACGATGCGACTGCGAATCGCGTGGGCCACCGACCCGGGCCTCGAGCGAGAGGAAAACGAGGACTCGGTCTCCGTCTGGCGCAACAAGGCGGGCCTCGACACGCTGATCGTGGTCTGCGACGGCATGGGCGGCCACGCAGCGGGCCAGCACGCGAGCTCGATCGCCGTCAAGACAGTCACCAAGGTGCTGGCTGCGGACGGGGGTGAGGGGCCTGAGCTCGACCGGCTCAAGAAGGCGTGCAAGGAGGCGAACACCGCCGTCTTCGAGGCCGCGCGCGACAACCCCGAGTGGGCGGGCATGGGGAGCACCATGGTGATCGCCGCGATCCGGTCCGGCGACCTCGCGCTTCTCAACGTCGGTGACAGCCCCGCCTACCTGTTTCGCAACGGACTGGCCAAGCTCGTGTCGCAGGACCACTCGTGGCCGGCGGAGCAGGTGCGGTTGGGACTGATCAAGCCGGAGGAAGCGGCGAACCATCCGCTCAAGCACCGCCTGACGCGCGCCATCGGTGTGTGGGAGCAGATCCAGCCCTTCACGGACAGGATGAAGCTCGAGGAAGGCGACGCGATCGTGCTGTGCAGCGACGGTGTCGAGACCGCGGGCGTAAGCGTCGAGGAGATGGGACGGCTGCTGCTCCGGGACGGGAACCTCGACCGCGGCGCGGAACGGGTGATCGAGCGGTGCCGAGAGCTGGGCGCGCCGGACAACGTGACCCTCGCGGTGGCGCGCGTCGAGGTGGACGTCACCAAGACCGCGGTCCTGCCGAAGCTGAAGATCTAGGCGCTCAAGCCCCTCCGGCCGCTGCGCGGCCACCTCTCCATGAATGGGGAGGAGTTGGGTCTCAGAAGGCCCGCATCAGCGTTTGGGCGACGTGCTCCACCTTCATGGGTGAGTGGCGCGCGCGCAGCCCGGATTCGAGCTGCATCTGGCAGCCCGGATTCGCCACCGAGATCACGTCGGCGTTGGTCGCAAGCACGTCTTCCATCTTCTCGTCGAGGATGCGGCGCGACATGTCGGGCTCGAGCGTGCTGTAAAGCCCGGCCGCGCCGCAGCAGATCTCGGCGTGTCGCATCTCCACCCATTCGACGCCGGGCAGCGACCTCAACAGATCGCGCGGTTGCCTCTTGATCTTCTGCGCGTGGGCGAGGTGGCAAGCGTCCTGGTAAGTCACGCGAACCTTGAGCTTGCGCTTCGGCTCCGGCAGCCCCACCTCGGCGAGCCATTCGGTGAGGTCTTTCACGCGACCTTTGAGCGCCGGATAGAAATCCTTGAGGTGCGCGCCGCATCCGGCTGAGTCGACGATCAGCGCATCAAATTTCTCTGACTCGTAGACACGCGAGTTGTGCTCGCGCAGCCGCTCCGCTCCCTCGAGGTCACCGTTGTGTGCGAACAGCGCGCCGCAGCATCGCTCCCCCGGAGGGAACCACACCTCACAGCCGGCGAGCTGCAGGAGCTTGATCGCGGCGTAGTGCGACTGCGGATACAGGATCGGCATCACGCATCCGACGAGGAACGCCACGCGGTACTTGCGCTCGCCGAATGGGTGCGCAAGGTTGCCGTCCGGCGGGCAGAAGCGCGCTTGCAGCGGCGGCAGCATGCGACCCGATGAGACGACCGACGTGAGCCCGAGCCTCTGGGCGATGCGGGTCGCGTTGCCCGCCAGGCGCAATCGTGTCGGATGCCCGACGATTTGGCGGAGCGCCACGCGACTTGCACTCCGCTTGAGCGATGGACGCCGAGTGTCCTCGACGTCAGCGCGACCCGCCTCGATGATGCGCCCATAAGGCACGCCCGACGGGCATACGCCCTCGCATGTACGGCAGCCGAGACACAGGTCGACGTGCTTGACCTGCTCCTCGTCGAACGGCATCGTGCCGCGCTT
>DATKEY010000292.1:0-14755 GCA_035544475.1 Candidatus Dormiibacterota bacterium | reverse complement strand
CCCTGGCTCCACCTCGGCGGCTTCCGCTTCACCTCGTGACCACCGCCGGCCTCTTCGTCGGCGGGCTCGTGCTCATCGTCGTCGCCGCCGAGCTCTTCACCAACGCGGTGGAATGGGCCGGCTTCCGCCTCGGCCTCGCCGCCGGAGCCACCGGGAGCCTGCTCGCGGCGCTGGGGACGGCCCTGCCGGAGACGACCGTCCCGGTGGTGGCGATCGTCCGCGGCGGGCCGGACGCCGATGCGGTCGCCATCGGAGCCATCGTCGGCGCCCCCTTCCTCCTCCTCACCCTCGGCATGGCGATCACCGGAGCGGCGGTCGCCGCCCGGCGGGCCGATCCCGTGCTCCACCCCGAGATCGGTCAGGTGCGCCGCGACCTCCTGACCTTCCTCGCAGGCTTCTCCGTGCTGATGATCGCGATCCCCCTCCCCCGAGGGGTGCGTGCCGCGCTCGGGGTGGGGCTGCTGCTCCTCTACGCCCGCCACGTCCACGCCACGCTCCGAGGCAGCGACCCCGCCACCGAGCACCCCGAGCCGCTCCACCTGATGCGGGGGGCGGAGCGCCCGGCGGGGCCGGCGATCGCGCTCCAGCTGCTGATCGGCATCGCCCTGCTCATCGCCGGGGCGGAGCTCTTCGTCCGCGCCGTCGAGCGCGCCGGGCACACCTTCCACATCTCCCCGCTGCTCCTCGCCCTGGTGGTGGTGCCGATCGCCACCGAGCTGCCGGAGATGCTCAACAGCGTGCTCTGGGTGCGCAGCGGGGACGACGGACTGGCCGCCGGCAACGTCCTCGGCGCGACCGCCTTCCAGGCCTGCATCCCCGGCTTCCTCGGGCTCGCCTTCACCGACTGGAACCCGGGGCCGCTCGGCATCGTGAACGGGATCCTGACCCTGGCGACCGGCCTGTTCACCCTCGGCCTCCTCCACGACGGCCGGGTCCGGGGAGGGGTCCTGGGGCTGAGCGCGCTGCCCTGGGTGGCCTACCTGGTCCTCGTCCTCGCCACCGGATCGCACTTCCAGGGGGCCTGATCCTCCCTGATCCTGGTCGTTACGGGGGAAGTCGTCCCGGACGCCCAGTCCGTCACACTGACCATCCGGGCGCCGCGCAGGGTGCCCGCGGCCAGGCGTGGCGAGCGTCCGAGGGGGCGAACCGCGGCCGCTCGAGCCCCTCACCAGGAGACACGCAGGGATGACGATCTCGCTCGACGGGAAGGTGGCGGTGGTCACCGGCAGCGGCCGCGGCATCGGCCGGGCCTACGCCCGTGCGCTCGCCGAGGCGGGCGCCGCGGTGGTGGTGAACGACGTCGACGCCGACGTCGCCGGCGAGGCCGTCGGCCTGATCACCGGCGACGGCGGCCGGGCGGTCGCCGAGGTGGTGCCGGTGGGCTCGACCGAGGCCGCCGACCGGCTCGTCAACCGCGCGGTCGAGGCCTTCGGGCGGCTCGACATCATGCTCTGCAACGCCGGCATCGTCCGCGACCGCGTGCTCTGGAAGATGACCGACGAGGACTTCGACGCGGTCATCGAGACCCACCTCCGCGGCACCTTCACCTGCGTCCGCGCGGCGGTGAACCGGATGAAGGAGCAGGGCGAGGGGGGCCGCATCCTCGTCGTCTCCTCGATCGCCGGCCAGCGGGGCAACTTCGGCCAGACCAACTACTCCGCCGCCAAGGCGGGGATCGCCGCCTTCGTCCGCACCTGGGCGATGGAGCTCGCCAAGCTGAACATCACCGCGAACGCGATCGTCCCCAACGCCTTCACCCGGATGGTCGCGACCATCCCCGGCATGGGCGAGATCGTCGAGGCCGCGGAGCAGGGGCAACCGATCCCGGAGACGATCCGCAAGGGCTGGGGCATGGGCCTCCCCGAGGACGTCGCCCCGCTCGCCGTCTTCCTCGCCAGCGAGGAGGCGGCGGGGATCACCGGCCAGGCGATCGGCGCGGGCGGCGACAAGATCGCCCTCTGGGGCCATCCCAAGGAGGTCTCGGTCGCCTACAACGACGGCCGCTGGACCCCGGAGGGGATCGCCCAGGCCTGGCAGACGGCGATCGGCCTCCAGCCGGAGACCTACGGGATCCCCTTCCTGCAGAAGCAGTAGCGTACGCAGGTGCTCATCGGCGGCCACGTCACCACCAGAGGCGGGATCGACAAGGCCGTCGACCGGGCCCTGAGCATCGGCGCGGAGGTCATCCAGACCCACCCGTCCCAGCCCCAGACCTGGCGCCCGCTCACGATCGACGAGGCGACGGCGGAGCGGCTCCGCGAGAAGGCGGAGGCCGCCCGCCTCGGCGGGCACTGGTTCCACGCCGTCTACCTCATCAACCTCGCGACCGCCGACGAGGTGCTGCTGAAGCGCTCGATCGGCTCGCTCGTCCACTACATGGACCTCGCCGACCGGCTGGGGGCCGACGGGGTGGTCTTCCACCCCGGCTCCCACC
Source organism: Candidatus Dormiibacterota bacterium (assembly GCA_035544475.1). GTDB lineage: Bacteria > Chloroflexota > Dormibacteria > Aeolococcales > Aeolococcaceae > CF-96. Next base: position 12,321 of record DATKEY010000292.1, on the reverse strand, counting down.
GCGGGGCGGGCTTCGAGCCGATGCTCCCGACGATCGGAGCGGCGCTCCGCGAGGTCCTCGGGCGCACCGAGTCGCCGGCCCGCCTGCTCGTCGAGAACAGCGCCGGTCAGGGCGGCTGCGTCGGCTGCCGGTTCGAGGAGGTCGGCGCCATCCTCGACGTCGCCGGGGACGACCCCCGCCTCGGGGTCTGCCTCGACACCTGCCACGCCTTCGCCAACGGCTACGACGTCCGCACCCCCGCCGGCGTGCGCGCGACGATCGGCGACTTCGAGCGGGCGGTCGGCTTCGACCGGCTGGTGCTCGTCCACGCCAACGACTCCCGCGAGGACCTCGGCGCCAACCGCGACCGCCACGCGAACATCGGCGAGGGCCTGATCGGCGAGGCCGGCTTCGGCATGCTCCTCGAGGACCCGCGGCTGCGGCGGGTGCCATGGGTGCTCGAGGTGCCGGGGGCGGGCGAGGGCCCGGACCTGGAGAACGTCAACCGGCTGCGCGACCTCGCAGGGCTGGAACCCGCGGTCGCGCGCGACGCCTACCCGGCCCCGCAGACCTCGAGGTAGGCGTCCGCGATCAGGGCGTGGCCGCCGTCGGTCGGATGGATGTCGCCGCTGCGCACCCAGGTCAGCTCGCCGCAACGGCCGCGGAAGAGCCCGCTGACCTCGACGAGACGGACGCCGTGGGCGGCGGCGGCGCCTCGGATGATCCGGTTGAATCCGCCGCGGCCGGCCCGGCGGGGCGCCATGCTGTGCGCCTCGGCACCGTTGCTCCCGCCCTCGACGACGTCGGGCTCGAAGGGGTTGTAGACGGTCTGGACGCAGCCGACCTCGGCGAGCGTCGAGCCGGTGGCGCGAAGCCCGGCGTCGAGCCGGCCGAGGATGGCGCCGAGGTTGCGGCCGAACTGGCGCAGCGCCTCGTCGTCGCCGAGCAGCTTGGCCTCCATGATGTCGTTGCCGCCGACGCAGAGCACGAGCGGCCCGACCCGGCCGCCGCTCCGGGCCGCCTCACCGATCACCTCCTCGGCGCGATCGAGCTGGCCCCCGGTGGCGAGCATCGAGGCGCTCGACTCGCCGGGGATCGCGAGGTTCACGAGGGCGAGCTCGGGATGGCGGGCGCGCAGCGTGTGGGCGAGCACGGCCATGCATCCACAGCTGACGTGGGAGGCGCCGATGCCTGCGGCGATGCTGTCGCCGAGAGCGAGCAGGACGGTGCCGACCATGGCCGGCGCCCCCGTCCCTGCCCCGATCTCCACGGCGGGCGTGGGCTGGTCGGTCACGGTGGCGGAAGTATACCGGGCGCCTCTCTATACTCCCGACCGGCCATGCACCTTCGACCGCTCCCGCTGCTCGGCCTGGTCGCCGCGCTCGCCGCGGCGTGTGGCGGCAGCCAGCCCTCGAGCAGTCCGGACGCCCGCACCCTGCTCGGCAAGGGCAAGGCGGCCGTCGACGCCACGAGCGCGCTCCACTTCACCCTCACCTCGAAGGACGCCCCGTCCGCCGGGACCGGCACCTACATCACCGGCGGCCAGGGCGACGCCCAGCGTCCGAACGCGGTGAGCGGCACCCTCCAGGTGGTCTTCAACGGCCTGCCGCTCAACCTCAGCGTCCTCTCCGCCGCCGGGACCTTCTACGTGAAGCTTCCCTTCGCCGCCGGGTTCGTGGCGACCGACCCGAGCAAGTACGGGTTCAGCGACCCCGGCCACCTCCTCGACCCTGCGGCCGGGCTGAGCTCGCTGCTCACCGACGCCACCTCGGCGACGCTCGACGGTCGCGACCGGCTCAACGGCGAGGAGCTCGACGAGGTGAAGGTCTCCCTCCCCGGCAAGCCCGTCGCCGACCTGCTCACGAGCGCCGATCCGTCGCAGGCGGTGCAGGGGCGCATCGGGCTGGCGACCGACACCCACCAGGTGCGCCGCGTCGTGCTCACCGGCCCCTTCTTCGACGCCCACAACTCGAGCACGTACACGCTGATACTGGACAGGTATGGCGAGACCGTCCAGATCACCCCTCCGCCCCACTGAGGCACGGAGCGAGGGACCGGCGGCTCCGCAGGCGGGAGGGGACGCGCAGGGCGGGGTGCGCCGCCTCGTCGTCGCCGGCGCCGCCGTGCTGCTCGCCGCCGCCGACACCTACGTGGTGGTCCTCGCCCTGCCGAGCATCATGCGCGACGTCGGCCTCGGCCTCGACCAGCTGCAGGAGGCGGCGCCGATCGTCAGCGGCTTCCTCTGCGGCTACGTGGTCGTGCTGCCGCTGCTCGGGCGTCTCTCCGACGTCTACGGGCGCCGCCCGGTTCTGCTCGGCTGCCTCGCCGTGTTCGCGCTCGGCTCGGTGGTCACCGCCAGCGCCCACACCCTCGGGGTGGTCGTGGCCGGACGGACGCTCCAGGGGCTGGGCGGCGGCGGGCTGGTGCCCGTGACCCTCGCGCTCGTCGCCGACACGTGGCCCCCACAGCGCCGCGGCCTGCCGCTCGGGGTGATCGGCGCCGTCCAGGAGCTCGGCAGCGTGATCGGCCCCCTCTACGGCGCCGCCATCGTCGCGGTCAGCACGTGGCGGACGATCTTCTGGGTCAACCTTCCGGTCGCCTTCCTGCTCGGAGCGGGCTTCCGGCCGCCCGCCGGCTCGGGGTCGCGTCCGCGGCCGGGCGGGCGGCTCGACCTCCCCGGCGGACTCCTCCTCGCCGGCGGCGCCGCGGCGGGCCTGCTCGCCCTCCTCCAGCCCGACGCTCTCGCGAGCAGCGACACCTTCGGCCAGCTCTACTCGCCTCTGCTCGGGACGAGCGGGCTCACGACGCCGCTGGCGCTCGCAGCCGCCGGGCTGCTCGCCGGCTTCGCCGCCTGGGAGCTCGCCGCCCCGCTCGGGGTCCGGCCGCTGCTGCCGCTGCGGCGCGCCCCCGGGGTGCTCCGGGCCGCCGACTGGCCCGGGGCGGTGCTGCTCGGGGTGGTCCTCGGCTGCGTCATCGTCGCCTTCGCCGGGGCGGATCCGAGCCGCCAGGTCGTCGGCGACGGCGCCCCGCCGCTGCTCGCCGGCGCCGCGGTCGCCGCGGTGCTCTTCACCGCGCTCGAGCTGCGCCGCGCCGACCCGCTCGTACCCTTCGGAGCGCTGCGCCGGCCCGCCGCCTACGGCGCCCTGCTCGTCAACCTCTTCGTCGGCGCCGCGCTCATGGCGGCGCTCGTCGACGTGCCGATCTTCGCCCGGGCGACCCGCTTTCCCGACTCCCAGCTGCAGGCGGCGCTCGTGCTCGTGCGCTTCCTCGCCGCCGTGCCCATCGGCGCGGTGCTCGGCGGTCTGATCTGCGAGCGGCTGTCGTACCGGCTCACCGCCGCCCTCGGGATGCTCCTGAGCGCGCTGGGGTTCCTCCTCCTCGCCACCTGGAGCGCGGGCACCCTCGGCGACCACATCGCCGTCGGAGGATGGCGCACGCCGATCGGCGCGAGCGACCTCGAGCTCGCGATGTGCGGTCTCGGCTTCGGCCTCGCCATCGCCCCGGTGAACGCCGCGGTGCTCGGCGCGGTCCGCGGCTCGCTCCACGGCCTCGCGTCGGCGCTCGCGGTGGTCGCGCGGATGGTGGGCATGCTCGTCGGGCTCGCCGCGCTCACCGCCGTGGGGCTGCGGCGCTTCTACGCGGCCTCGGCCCACATCCCCTCACCGATCCAGCTCTGCCCGCAGACGCCCGCCCACTGCCCCGCCTACGACAGCCTCGCCACCGCCGCGGTGGTCGACGAGCTCCACGCGATCTTCACCGGCGCGGCCCTCTGCGCCGCCGCCGCCGCGCTGCTCGCCGCGGTCCTGCTGCAGCGTGCTGCGGGCACTCCGGTCGCGGGGCTCGGCGAGGTGCTCGCCGGTGGCTGAGATCGAGGTCGTGCAGCCGCCGATCGACACCGCCGAGGTGCTCGACGCGCTGCGCACCGCCGCCGCGGAGCTCGGGGTCGAGGCATACCTCGTCGGCGGCTTCGTCCGTGATCGCCTCCTCGGCCGGGGCACGAGCAAGGACATCGACGCGCTCGTCGTCGGCGAGGGCGCGGTCGAGCTCCTCGCCCACATCGCCCGGCGTTTCGGTTGGAGCCGGCCACAACGGTTCGAGCGCTTCGGCACCGTGCAGGTGCGTGGCGACGGCTTCGTCGTCGAGGCTGTGCGGGCGCGCCGCGAGCGCTACAACCCCGACTCGCGCAAGCCCGACGTCGAGCCCGGCACCCTCGAGGAGGACATCTGGCGGCGGGACTTCACGGTCAACGCGCTCGCCCAGGACTTCGAGGGACGGATCCTCGACCTCACCGGGCGTGGGGTCGACGACCTCTACGCCGGCGTCCTCCGCACCCCGCTCGACCCCGCCGACACCTTCGACGAGGATCCGCTGCGGATGTTCCGTGGCGCGCGCTTCGTCGCCCAGCTCGGCTTCCGGCTCGCCCCGGGGACTGTGGAGGCGATGCGCGAGCAGGCCCACCTCGCGCGGCCGCCGAAGATCAGCGTCGAGCGCATCCACGACGAGCTGGTGCGGCTGCTCACCTCGCAGCATCCGCGCGCCGGCGTCGACGTGCTCCACGAGGGCGGCCTGCTCACCGAGGTCCTCCCCGAGCTCGAGGCGATGAGGGGCGTCGAGCAGAGCGGCTATCACTGCTACGACGTCTACGACCACACCCTCCACGCCCTCGACCACACCCCGAGCGCCGACCTGGTCACCCGGCTGGCGGTCCTGCTCCACGACGTCGGCAAGCCGCCGACGCACGCGGTCGCCGAGGACGGCCGTCACACCTTCCACGATCATCCGCAGGTCGGTGCGGAGATGGCGGAGGAGATCCTCACGCGGCTGCGCTTCAGCGGCGACGAGATCCGCGACGTCGCCACCCTGATCCGTCTCCACCTGCGTCCCATCCAGTATCAGCACGACACCCATGGCGACGCCGCGGTGCGCCGCCTCATCCGCGCCGCCGGCAAGCTCCGCGCGAGGATGCTCGACGTCGCCCGCGCCGACACCCTCGCCTCCTCGTACCCCGGCACCCACGAGATCGACGAGCTCGCCGAGCGGATGGAGCGGCTCGACCGGGGTGGCGGGATCTCGCGGCCGAAGGCGCCGCTCGACGGGGACACGATCATGCGGATCGCCGGACGCGGCCCCGGCCGCTGGGTCGGCCGGGTGCAGGACGCGCTGGTCGAGGCGATGCTCGACGGCGAGTTCCCCCCGGGCGACGCCGGCGCCGCGGAGGCCTGGCTGCGCGCCCACCCGGAGCTGCTCGAAGGACCCTGACCGCGAGGCCGGGCCACCCGGCTGAGTACCATATGGCGGCCATGATCGGCCGCGCGCGCTTTCTCAAGCGCCTCTTCCTCGACCTTCCACGCAACCTCAAGCTCGCCTACTGCCTCTGGCTCGACCCCCGGGTCCCGGTGCGCAACAAGGCGGCGCTGGGGACGGCGATCGGTCTGATCGTCACCCCGTACGTCAACCTGCCCGCGTGGATCCCGGTCGTCGGCGAGATGGACGTCCTGGCGCTGAGCCTGATCGCCAGCCGGCTCTTCATCGGCGCCGCCCCCGACTACGTGGTCGCCGAGAACGAGGCGCTGATCAAGCGTCGCGAGAGCCGGTTCGACCGTGACGTCGAGGCGGGCCGCCGCATCGCGGTCGCCCTCAGCCGCCGCCTCCCCTTCGAACGCGACCCCGCCGCGTCCGCGCCCGCCGCGGGCGAGCCGACGCTCCCCGCCTCCGCCGCCGGCGATCCCGCCTTCTCGGGCCGGCGCCACGCACCGGGGACGGAGACGGGCTGGGCCCCCTCAACCCCCGCCGACCGGCGGACCTCCGGAGTGACACGGTGAAGGTACTGTTCCTGCAGGAAGTGACGGGAACTGCGAAGCCCGGCGACGTCAAGGAGGTGTCCCCCGGGTTCGCCCGCAACTACCTCTTCCCCAAGCGCCTCGCCGTGGTCGCGGACGACAAGGTCGTCGAGCAGATCCGCCAGCGCGAGGAGGCGGCGCGCCGCCGGGCCGAGAAGGCCCTCACCGACGCGCGCGAGATCGACAGCCGGCTGCGCCGGATCACGGTGACCCTCTACGCCAAGGCGGGCGAGGGCGGCCGCCTCTTCGGCTCGGTGACCAACGCCGACATCGCCCAGCAGCTCAAGCGCGAGGCGGGCATCGACGTCGACAAGCGCAAGATCGAGGTCGAGCCCCCGATCCGTTCGCTCGGTCCCCACGAGGTCACCCTCAACCTCCACGCCGAGGTGACGGCGACCCTGCGCGTGGTCGTCGCCGCGAAGTGACCCAACCGCCGTACCGCGGCAGGGTGGAGCTCACCGCGGGCACGGCGATCCCCTTCGCGCCGCCTGCGATGCGCAGGCTCCCCCACGACCACGACGCCGAGGTCTCGGTGCTGGGGGCGCTGATGCTCGACCCCAACGCGGTGGCGATGGTGCGCGACCGGCTCGTCCCCGAGGACTTCTTCTCCGAGCGCCACGCCCACATCTTCCGGGCGTCGCTCACCCTCGCCGACCAGGGGCAGCCGATCGACCCGCTCATGCTCCGCGCCCAGCTCGAGCGCGGAGGGGCGCTCGCCCAGTCCGGCGGCGTCGAGTACCTCGGCGAGCTCAGCACCACCGTCTTCACCGCGGCGAGCGTCAAGCACTACGCGGACATCGTCTACGAGCAGGCGCTGAGGCGCCGGCTCATCGCCGCCGGCGGCGACCTCGCCACCCTCGGCTTCGACGACAGCCTGAGCGCGACCGAGGCCGTCGACCGCGCCGAGCAGCGCGTCTACGGGCTCGCCGACCAGCGCCGGGTCACCGAGGCGACCCACGTCGCCCCGGTGCTCAAGGACACCTGGACCCAGCTCGAGACCCTGCTCGGCAAGCGCCAGTTCGTCACCGGCGTCCCCACCAACTTCAGCGAGCTCGACCAGGTCACCCAGGGGCTGCAGCCGAGCGAGCTCGTCATCCTCGCCGCCCGCCCCTCGGTGGGGAAGACCGCGTTCGCCCTCAACGTCGCCCGCAACGCCGCGGTGCTCGCCAAGGAGCCGGTCTGCATCTTCTCGCTGGAGATGTCGAAGGAGTCGCTGGTGCAGCGGCTGCTCTGCAGCGAGGCCCACGTCGACTCCTTCCTGCTCAAGACCGGCCAGGCCGATGCCGCGGTGTTCTCGCGCATCGCCCAGGCGATGGACCGGCTCACCCAGGCCGACCTCTACATCGACGACACCCCGGCGCTCTCCATCCAGAACCTGCGCAGCCGGGCGCGCCGGATGAAGGCGCAGTACGGGATCAAGCTGATCGTCGTCGACTACCTGCAGCTGATGCGCGGCGGCCGCCAGGAGTCCCGGGTGCAGGAGGTGTCGGACATCTCCTCGGGGCTGAAGTCGATCGCCAAGGAGCTGAAGACCCCGGTGCTCGCCCTCTCCCAGCTCTCCCGCGAGTCCGAGCGCCGCACCGACCGCAAGCCCCAGCTCAGCGACCTCCGCGACTCCGGCTCCATCGAGCAGGACGCGGACATCGTGCTGTTCCTGTATCGGAAGGGGATGCACGACGCGGAGGTGGACCGCAGCGTGACCGAGCTGATCGTCGCCAAGAACAGAAACGGACCGGTGCGGGACATCGATCTCGTCTTCGTGGCCGAACAGACGGCCTTTCGAGAGCCGTTTCGGGGACGGCCCGGGTAGCTCACTCGGCGGCGACCGTCTCCAGCTTCAACGCCCGGGCCACGCCTGCACCCAGCTCCGGGTGCACCGAGCACCAGTACGCGACAACCCGCTTCTGCATCTCCCGAGTCCCCCCCTTCGCCACGTGGCCGGCGATGTTCCGAACGAGATGGTCCCGGTCGGCGTCCGACAGCACCGTCTCCCACAATGCGCGAGCCTGGACGAAGTCGTCGTCGTCGCGGTGCGGCTCCGACGCGGCACGCTCCATCTCGGCGCCGGCGTGGTAGGCGTCCTCGTCCTCCGCTGACGGGGCTCCGATGGGGCGGTTGATCGGCAGCTGCAGGTAGTTGGGGCCGATGCGGTAGCGATGGGTGTCCGGATAGCTGAAGAGCCGGCCCTGGAGCATGGGGTCGGGGCTGGGGCCGATCCCCGGGACCATGTTCGCCGGCTCGAACGCGGCCTTCTCGACCTCGGCGACGTAGTCCTCGGGGTTGCGGTCGAGGACGAGGCGACCGACCCTCATGAGCGGGTGGTCGCCGTGCGGCCAGACCTTGGTGATGTCGAAGGGGTTGAACCTGTAGCCGGGGGCGTCCTCGAACGCCATCACCTGGACGTGGACGGTCCAGGACGGGGGATCGCCGCTCCGGATGCTCGTGTAGAGGTCGCGGATGTGGAAGTCCGGGTCCTCGGCGCACATCGCGGTCGCCTCGGAGTCGGTGAAGTTCTCGATGCCCTGGTCGGTCGTCAGCGTGTACTTGATCCAGAAGCGCTCACCGCCGCGGTTCACCCACATGAAGGTGTGGCCGCCGTAGCCGTGCATGGTCCGCCAGCTGCGCGGTGTGCCCCGGTCGGTCATCAGCAGGGTCACCTGGTGCGCCGACTCGGGCGTGCGCGTCCAGAATTCCCACTGCATGTCGTGGTCGCGCAGGTTGGTGTCGGCGCGCCGCCTCTGCGACCGGACGAAGTCGGAGAACCTGTGGGGGTCGCGGATGAAGAAGACCGGGGTGTTGTTCCCGACGAGGTCGTAGTTGCCGTCCTCGGTGTAGAACCGGACGGCGAAGCCGCGGGGGTCGCGCCGCGAGTCCGCCGAGCCGCGCTCGCCGGCGACGCTCGAGAAGCGCACGAAGACGGGGGTGCGCCTGCCGGCCCCGTCGAGGAAGCGTGCCCTCGTCCACGGGGTGACGTCGTCGGTGACCTCGAAGAAGCCGTGGGCGGCGCCGCCCTTGGCGTACACCACCCGTTCGGGGGTCCCGGCGTCCGTCCTGGTCGCGGGCGGATGCATGTCGCTCATCGATGGGTCATCCAGGGTTTCGATGGGTGGGGCAACGGGCCTCGAGTGTATGGGCCGGGTCGGTTTCCAAACATCCGTTTGCAGTGCGGAGCCCGCTGACACAGGTTGCCGGACACGATGTCGCAACATCGCCGGAACGGTGACGACCCTCCTTTACACTGCCGGAGGATGACTGCGCACGCGGCCGGAACGCAGGCCGGCCCGGGTTTTCGACTCTCCGCCCTCCTGCGCGAGCGGCTTCAGGATCTCGCGCACGCCTGGCCTGCTGAGCTGGCGGCGGACGGACGCTTCGCGCCCTCGGTCCCGATGCCGGAGGCCGAGCGGTTCGTCGACGCCGTCGCCTCGGCCGCCGTCGGGAGGCTCGAGCCGCTCGCGGTGCTCGCCGGCGTCGACGCCACCGACCGCGGGGGGATGGCGGGCCGTCTCGACGTCGTCCTCAGCGCCCTCGACGCCCTGCGACGCTGCGTGCTGCGCCTCGACCCCGGGACCAACGGGTCCGGGCCCGACACCGCCGCGGTCTTCGCCGCCGTCGGCCGGGGCCTCGCCGCCCGGGCGCTGAGCGAGGCGACCGACACCGCCGCCCCGGCGCCCCACGACCCCTTCAACACCACCCCGATCGGCGTCACCCTCCACGAGCTCCGGCGCCCGCTGACGATCGTCAGCAGCTACGGGCAGCTGCTCGCCGCGGGGACGCTCGGCGAGCTCCCCGACCGTGCCGCCACCGCGGTGACCGCGCTCTGTGGCGCCACCGAGACGATGCTGCGGCTGGTCCAGGCATTGAGCGCGGTGAACCGCCTCGAGGACCCGGCCGAGCTCCCCGTCGACCGCGAGCTCGAGCTCGCCCCCCTGGTCGGTGCGGCGCTCGACGAGGTGTCGACGGAGATCCAGCTCGGCGGGGTCCAGCCGGTCGTCGAGCTCGAGGACGGACTGCGCGTCAGGGGCGACGACGAGTGGCTGGTCGTCGCGCTCACCAACCTCATCGAGAACGCCGTCAAGCACTCGCCGCAGGGCGGGACCGTCGAGGTCCACGCCCGCCGCGACGTCGGCACCGTGCGGATCACCGTCCGCGACCACGGGCCGGGCTTCCCCCCCGCCGACGCCGGCCGGCTGTTCGACAAGTACTTCCGCTCCGCCGCCGAGCGCGACCGCGGCATCGCGGGGACCGGCCTCGGCCTCTTCATCGTCCGCACCGTCGCCGATCGCCACCACGGCGAGGTCTACGCCCGCCTCCCCGAGAGTGGCGGCGCCGAGTTCGAGCTGGCGCTCCCGCTCGCCTGACCCCCCACTGCACCCCCCACCCCCGCCCTCTCAGTGGACGGCGGCCCCGAGCCGGCAGGGCAGGCGCTTGACCCCGTGGATGAAGCTCCCCGGGACGTACTCGGGCTCGCCCACCTCGAGGTCGGGGAGCCGGTGGAGGAGCTCGTCGAAGATGCTCCGCAGCTGGGTCCGGGCGAGGAAGAAGCCGAGGCAGAAGTGGGGGCCGCCGCCGCCGAATCCCACGTGGGGATTGGGGTCGCGGCCGGTGTCGAAGCGCTCCGGCGCCTCGAAGACGCGCTCGTCGCGGTTGGCCGAGGAGTAGAAGAGCACGACCTTGTCGCCCTCGGCGATCGGGACGCCGCAGAGCTCGGCGTCACGCGTCGCGGTGCGCCGGAAGGTCATCACCGGGGTCGCCCAGCGCACCATCTCCTCGACGGCGCGGTCGATGCGGGCGGCGAAGTCACCGGCGAGGAGCCGCCGCTGGCCGGGGTTGCGGGAGAGCGCCACGAGGGTGTGGCTGATCGTGTTCCGGGTGGTGTCGTTGCCCGCGACCGCGAGGAGGACGAAGAAGGCCCCGATCTCGGCGTCGGTGAGCCGGTCGCCGTCGACCTCGGCCTCGACGAGCGCGGTCATCAGGTCGTCGGCGCCCCGGGCGCGTCGCGCCGCGGCGAGCTCGAGCGCCATCCCGGTCAGGCCCATGATGCACTCGACGATCACGGTCAGCGGATCGCTGCCGGCGGCGACCTCGGGGTCGGCGGCGGCGACCATGCGGTTCGCCATCGAGGTGTAGGGGTCGCGGACCTCGGGCGCGACGCCCATCATCTCGGCGATCGTCCACATCGGCAGCCGCCGGGAGATGTGCTCGACGGCGTCGCAGTCGCCGCGCTCGATGAGCTCGTCGACGATGGCCCGGGCCTGGCCGCGGATCTGGGCGTCGATCGTCGCCACCCGCCGCGGGGTGAACGCGGCGGCGACGAGCCGGCGCAGCTTGGTGTGCCGGGGAGCGTCCATGGCGAGGAAGGACTGCGAGGCCTCGAGCAGCTCCGCAGGCGCGTCGCCGTAGATCACCCCCCGGCCGGAGCAGAAGGTCTGCGGGTCCTTGCTCACCGCGACGACGTCGGCGTGGCGGACGACGGCCCAGAAGCCACCCGCGGCGTCGACGGGGAGGAGCGGGTTCTCGGGCGGGCGGTGCCAGGAGACCGGCCGCTCCCGGCGGAGCACCGCGAAGGAGCGGTCGCGCTCGACGGCGGTCGTCGACCAGAAGGCCATGGACGACAGGTCGACGTCGTCGTAGGCGGCTCCTGCGGGCATGGTCGTCTCCCCCTTTTCCCGGACACCTCGTCCGATGTACTCTGCCGAACATGGCTGGAAAAGTCAAAGGTGGAGCGCCGAGTGCCACGCGGAGTTCCGGACGCGAAGTCCGGGTCGGCCCGCCGGCGCTGAGCCGCCGGGGGCTCGCCCGTCGCGAGCTCAGGGAGGAGGTCGACCGGCGCATCGTCGACGCCGCCGCGGCGCTCCTCGGAGGGGGCGCCACCCTCACGGCGCTCGGGGTCGAGCGGATCGCGGCGGCCGCGGGGGTGTCGCGCTCGACCTTCTACGTGCACTTCCGGGACAAGACCGACCTGCTCGTCCGCCTCGCCGATCGCGCCACCGCCGAGCTCTTCGCGACCGCCGACCGCTTCTGGACGGAGGACCACGGCGGCGGCCCCGGGCAGCTGAGCGCGGTGATCCTCGCGATGGTGCGTATCTACCGCCGCCACGAGCCGGTGCTCCGCGCCGTCGTCGAGGTCGCCGGCTACGACGCCGAGGTCGCCGCCTTCTGGCGGGAGCGCATGGACCGCTACGCCGACTTCATGCGCGAGCGCATCGAGGTCGACCGGCGCGCCGGCCTGGTGTCGGCGGGGCTCGACGCCCGGCACACCGCCTTCGCGATCGTGTGGGGGGTGGAGCGGAGCGTCTCGGAGCACGTCCGCGCCGCCGCGCCCGCGGAGGACGGGGCGTTCGCGCGGGCCCTCGGGCGCGCCGCGTGGCTGTCGGTCTTCGGGGAGACGCCGGGCGGCTGACGGCGGGCGGTACCCTCTGTGCCGCCTCCCACCCCCGCCCGCTACACCCCCCACCCCCCACCCTCTCAGTGGAGGAGCCCGCCGCCATGGAGACCCGCACCG
>DATKEY010000291.1:0-11430 GCA_035544475.1 Candidatus Dormiibacterota bacterium | reverse complement strand
TCGAGATCGAGGCCGTCGGGGGGCGGCTCGCTCATGACGCGGGAGTATACGGGCGTTTCAGAACGGCATCCGGAGCGCCGAGGCCAGGGCTCAGGAGCCGGCCAGACCCTCGTTCCACTCCCGGATGTGCCAGCGCGCGATCGCGCCCTTCAGGACGAAGGGGTCGTCCTCGACGAACTCCTCCGCGGCCTCGCGCGATGCCAGGTCGGGCACAGGTCGCTGTCCGTGATGCTATAGTCACACTCACACGAAAAGATCCAATGGCGATCCAATGAGTGGGGGAGGGGAGCACGTGAGCCGACCGCCTCTGGACGCGAGGACGCTTCTCGCCAGGTGGACCGTCGGGGAGTGGCTGATCGCGGTCGCGTCGACGGTGATGTTCGTCGCCGTCCTCCTCGACTGGACCACGGTGTCCTGCCACGACAGCCCGCTGTGCGGCGTGGAACTGTCGCCGGTGACGGGGATCCACGGGTGGGGATGGCTGACCTTCGCCGGTGTCGTCGTGGTCGTCTGCGTGCTGCTCGTCCGCACCATCCTCGCCGGCGAGGTGCGGGTTCCACAGCTCGCCGTCTCCGATCCCGACCTGTACGCGGGCCTCGGCGGCGTCGAGCTCCTCGGATGCCTTCTCTTCTGGCTGGAGAATCCGTTCACCACGATCGGTCCGACGACGTTCGGTGCGGGTCCGGGGTGGTATCTCGCCCTCGTCGCGGCCGCGGCGACGGTCGCGGGCGGACGGATCATGCGCGCGCAGACCCGTCCCGCCGAGCAGCTCGAGCTCTTCGACCGGTCGAAATCCACGTCTGCGGGGTGAGGATCGCCACTCCGAACGCGCGACGAAGCGGGGACGATGCACGCATCAGCTGCCATCGGAGGGTGTTGGGATGTATCTGCGCGCGATCCGTCTGGCGGGGAACCCGGAGAGCATCGCGGGAGCGATCACGAAATTCGACGAGATCTCGGCGCCGGTGCGCCGCCTGCCCGGCTGTGCCGCCGTCGCGCTCGCGGCCGATGCCGGCGCGGGCAAGGCCATCGTCCTCAGCTACTGGGAGAGCGAGGAGACGCTGAACGCGAGCGAGGAGGCGGCTGCCGGGGCTCGTGCCCGGACCGCCGCCGAGAACGGCCTCGAGATCGTCGACGTCGAGCGCTACGAGGTGACGTATCTCGAGCGGCACAAGCCGCTGTCGGCGGGCACGTTCGCACGCCTGGTCACGAGCACCCGCCCGCTCGAGCAGCTCGACGCCCTGCAGCGCGAGATCCAGGGCCGCATCCTTCCGATGATGACCAAGCAGAAGGGCTTCCGCACCGTCGCCACCGCGGTCAACCGCACGAACGGGAAGGTCCTCGGCGGGTCGAGCTGGGACACCGCCGCCGATCGCGAGGCGAGCGACGCGGCGCTGGCGCCGATCCGTCAGGAGCTGATGGCGACCGGGGGATCGACGGCGCTCGTGGAGAACTTCGACATCGTCTTCGCCGACGTCCTGGTGGCCGCGCACACCGGCGCGTAGACGCGAACGCTACCGGGCGGCGTCGCGAGAGTCCTGCGACGCCGCCCTCGCGCGCCGTCAGCGCCGCCGGCGGTGTCCGGGCCTGTTCGCCTCCTGGAGCGAGAAGCACTGTCGCAGCGTCCCCGCGTCGGGGATCGACATGCTGATCTCCGGCATCGGGATCTCGGGGACGTCCTTGCGCGTCAGCCGCAGGTGGGTGCGGGTGACGCTGCTCATCCCGCCGCCGGTGTCCTCGTCGACCTCGCCTCCGGCCTCCTCGACCGCCCGCTGGATCGCCTCGGCGTCGGCGCCGAGCACGAGCTCGACGAGCAGCTCGGCCTCGTCGTCTCCGCAGCGCGCCTCGACGAAGCCGCTCGGCACCGCCCGGCCGCGTGGGCCGAGGATCCGCTCGAGGTCGACGACCGCCGCGAAGTCGTCGGCGTCGAGCCTCGCCCGCCAGGCTCCCTGCGGCGTCTCGGTCCAGGCGTCGCCGAGGTCGTGCTCGAGCAGCGGGCGGATCGCGAGCTCGGTCTCGACCGGCGAGTTCGCCGAGCGGAGCCGGCCGAAGCGCCGTCCGTCGCGGGAGTAGGCGAACCGGCGCCCGGCGGCGGTGACGAGGTCGCAGTGCTTCTGCTCCGTGCCGCCGCTGAGCATGCGGATCCTCAGGCGGCGGTTCTCCCCGTCGTGCTGCTCGCCCTCGCTGAGGAAGCTCATCCCCTTGCTGACGAGCTCGAGGGTCTCCTTGATCCCGGGGTCGAGATGCTTGACGCGACTGGCGACCTCCACGCCGGGGACGTCGAACTGGGTGATGCTCGCGATCTCGACCGCCGCCGGGCCGTCGAGCCAGCGCCGCATCGCCCCCTGGGTGATCTCATCGAGTGTGGCCATAGGCGGACAATGGGACCACACCGCACAGGTGTGAGGAGGAGCTGCAATGGCGGTCGAGAGCAGAGCCGATGCCCTCTGGGAGGGTGACCTCGTCAAGGGACGCGGCAGCGTGCATCCCGCGAGCGGGGCGTTCCCCGACGTCTCCCTGACCTGGCGTCAGCGCGCCGAGACCCGGGAGTCCGGGACGAGCCCCGAGGAGCTCATCGCCGCGGCCCACGCCGGCTGCTTCGCGATGGCGCTCTCCTTCGGCCTCGGCAACGCCGGGCACCCGCCCGAGCGGCTGGAGACGAGCGCCCGGGTCGGGTTCCAGCTGCCCGAGGGCATCACCGGGATCCACCTCAGCGTGAGCGGCAGGGTCCCCGGCCTCGACGAGGCGGGATTCCGGGCGGCGGCCGAGGACGCCAAGGCCAACTGCCCGGTGTCCAAGGCGCTCGCCGGGGTGCCGATCACCCTCGACGTGGTGAGCTTCGGGTAGGGCTGTCGCCGCCTCCACCTGCGGGTGCGGGTAGCCCCCGTCATCGGAGCGTGGCGCGCCCGCGACCGACGCGCCGGGGGGAGCCCGCCAGGCGCGTCGATAGGATGCCGCCATGCGCTTCTCCCGCCGGGCCGAATCCCGGGCGGTCGCCGGCGACGTGCGCTCGAGGGCGGTCACCCTGTTCGACCTGGGCCGCTACGCCGAGGCCGAGGTGCTGCTCCGCGAGCAGATCCGCCAGGGCTCCCAGGACCCCGTCGACTTCGCGCTGCTGAGCTCGTGCCTGCGCCTGCAGGGGCGGATCGAGGACGCGGTCCAGGCCGCCGGGGCGGCGGTCGCGCTCGGCCCCGACGAGGCCCGGGCGCTCACCGCACTCGCCCGGGCGCTGCTCGCCGGCGGCAGGGACCACGAGGCCGTCGGCGCCGCCCGCCAGGCGGTGGCACTCCATCCCGAGTCCGTGGACGCGATCGCGGCGCTCGCCGAGACCGCGATGGACGTGAGCGTCCCCGAGGCGGAGGCCGCGGCCTCCGTGCTCCAGCGGGTCGCCCCGAACAGCTCGCTCGGCCACCACCTCCGCGCCCGCGTCGAGATGGTCCGGGGCCGCTGGCCGGAGGCCGAGCGCTGGCTGCGCGAGAGCCTGCGCCGCGACCCCCACTCGGCCGCCGACCACGCCAACCTCGCCCTCGCGCTCGACAAGCAGGGCCGCCACGACGAGGCCGACCGCGAGCACCGCGAGGCGGTGCGACTCGACCCCCAGCGCGAGGTGCCGCGGCAGAACCTCCACATCGCGCTCCGCGTCGGCGAGCGTCGCGGCGCCACCGACCAGCCGTACTCCGCGGCGACGGTCGCGAGCACCCTGTCGCCGACGGTGCGGGCCCGCAGTCTCACCAACGTCATCCACGACGCCCTCCGCCACGGCCGGATGGACACGGCTCGGGCGACCGCCGACGAGGCGCGCGCGATCCTCGACACCCTTCCGTGCAGCACCGTCGAGGAGCGGCGCACCTGGATCCTCGTCGCCGACGCCATCGCGATGGTGGAGGCGCGCAAGGGCGACCCCGCGGCGGTGTGCGCAGCGCTGTCGCCGCTCGAGGACGAGGCGCGGACCATCCTGCGGCCGCGCGAGCTCCACGTCTTCCTCAACAACCTCGGCATCGCCCGGATGCGCACCGGCGATGCCGCGGCGATCCCGACGCTCCGCTCGGTCGTCGATCTCGCCCGTGCGGCCGGGAATCCCGACGTGCTCGGCCGCGCGCTCCTCAACCTCGGCGCCGCCCACGCCGAGGCCGACGACGACGCCGGCGCACGCACCTGCTACCTGGAGTGCCTCGAGCTCGCGCGCGCGAACGGGCACGTGCAGCGCGCGGGGACGGCGTCGCTCAACCTCGCTCGCGCCGACCTGCGCGCCGGCCGTCTCGCCGAGGTGCCGGAGCGCATCGCGGAGGCCGGGCGCATCTTCGCCGCCGTCGACGCGCCGATGCTGGCCGCGCAGTTGGAGACCGTCCGCGGCTGGCTCGCGCTGCGCCGCGGCGACCTCGACGCCGCACGCCGGGCACTGCTCACCGGGCTGCAGGCGATGCGCCGGGGCGGGGACCGCCGGGCCGTCGACGCCTTCGCCCACCTCGCCGAGGTGGAGGCCGCGAGGGGCCGGATGGTGGTCGCCGCGCTCCACCTGCGCACCGCGGAGCGGCGTGCACGCACCGCCGGCAACCATGCGATCGTCCGCCGTGCGCAAGCGGCGGTCGAGGCGGCGCGATAGCGCGTCCCCTCAGGGCGCGGGCGGGGTCAGCACCGAGCGCTGTCCCGGTGCGACGCACGCGGGGAGCCTCGTGAACGTGAGCGTCGACGAGGCGTGGACCCCGTCGACGACGCCGTCGATCCGTGCCTCGACAGGAGCGGCGGCGCCGCACCAGTTCGACCACGCGAACGATCCTCCGCCCATCGACGCCGCCAGCGGACCCTCGCCGGGCGGCATCGACGTGCACTGGGTCGCGCAGCGGTCCGTGACCGTGGACGGGTCGCCGGTGACGGCGAGCGGAGCACCGCCGGCGCCGAGCAGGGTCACCGTGAGCGTCTGCGAGGTGAACGCGCAGCCCCCCATCGTCCCCCCGTTGTACGGCCGGGTCCCCTCGACGACCGGACGGATGTCGACGGAGACGCCGTCACGGTCGGGATCGGTCTCCGCGTAGATGCTCACGGTGCACGACGGGCCTCTGCCCACGGTCCGCACCAGGACGTTTGCGGGCGGCACGGGGGTGGGCGTCGCCGCCGGGGTCGGGGCGGCGCTCGCGGTCGGGGTCCCCGTCGGTGTGGGCTCGGGCGACGGCGAGGGCGGCGACGGCGAGGGCGAGGGCGAGGGCGTCGGGGACCCGTGCGGGCGCTTCGCGGTCGCCGGCGCCGGCCGGGCACCGACGTGGGCGGCGAGGGTCTCACCGACCACGCCGCCGGCGAGGACCCCCGCGGCCACCGCGCCGAGCGCCGCCGCGCCGAAGCGCCGCCACACCGCACGGTCGCCGCGGTGGCGATCGCCGGTGGTCATGAACGGGGCGCCGCCAGCCGCGACGGCTGCCCGGCGGACACACACGCGGGTGGGGCGGCGACCAGCACGGTCGTGCTCGACGGCACCCCGTCCGCGGTGATCCGCACGGCGACGTGGAAGAGCCCGGGGGTGCCGCACCAGTTCGACCAGACGAAGGGCTGGATGCCGGTGTGGACCGCGCCGTATCCCTGGCCCGGCCCGACCGGGAGGCAGGTGGTCGCGCACACGGACGTGGTGCTCGCGGGGTTGCCCGTGGCGGCCACCTGCGTGCCCGCGTCGGTGAGCACGGTCACCGCCGTCGTGATGGTGCGGACCGGGCACAGTCCCTCGAGGGTCGCGAGGACGTCGACCGACCCGTCGGCCGCGCGGTCGACCTCGGCGTACGCGGCCTCGCCGCACCGGCCGCCGGCGGGGGCGGGAGTGGGCGGCGGCGGGGCGGGCGTCGCGGCGGGGGGCGGTGTCGGGCTGGGCTCGGCGGTCGGCTGGGCGGTCGGCGTCGCGGTGGGCTCCGGCGACGGCGTGGCGGCCGGCGAGGGGGACGGGGACGGGGACGGGGAGCCGTCGTCTCCGGGGGGCCGGTGGGACGCGGCCGCCTGCGGCGACGACGCCCCGGGGCCCACACGGAACGCGACCGCCGCCGCGCCCCCGGCGGTCGCGAGGAACGCCGCGGCCACCGTGAACCGCATCCACGGCCTCAGCGGCGGGCGGACCTCGGGATCACGATCGTGGCTCACCTCCCGATCCTCGCCGCCCGGGCGTGGCGGAGGGATGGCGGGGATCGTCGCATCGCGTGGTGAAGCCGAAACGGGTCGCCGACCGGGCGGATCCGGCGCCGGTTCGGCCGTAGCCTCGACGCCATGCTCACCACCGCGGCCGTCGACGCCTGCACCCTCCTCGACCGACTCCAGTCCCGGCTCCACGAGGCCGTCGTCGTCCGCGACGAGACCGTCGAGCTCCTCCTCCTCGCCCTGCTCAGCCGCGGCCACGTCCTCCTCGAGGACGAGCCGGGGATGGGCAAGACACTCCTTTCACGAACTCTCGCGGCGGGGCTCGGCGGGACCTTCAAGCGCATCCAGGTCACCCCGGACCTCCTGCCCGCGGACATCGTCGGCGGCTCGGTGTACAGCCCGCGCACCGGCGAGTTCGACTTCCGTCGGGGGCCCGTGTTCGCGAACGTCGTCCTCGCCGACGAGATCAACCGCGGCACCCCGCGCACCCAGTCGGCGCTGCTCGAGGCGATGGGGGAGGGGCACGTGAGCATCGACGGCGTCACCCACCCGCTCGAGCGCGCCTTCTGCGTGATCGCCACTCAGAACCCGGCGGAGCAGCACGGCACCTTCCCGCTCCCGGAGGCGGAGCTCGACCGCTTCCTCGTCCGGCTGCGCCTCGGACGCCCCGACGCCGAGCAGCTCCAGGAGATCCTCCGCCGCCACGAGCATCGCGACCCCGACCCCGACGGCGAGCCGGTGCTCGAGGTGCGCGAGCTGCTCTCCCTCCAGGAGGCGGCGACCCGCATCCACGTCGCCGCCCCGGCGCGCGCCTACGTCGGCGACATCGTCCTCGCGACCCGCGAGCACCCGTCGGTCGGCCATCCGGCGAGCACGCGCGCGATGGTCGCGATGCTGCGCTGCGCCCAGAGCTCCGCGCTGCGCCGCGGTCGCGACCACGTCACCGCAGACGACGTGAAGCGGGTCGCTCCCGCGGTGCTCGGCCACCGCCTCGGCGGGATCGGGCGCACCGGCGAGGACCTCGTCCACTCCATCCTCGCCGACCTCCCGATCCCCGAGCTGGGCTGAGGTCCGTGCGCGTCACCCCGAGCCGCCGGCTCGCGGGCCTGATCCTCCTCACCGCACTCGTCTACCTCGGCGGGATGACGTCGCTGGTGATCTGGCTCTACATCGTCGCGGCGATGCTCTGCGGGCTGCTCGTCGTCGGAGTCGCCGGCCCGCTGCTCGCGCTTCGAAGCGTGCGGGTGCGCTCGCGCGGGATGCGCGCATCGGGTTTCGCCGCCCCGCTCGCGCAGGACTCCGGGCTCGCCTTCGAGGGTGACCGGCTCGTGCTCGACCTCGAGGGCGCGGGACTCGACCCCGACCGGCTCGTCGTCGGCCCGCTGCTCTGCGCGGACGGCGGCGAGCTCGCGGTCTCCGCGGTGCGCGCGGGCGCGGACCCGGCGCGGATCGAGGTCGTCGTCGACGGATGCGCGCGCGGGCTGCACCGGATCAGCGGCGTGCGTGTCGCGAGCGGGTGGCCGCTCGGGCTCGTGACCGCCGAACGGACGCAGCGGTTCGAGGTCGACGTCGCCGTGCACCCCCGCTACGCGTGCGTCCCGGTGCTCGCCGGCAGCGGGCGCGGAGCCGCCGTCGACGACCCGGCGCGGCGCGGCGGCGCCGGGGAGATCGCCAACATCCGCGCCTACCAGCCGCAGGACGACCGCCGCCGCATCCACTGGCTGACGAGCGCGCGCGCCGGCGAGCTCATGGTCGTCGAGCGCACCCCCGAGACCGCCGAGGGCGTCGAGTGCCGGCTGAGCGTCGGCGCGGGCGCGTCCGCGGAGGCGATCGAGGCGGGCGTGCGGCTCGTCGCCTCGGTCGCGGCGAGTTGCACCACCGAACGCCGCGCGGTACGGGTGGCCCTGCCCGGAGCCGGCACCGTGCCGGCGGGCTGGGCCGCGATCCGCACCGCGCTCGCCGGATGGCGGTCCGGGACCGCTGCGGACCGCGATCCGGGGATGCCGTGGGCCGCGGTCGAGGTCACCGTCGACCACGGCGGGCTGCGGCTGCGCGTCGGCGACACCACCGTCCCCGTCGACCCCGGGCTCGCACCCGAGGCGTACGCGGCCGCGCTCGAGGGCCTGCGGTGAGGCGGCGGGCGCCGGCGCCGGCGGAGCACCAACGGTCGGCGTGGTCGGCGGTCTGCGTCGCCGTCCTCGTCGGGAACGCCGGACTGGCGCTCACGACCGGCGAGCTCGCAGTGCCGCTCATCTGCAGTGCGCTCACCGTGTACGGCTACCTGCGCAGCTGGCGGCGTCGCGGCGCGGAGCGCGGACGGGCGCAGGCGTTGGTGGTCGCGGTCGCGCTCCACCTCGCGCTCCTGTACCTCGTCCTCGATCTCTTCGACGCGACGTTCGGTGGCGACCTCCCCCAGGCGCACTTCGCGCTCGCCGTCGCGGCGATCATCAGCTTCGACCTGCGCACCCGGCGCAACCTCTACAGCCACCTGCTCATGAGCCTGGTCGTGCTCTACATCGGCGGTCTCTACGCGTGGGACGCCATCTACCTGCTCCCCGTCGTCGCCTGGGGAGTCGCGACCGCCGTGTTCCTCGCGTCGGTCGTCGACCGCTCGTCCCCGGCTCGCCGGTCCGCGTGGCCGTCGTGGCGGCGGCACGGCTGGCTGGCCGCCTGGCTCGGGGTGAGCGTGGTGCTCTTCATCGCCATCCCTGAGCCGCCGGGGCGCCCGCTCGCCTCCCCGTTCGTGATCGGCAACCCGGTCTTCGCGCAGGCGCAGGGGGAGGCGCTGCCCCCGGCCCTCGGCCTCGTCGGCACCGACTCCGGAGCCGGGGCGATCAACCTCCGGGCCCGCGGACGTCTCGGTGCCGAGGTCGTCTTCCGGGTGCGGGCGACCCAGCCCTCGTACTGGCGCGCGTACGCGCTCGACGACTACACCGGGGCGAGCTGGACGCAGGTCTCACCCGCGGTCACCACCGTCTCGGCGATGGGAGGGCCGATCCCCGCCGACCCCGTCGACCCGGGGAAGCCGCAGCTCTCCCAGACCTTCCTCATCGACCACCCGATCGGCAGCAGCGTGCTCGCCGCCTACCCCCTCGACGAGCTCTACCTCTCGACCGGCGACGTGACCGTGCTCGCCAACGGCACCGTCGAGTCCCCCGGGAGCCTCGGTCCGGGCACGAGCTACTCCGCGGTCTCGGGGGTCCGCGACCTCTCTCCGGACCGGCTCCGGCTCGTGGCCTATCCACTCGACTCGACCACCGACGGCTGGCTCGACGCCGCCCGCGCGACCGTGCGTGGCAGCTCGTCGACGTCGCGCGTCGAGGACCTCGCTCGCAGCGCGGTGACGGGCGCGGCGACCGAGTACGACGCGGTCGAGGCGGTGATCCGGACGATCCAGGCACGAACCACGTACAGCCTCGCCACCCCGCGCCTCGGTGCGGGCGAGGACGCGATCGAACGCTTCCTGTTCGTCGACCACACCGGGTTCTGTGAGCAGTACGCGACCGCGCTCGCGGTCATGCTCCGCGACGCCGGGATCCCCGCGCGGCTCGCGGTCGGCTACACGACCGGCGACCTCGACCGCTTCACCGGCACGTACACCGTCCACAACAGCGACGCGCACGCCTGGGACGAGGTGTTCTTCCCCGGGGTCGGGTGGGTGCCCTTCGACCCGACGCCCGGGTTCGATCCGGCCGCGGGCGCCGGGCACGTCGGGCTCTTTCTCGGCGCCTCCGGGCTGAGCGCGCTCAGCGGATCCCCCGCCGCGCTCGGCGTCGCCGGCGGCCTCGCGGCGCTCGTGCTCCTCGCCGTCGCCGCGGTCGCGGGCGTGCGTCGCGAGCGCCGGCTGCGCCGGCTGCCCGCGGCGGTGCGACCGTACGCCCGCAGCCGGCTGTGGCTGCTCGCCCTCGGCCTGCCACGGCGGCGTCCGGCGGAGACGCCGGGCGAGCACCTCGACCGCCTCGCGGCGGCGTGCCCGGCGGCCGCACGCGCGATGGCGGAACTCGTCGTCGCGGTCGACGACGGCCTCTACGCGCCGGCACCGTCGAGCCGTCGTCCCGCCTGGCGGCTCGAACTGCTCCGTGCAGGGTTGTTCGCCCCGCGTGCGCGTCGCGGCGGCGTCGCCTGGGTGCGGTCGGGATGAGGACGATCGCCGTCTTCGCGGTGCTGACCGCCGCCGGGACGGGGGCGGCGATGGGGGTCTGGGAGGCGCTCCGCACGCGGCTGCGGTGCACGCCGTCGGGGAGCTGCGCGCTCGTGCACCCGAGGACGGTGGGGCAGGCCGTGCTCATCGGCCTGCTCACCACCGTGTGTCTCCTCGGGATCGACACGATCCTGCTGCGCAGGGTTCAGGGCGTCGCGACCGACCAGCCGGTGTAGTGGCCGTTGGTCTGCCCCGGCGCGCTGTCACCGCCGAAGAAGTACAGCGGCTTGCCGTTGTAGGTCACCTGGGTCGAGCCGTCGCTGCGGTGGATGGTGCCGAGGTGGCCGGTGACACCGGGGCCTGCGGTCGGCATCGTCCCCGCCGGCACCTTGAGCGGCGGCCACTCCGAGATGCAGCCGCTGTTGCAGTTGCTGGTGCCGCTCCCGGCGACGTCGGCGTTGTACGTGTACAGCGTCAGGTGATTCGAGGAGGCGACCAGGACGGTCTGCCCACCCGCCAGCCCGGTCATGACCACGGATGCGGGCGCCGGCGCCGGAGTCGGTGCCATCGTGGGACGGGCCGTCGGGGGTGGTGCCGGCCGCGGGGTCGGGGCGGCGGTCGGCCGGGCGGTCGCCACCATGCTCGGGTGCGGCGCGCTCGTGGGGGCGGCCGTCGGAGCCGGGGCCACCTCGGTTGTGGAGGTGGTCGAGGACGTCGAGAGGGTCGCCGTGGCGGTCGCGGTGGTCTGCGGCGCGATCGCCGCGGGCGCCACCGTCGCCTGGTCTCCGGCGGAGGTCGAGGAGGTCGCCGCGCTCCCGCACGCCGCAATCGCGGTCGTGGCGGTGAGGAGAACGGCGGCCAGAAGCGGACGAGGCACGGAAATCCCCAGCATGGAGTCCCTCTCCTGCGCGGCCGGCTCCTCGGGGGGGCCGTGGTGCAACCGCGCCTCCATGAGTACAAGAGGGGGTTACGCGGACTCAGGCTGTCACGATCACCGGGGTCCCGATCGGCGCCCAGGAGTAGAGCCAGGACATCACCGCGAGCGGGATGTGGACGCAGCCATGGCTCGCGCCCATCCCGTTCTCACTCCCCGGTCCGAGCTGTGAGTCCGGCTCCCACGGGGCGTCGTGGATGAAGAACCCGCCGCCTGCGAACTCCATCGCGAAGCTCACGGGGCT
>DATKEY010000290.1:0-4414 GCA_035544475.1 Candidatus Dormiibacterota bacterium | reverse complement strand
GCGGGCGCGGAAGAGCATGACGAAGGTGACGATGATGAGGAGGACGCCGGCGGCGACCGGGAGAAGGGTGAAGAGCGTCCGCTCGCCGTCGCCGACCCTGTACCCGGTCACGACGGTCAGCCCGACGATGATGATCAGGGGGAGGGTGAGGAGCATCCCCACCAGGGAGAGCACGAGCAGCCGCAGGCGGGGATCACGCATGGACGCATGCTGAGCCCTCCTCCCGCCACCGGCCGCCGTGTCACCCGGCCGTCGTCGGCCTGTCAGCCTGCGGTGACCGCGCCCCGCCGCGGCGGTGGGAGGCTGGGTCACGGCGCACACCCGCGTCCCTGTACAGTTTGACCCCCTCAACCCGATGTCCCCCAGACCCTCTCAGCCGCCCTCCCGATGAGCGCCGCCCGTCGTGGCGCCGTCGCGGCGACCGTTCTCCTCGCCGGATTCGTGGCGCTGCTGCTCAGCCCGGCCAGCCTGCGCGCGGACGTGACGCCGGATCCGGCGCCGACGCAGGTGGTCGCGGCAAGCTCGACGACGAGCACCACAACGAAGAGCGTGACGGTCACCGTGACGACCAGCTGCACGACCCAGTTCGTTCTCGTCCCACAACCCCACCAAGTGGTGACCTGCAACACCTACACGATCAGCGGAAGCTCGACCATCACCGGCTCGAGCACGACCGAGACCACCGCCGCCTCCACGCTCACCTACGCCGTCCTCCCCGGGAACGTGACCACGATCCCGCCGACGGCGACCCCCAAGCCCGCGCCGACACCCAACCCCAGCCCGTCGGAGACCACCGACACCGGCATCACCGCCCTCGGGACCGACACCCAGTCGGCGACCGCCGAGCCGACCCAGGCCACGACCGTCGTCAACGCCCAGCCGGGCGGGGACTCGAGCAGCGTCCTGCCCCTGACCGTCCTCGCCTTCCTCGTGATCATCGGCGGCGGGGCGATCTTCCTGATCACGCGCCTTCGCTGAGATCGGGTCAGACCGGTTGACCTGACGCGTTCGGGGCTATAGCATCGTTGGACCGGCCGCGGCGGGCCACGGTCCGCTATGAGGTTGGAAGGGGGTGAGAACGTGAGACGGACCGTCGCGCAGCTTCTGCGCACCCTCGACGGCTGGCTCCCGGTGCGCCGGCTGACGATGACCTGGACCGTGGCCGCGGCGTGCGCGGGCTACATGGCGGTGATCGCCCTCCAGCTCACCCTCGTCGCGCCTCCGTACGCGGGTGCCGCGGCGGCCGCGCCGACCCACCACCGCGGGCTCGTCTCGATCTCGAAGGCCGAGGGCGTCTGCCTGCTCCCCGTCTGCCTCCTCGCCCCGACGTGCGTCGCCGGCGTCGGCGGCGCCTGCCTGCTCCCGCTCGCCACCCCGGCACCGGTCCAGCCCGCGCCCCGGGCTCCGATCGGCGCCTCCGCCGCCCCGGCGGCGCCGAAGCACGCGGCGCCCGCGGCGCCCGCGCCGGCCGCTCCCGCCGCCGGCCACGTCGCGGCGGCCCCTGCGGCTCCGGGGCCGGCCGCCCCGCCGTCGACCATCGTCGTGACCCGCATCGACCGATCCGTGGCGGTCGCCGCGCCCCCGGTCGAGGCCCCGCCGGTCACCGGGGTCCCACTGCCTCCGATCGAGCCGGCGACCCAGCCGGCCGCGCCCGCTCCGTCGCCGGCGGGCTCTCCGCGGTGGCTCTACGTGCTCTTCGTCGCCGTGGACGGGGCCGCCGCGGTGGCGCTCGTCATCCTCGTCCGCCGTACCGCCGCGGCGCAGTCCGGCCGCTGACTGCTGTTGGCGCCGAAGGCGCACCATAGCCCTCATGGGCAGAGGCGTCCGGGGGGACCCTGATGAGGCGGCGGGCACCGGCGAACTCCCTGGGGATCAGCGACCTCGTCGTGTTCGTCGCGGTCATGGTCGGGATCTTCGCCCTCGTCATCTGGCTGGCGGGGCGGTAGGCGCGGCGGCCGGACCGACTACGCGACGATCCCGCCCTGGCCGGTCATCGTCTCGGCTCTCGCCGGGGTTGTCACGCAGTCGCCCTCGGTGGGCCGGAACTCGTAGAGGCAGCTGATCTCCATCACCGGAGCCTGGCCGACGAACTGTCCGCCGTTGCCGATGAACGACTCGGTGAAGGTGCCCTGGGCGTGGATGATCCCCAGGCTCGTCGGGATGTGCATCGAGAACGTGCCCCGACCCTGCCCGTCGGAGCAGGTGTCGCCGCCCGAGGGGCCGGTGCCGTACACGCCCTCGAACCCGAAGGTCCCGGCGCCGAGCACCTCCTGCCCGAAGACCAGCCCGACGCAGTCGACGGTGCCGGTCTCCCCGCGGGTCGTGAAGGTCCCCCTGCTCGGGGTGCTGGAGAACCCGGGCGCGACCCTGAAGTCGGCGGCGAAGGTGCAGACGGCGCCGCCCTGGGCGCGCGCCGGTGTCGCGCCGAGCACCGTCAGGGGGACGAGGAGGGCCACGACCAGGAGCGCGCAGAGCCGCCGCTGCATGCCCCGACTGTGGCGTGCCGGGCCGGCGGCGTCAACGGCGCCGGCAGACCGCCCTGCGCCGGCGGTCAGCCCTTCAGCGGACCCTCGTCGCTCCAGGTCCGGCCGGCGTCGACACTGCGGTAGACGTCGATCCCCCAGCGGAAGGCCAGGAGCGGCGTCCCCGCCGCGTCGGGGAGGAGGAGGTGGTCGACGAGGGGTGCGTCGATGACGCGGCTCCAGGTCGCGGCGCCGTCGGTCGAGAGGTAGAGGCCGTGGGCCGGGGACGCCGGCGCCGGGGCGACCCCGAGCAGGGCGGCGCCGCCTCCGCCCCACGAGAGCACGTCGGTGAAGGGGAGCGCGGTGGGGTGGGAGATCCAGCGGCGGCCGCCGTCGGCGCTCGTCGCGACCGCGCCCGACAGGGTGGCGACGAGGCAGCGGGCGCAGGAGGACCACCGGTGCACGGCCTGGACGTCGCCCTCGAGCCACGGGGATTCGCCGAGGAGAGAGAGCTGAGGGCCGCTTGCGAGGAAGACGCCGGCGCTCGTGGCGTAGGCGAGCAGGCCGGGACCGTCGACCCCGGCGGCGAGGTCGTTGATCGTCAACGGCGTGGGCAGCACCACGTGCCAGCTGTGACCGCCGTCGTCGCTGGCGTGGATGCCGGCGCCGGAGACCTCCGCCCACACCGATCCGGGCGTGGCTCCCGCGACGAGGACGCCGACCGGCCGGCCGGCGGGCAGCCCGCTCACGCCGCTCCAGTGGCGGCCGTCGGCCGAGACCATGGTCCGTGAGCTGCCGTCGGCCGCTCCGGTGACCGCGACGTAGCCGCCGCCGGCGGCGGTGAGCAGCCGGATCTGGCTGTGACCGAGGTCGCCGGCGGCGGGCCAGGTGAGGCCCCCATCCGTGGAGATCCGCAGGCCGAAGTGGGTGCCGAGCAGGATCTCCCCGGGGGCGTGCCCCGGGACCGCGGAGTGGACGTGGTCCTGCACCGGCGGGGCCGCCGGGGCGCCGCCGCCTCCGCACCCGGCGAGCAGGACCGCGATGGCGGCCGCCGCGGGACGGAGGCGGATGCGCACCGGTGGAGGGTACCCGCAGCTACCGCGAGCGGGTGGGCGTGCGTATAGTCCATCGCCCGTCGCCGCCGTCCGATCCGCGCCGAGGAGGATCCGTCCGTGGTCGAGGTCAGACCCGCCGTCGAGAACGAGGGCTGGGCCATCGGCGCGCTCCGCTCCCGGGCCTGGCAGGCCGCCTACCGCGGCGCTCTCCCCGACGAGATGCTCGACGCGCTCCCCCTCGACGAGGAGAGGTGGCAGGCGATCGCCCGCGGCGAGGCCGGCGAGGAACGGCTCTGGGTGGCCTTCGGCGGCGGCAAGGTCGTCGGCTACTGCCACACCGGCCCGTCCCGCGACGCCGACGCACCCGCGGAGCGCGACGAGGTGTACGGCCTCTACGTCGAGCCCGACCTCATCGGCTTCGGGGTCGGCAACACCCTCTTCGAGCGCGCCATCGCCGACCTCCGGGAGCGCGGCTCGCAGACCGTGACCCTGTGGGTGCTGGAGAGCGCCGCGCGCTCCCGGCGCTTCTACGAGGTTGCCGGGTTCGCCCCGGACGGCGCCCGCCGGGACGAGTGCGAGGGCGTCGCCGGCGCGGCCACGGTGCGCTACCGCCGCGACCTCCCCGCAGCGGGGGGGTGAGCCCCGCCGTCAGGCGGCGGGGCGGCGGCGAACCGGCTCGGGGGCGCCGAGAAGGCTGAGGTACTCCAACGCGTAGTGGCGCTGCAGCTCGAGCAGGCGCGCGGTGAAGCGGAAGCTGTGCTCGACCAGCCGCGGGAGGGCGGGAACGAGGTCGACCCACGGCGGGGTCGGCAGGCTGTCGCCGAGCGCCCCGAGCACCATGAGGTTGGTCTCGTGGACGAGGCGCACCCCGGTGAGCAGGGCGTCCTCGAGGCGGTC
>DATKEY010000289.1:0-11827 GCA_035544475.1 Candidatus Dormiibacterota bacterium | reverse complement strand
GCCCGAGTCGCCGTAGCCTTGTCATGTCCAGACGAGCGTGGGCCCTTGACGGGCGCCCGTCGATGACGATCCGGCAACTCTTCCCCGCCGACCTGCTTGAGAGTAACCAGGAGAGCAACCCAGCCGGATTCGCCTGGACTCGGGTGGACTCGCCGACCCTCGAAATGCCCGCCACTCGAACGAATTCCGCGTCCGGTCGCCGTCAGCCGTGGTCCACAGTGAGTGTGGATACGCCGGCCGCCACGTCCACGACGTAGCGATCCGCAGCCGAGGCGTCCCCCACCGCGATCTCCTGCGCCGGGCGGCCCACGGGGAGCTGGCTCCCGTCGATCCGTACCGATGGGATTGCCACCACCAGGGTGATGTGCGCGGCCCCCCCGCCAGGGAGGTGTACGTAGAGCTCCGTCGCGCCCCCGGTGAATCTCACACGCACCACCCCCTGCGCGGGCCCTAAGCGCAGGTCGCACCGCGTCGCCCCTGCGAGCAGGTCCAACTCGGCCAGCCGGCCGCCGCTCATGTCCACGTTCTCGATGTGAGCGCCGCCGTTGAGGCGTAGCACCCAGCGCACGTGGGGATCGAGATCGATCTGGAGTGATGACGGGCCGTCACCCGAGCCGCTCTGCTGCAACCCGACGTGGACCGTCGCGCCCGATCTGGTCACCTTCGGGGTTTGGCCGGACTCGGGGTTCACGCTGACCCGGTAGAGGTCGGCGCCGACGTCGGCGGCGCGGACGGTGATGTCTGTCGCGCCTTGGTCCAGATCCAGCTCCATCGCCCCCCCGGGCGCCGGCGTGGCAACTGTCGTGGTCGGGGTCGACGAGGAGCACGCCACCAAAGTGAGGCAGGCCACGATCAGCACCCCGACCGCACGTCGAGCGCCTCCGATCAGCACCAGCACGTCCCCATGTTGAGCCCGCGCCTGCTGGGGCCGCTACGAGCGGGGCGGGCGAGAGCGTGGAGGCGTGCCACACCTTCGGCGCCGACTCGCCGAGCACCCTGCTGGTAGGGTCCTCGGGTGAGCGGTCTCCCTCGGGCGGCCGGATGTAGGGGTGGATGGACGAGCAGTTCGACGGGATCACCCGGGTCCTCGCGGGCGCCCTGCCCCGGCGGCGTGCCCTGAAGCTGATCGCCACCGGCGTAGTGGGGATGGGGGCCGCGGCGCTCGGACTGAGGCCACTGGGCGTCGACGCGCTGTGCACCGGCAGGTGTCATGGCGGGGTGTGCAGCGCTGCCTGCTGCTCCACGCCCTACAAGCGCCGGGCCGCATGCAGCGGAGTGGTCGAGGGGAACACCTGCAGCTGCTGACCCCACCCCGGTGAGCCGGCGGAGAGACCCGCCACAGGCCGCCGGACCCCGGATCCGACCCGTCAATTAATCGAACCCTAACCTCGTTCAGCGCAGGTTCATCGCCCGACCGGCCGTTCGAACTCTCGCCGCCATGGAAGGCGTCGCCGATCGACGGCGGCGCCCGGCAACTGGGAATGGGAAGGGAGAGATTCGACATGGCACCTGCACAGGGTCGCCGCGGGATCGCCGCGGCCGCCGTCGCCATCGCGGTCGGAGGGGCGGCCGCCGCCTCGTCGATCGGGGTGAGCGCGCACAGCACGAAGGCGAAGCTGCCGACCGCGCCGAAGGGATTCAGCGTCTCGGTCTTCGCGAAGGCCACCGCCGCTTTCTGGAACCCCGACTCCGTCGAGCTGGCGGGCAACCACGTCTGGGTCGGATACCAGAACACGACCGCCAAGGACGGCAGCGACGGGCTGTCGAGCACCGTCGTCGAGTACAGCCTCTCGGGCAAGCTCCGCGCCACCTTCTCCGTCCTCGGTCACGTGGACGGGGTGCGCGTCGATCCGTCGACCGGGCTGGTCTGGGTGCTCTCCAACGAGGACGCCAACCCGCATCTGACGACCATCGACCCGGTCGCGGGCACGACCAAGCAGTACGCGATGACCAGCGTCAACGGCGGTGGCGGGTTCGACGACATCGCCTTCCTCGGCGGCAAGGCCTTCATCTCCGCGTCGAATCCGACGCTGAACGGCGCGGGTGTCAACGTGTTTCCGGCGATCGTCAGCGCCACGCTCGACAACGCGACCGACAGCGTGGACACGACCCCTGTGCTCTTCAGCTCGGCGAACCTGAACCTGACCGACCCCGACTCGATGTACGTGGTCCCGTCGGGTGCTCGGGCGGGCGACCTGCAGCTCGACGACCAGGCGGACGCGCAGCTCGTGTTCATCTCCGGCCCGGGCGGCCCCGCCCAGAGCGTGTCGACGCTCCCGATCGGCAACCAGATGGACGACACGATCCTCCCGACCAGCCCGTCGGGAACGCTGCTCGTCTCCGACACCACCAAGACCGGCGCGGTCTACGCGATCAAGTCGAAGCAGTGGGACACCACCAAGTACCTCTCCTCGGCGCCCAACGACTCTCAGGTCATCGCGTACACGGGCACGATCGACACGACCGTGAATCCGTCCTCCGGCTTCGCCACCAACAAGCCGCTCATCACCGGGTTCTCCAACCCGCACGGTGAGGCGTTCATCCCCAAGACCAGCCACTGAGGGCACGCTGGGGCCGCCGCCGGCGACGGCGGCGGCCCCACACGCCCGGCGCGGCCCAGTAGGCTTCCGCCCATGGCCGCCTCCACCAAGCCGCCGCGCAGGCTTGCGTTCGGCGCCGTCGGCCTCGTCCTGTTCCTCCTCGCGGCGGGCTGGGTCGTGCAGAAGAAGTGGTTCGCGCATGCGACCCCGCCCCCGGGTGTCACCCTCACCGATCTGCGCGGCGTCGCCCAGCTGCGCGACCTCTTCGACGCCGACGCCGGGTCCACTCGCCTCGTCCTCGTCCTCTCGCCGACCTGAGCCACCTGTCGAGACGGCGCCAGTTGGGTGCAGCAGAACGTCCTCGAGCGATATCCGAGCGCACGGCTGCGCGTGTACGCCATCTGGACCGACAAGCGCTTCTTCGACTCCCGTGACCAGTGGGACGCGGCCGGGCTCGTCGACAGGAGGGTCACCCACCTCTGGGACGGGGACGACATCGCCGGCGACTGGCTGGTCGGCAACGACCCTGGATTCCACGGTGGGGACTGGGACGCCTATGCGCTCTTCCGCCCCGACGCCCTCTGGACTGCCTCGTCGCCGCCGCGACCGGCGAGCTCCGGGTCGACCGTCATCGGCCGCGCGGACGACATCGCGGCGACGATCGGGCCGCTGCTGACGGCCGGCGCGGCCTCGGTCCAGCGGTCCACCATGCCGGGATGAGCGACGACGCCTGCCTCTACTTCAACCCCGCCTGCAGCAACTGCCGCGGTGCCCGCCGGCTGCTCGACGCGCGGGGCGTGCCCGTGCGGATCGTCGAGTACCTGACCGAGCGCCCCGGTCGCGACCAGCTCGAACGGCTCATGGGGATGCTCGGCATCGACGATCCCCGGGAGATGATGCGCGCGAAGGAGCCGCAGTACGCGGACCTGGGCCTGGCCACCGCCGGCCGCGACGCCCTCCTCGACGCGATCGTGGCCCACCCGATCCTGCTCCAGCGGCCGATCCTCGTGCGCGGCGACCGAGCGATCATCGCCCGGCCTCCGGAGCGGCTGCTCGAGCTCCTCGCCGAGGACCCCGCCGGCTGATCACACTGGGAGCGTGCAGGGCATCCGCCGCCTCTCGACGCGGACCGTCTACCAGAATCGCTGGATGAGCGTCCGCGAGGACGAGATCGAGCGCTCCGACGGCTCGGTCGGCGTCTACGGCGTCGTCGACAAGCCCGACTTCGCGCTGGTGATCCCGTACGAGCGCGGCGGGTTCCACCTCGTCGAGCAGTACCGCTACGCGGTGTCGGCGCGGTCGTGGGAGTTCCCCCAGGGAACGCTCCCCGACCGCCGTGACGGCGACCCCGGCGAGCTCGCCCGGGGCGAGCTCGCCGAGGAGACCGGGCTGCGCGCCGAGAGCCTCGAGCACCTCGGATACCTGTACCAGGGGCCCGGCCACAGCAGCCAGGGGATGAACGTCTTCCTCGCCACCGGCCTCACCCCCGGCCCGGTGCGGCGCGAGCCCGAGGAGCAGGACATGCGCCAGCGCTGGGTGAGCCGAGCCGAGCTCGAGGAGTTGATCACCCGCGGGGTCGTGCGCGACTCCTCGAGCATCGCCGCCTACGCGCTGCTGCTGCTGCGCGGGCGCTGAGAGCCCCGCGGCGGTGGACGTGCACATCCCCGACGGGTGCCTGGTGGTTCTGATCGGCACGTCGGGGTCGGGGAAGTCGACGCTGGCGCGGCGGCACTTCCTCCCCACCGAGATCGTCTCCTCCGACGCCTGCCGCGGGCTGGTCGCCGACGACCCGCGGGCGCGCGACGCCGACGCCGACGCCTTCCGGCTCGTCCACCTCCTCGTCGCCACCCGGCTGCGCCGGGGCCGGACGACCGTCGTCGACGCCACCAACGTGCAGCCCCGCTCGCGCCGCACCCTCGTGGCCACCGCCGGCCGGTACTCGCGGCCGGCGATCGCCGTGGTCCTCGACCTCCCCTCCACGGTCTGCGAGCAACGTGACCGCGACCGCGGCGACGACGCGGTCGGCGCGGACGTCGTCCAGGCACAGCGGCGCCTTCTCGACCGCGGGCTCGCCACCCTCGACACCGAGGGCTTCGCTCAGGTCGTCGCGCTCCGCACCGCTGCAGAGGTCGAGGCGCTCAGTCGACGTTGACGGGATGGGGTGGAATGAGAAGGGCGGGACCGCGGCGGTCCCGCCCCGTCCTGCCCCCGGCTGTCGCGGGCTGGCACCCCCAGCTGGTGCCCCGACGCCTGGCGGACGTTCCGCCGGATCGAGTGCCCGTACTGCCGGGATAGCGGCGTGATCAGTGTGGTCGGGGCGTTCGCTCCGAGCCCACAGTCGTGCAAACGGCGGCGGCGTCAGGTTCTTGCAGGGCGCCGCCGGATCCGCGCCGCGGACGCCGTGAGGGAGGCTCCCGCGATCGTGAGAACCACCCCGACGAGCGCCAGGCCGGCCCCGGTCGCGGGGACGCTCGTCGCCCCGCGAGCAGACGCGGCCGCGGTGGGTTCGCCCGGCGACGGCGTCCGCGCCGCCGCGGTGGTGGAGCCCGACGCCGCCGGGGTGCGCACGCCGTGCGCCGCCGAGGAGAGCACCCCCGCCACCGGCGGAGGCATCTCGAGGAGACGGTCGACGCTGCCGACCGCCGCGCTGCCGGCGTTCTCCCCGGCGTGGACGCCGAAGAGGGTCGCGCTCAGCACCCCGGGCACCCCCAGCGGCATCCCCGAGCTCTCGCCGGCGCTCCCGCCGACCGCCTCGCCGTCGACCGAGGCGATGTAGGTGTTGTCGTGGCCGTCGCTCGTCGCCTGGGAGTGGAGCAGGATGACCACCACCGCGTCGTCGGCGACGCCGATGTCCGCGCCGTTGCTCGCGCCGTAGCCGTGCGCCCCGGACGGGGACCAGGCGGCGTCGCTGAAGCTCTCGAGCACCGCGACCGTGAGCAGGCCGCCGGTGGTCGAGTCCTCGCCCGAGGGGAGCACGCCGGCGTCGACGACCGCGGAACGCGACTGCGCCGCCGGGGCCTGGCCGACCTCCGTCCCGGTCTCCCAGCTCAGCAGTGCGAGGTCGAACACCGGGTTGCTCGGGAGGGCGACGAGCGCGTCGCGCTCGGAGCTGCCCCCGCGGCTGTGGCCGCCGGACACGTCGTGACCGAGCACCCGCAGCGCGGTCGCGTGTGCCTCCGGCCCCTCCGGACCGCCGGACACGGAGGTGCAGCTGACACAGGTCTGCAGCTGCGAGGCCTCGAGCCCGGCCGCGCCGGCGCCACCGGGCGCGGGGCCGGCGGGAGGCGGTGGGGCCGCGGGCGGCGGCGCGGCATGGGCGACCCCCGCGCCGGCCACGAGCGCCGCGGCGACGGCGAGCCCGGCGACGCAGCGGCGGATCACCGCGGCGCCGTCGTCGCGAGCGCGGCGGCGAACACCTCGAGATCGGAGTCCGAGAACAGGGCGAAGCGCACCTCGCGAAGCGGCGTCCCCTCCTCCTCGAGCGCCTCGCGCGCCGCGGCCAGCGCGATCGGCGCGGCGCGCTCGATCGGGAAGCCGTAGATGCCGGTGCTGATCGACGGCGTCGCCACCGTGGCGCAGCCCTCGGCGGCGGCGAGGGCGAGCGCGGTGCGGTACGCCGAGCGCAGCAGCGTCTCGCACTCCTCAGCGCGCCCGTCGCTCCAGCGCGGACCGACGGCGTGGACGATGTGCCGGGCGCGCATCCGGTGTCCCGAGGTGATCACCGCCGAGCCGGTGGGGCATCCCTGGGGGTAGCGGCGGTGGAGCTCCTCCTGGAGCTCACCGTGCCCCGCGGCGCGGTGGATGGCGCCGTCGACGCCACCGCCCCCGGCGAGGTGGCTGTTGGCCGCGTTGACGACGGCGTCGACGTCGAGGGTGGTGACGTCGGCACGCTCGATCCCGATCCGGCCCGCGCCGACCTCGAGCTCCTCCCTTCCCGCCGCCACCGCGCCTACTTCTCCTGGTCGAGCGCGAAGGCGAGACAGGCGTTGTGGCCGCCGAACCCGAACGAGGTGCTGATCGCCAGCGTCGGGTCGGCCCGGCGCCCCACGTTGGGGACGTAGTCGAGGTCGCACTCGGGATCGGGGTTCTCGAGGTTGATGGTCGGCGGCAGGTAGTGGTCGTACATGGCAAGAATCGACACCATCGCCTCGAAGGCGCCTGCGGCGCCGAGGAGGTGGCCGGTCATCGACTTCGACGAGGAGATCGGGATCCGGGGTGCGCTCTCGCCGAACACCGCCTTGAACGCCCGGGTCTCGGCGACGTCGTTGAGCGGCGTGCTCGTCCCGTGGGCATTGATGTAGCCGACCTCGTCGGGACGCCGCCCTGCGCGCTGCAGCGCGCGCCGGATGCAGCGGATCGCCCCGGAGCCGTCGGGATCGGGCGCGGTGATGTGGGAGGCGTCGGCGGTGGCGCCATAGCCCACGAGCTCGGCGTAGATGCGCGCGTTGCGGGCGAGGGCGTGCTCGCGCTCCTCGAGCATGAGCACGGTCGCGCCCTCGGCGAGCACGAAGCCGTCGCGGTCCTTGTCGAAGGGTCGCGAGGCCCGCTCGGGGTCGTCGTTGCGCGTCGAGAGGGCCTGGGTGATCGCGAAGGAGGCGACCGCGATCGGGGTGATCCCCGCCTCGGTGCCGCCGGCGAGAGCGGCGACGGCGTCGCCGCGCTTGATGATCTCCGCCGCCTCGCCGATGCCGTGCGCGCCCGACGAGCAGGCGCTGACGATGGCGAAGTTCGGCCCCTTGGCGCCGAGGTCGATGGCGACCATCCCCGCCGCCATGTCGGCGATCATCGTCGGCACGGTGAAGGGCCAGACCCGGCGCCAGCCCCGGTTGTGGAGCGCCAGGGTCTCGTTCTCCATGATGTCGAGGCCACCGACGCCGGAGGAGACGATGACGGCGACGTCCTCGGCCTCGGCGGCGATGTCGAAGCCGCTGTCGGCGGCCGCCTCGCGGGCGGCGACCATGCCGAGCTGGATGTAGCGGCTGGTGCGCCGCGCCTCCTTCCTCCCCAGCGCCTCGGCGGGGTCGAAGCCCTTGACCTCGCCGGCGATCCGCACCGGGAGCTGGAGCTCGCCGGGGTCGAAGGTGCGCAGCGGACCGACGCCGCTGCGGCCCTCGCGACACGCCTCCCAGGTCGCGTGCCAGTCGTTGCCGATGGGTGTGATCGCGCCCAGGCCGGTGACCACAACCCGGCGCGCCGGCGCCGACCCGTTGCCGTTGCCGCTCGTCATGTCCCTACTCCCATCGGCGCCCCGAGTGCGTGGTAGCCGCCGTCGACGTGGAGCACCTCTCCGGTCACGGCACGCGCCATGCCGCTGAGCAGGAAGAGGACGGCGTCGGCGACCGGGCCGCTGTCGGCGCTCTCCCACCCCAGTGGCGCCTGCTCTGCCCAGCGGTCCTTGAGCCCCTTGAACCCCGGGATCGACTTCGCCGCCATCGTCTCCAGGGGGCCGGCGGCGACGGAGTTGACGCGGATCCCCCGGGGACCGAGATCACGCGCCAGATAGCGCACCACCGCCTCGAGCGCCGCCTTGGCGGGCCCCATCCAGTCGTAGAGGGGCCAGGCGACGGCGGCGTCGAACGTGAGCGCGACGAGCGCCCCACCGCCCGCCTCGCGCGCGGGCATGAGCGGGGCGAGCTCGGCGGCGAGGGTCTTCATCGAGTACGCGCTCACCTGCATCGCGGTGGCGACGGACTCCCAGGGAGCGGTCATGAAGCCGCCGCCGAGGCAGTCCTCGGGTGCGAAGCCGATGGCGTGGACCGCGCCGTCGAGCCCGCCCCAGCGGCGGCGCACCTCGGCGGCGACGCCGGCGACCTGGTCGGTCCGGGTCACGTCCATCTCGAGGACGTCGGGGACGGGGTCGAGGCGGCGGGCGCTCTTCTCGGTGATCGTCATCGCGCGTCCGAAGGAGGTGAGCAGCACCTCGGCACCGGCGCGCTGGGCGGCGTCCGCGATCGCGAAGGCGATGCTGCGCGGGGTGAGCACGCCGGTCACGAGCATGCGCCTGCCGGCGAGGAGCGCCGGGGCGGTGGCGGGCGCGGAGGTCACGTCGGTCACGCTGCACACCCTAAACCGTCATGCCTGTCAGGGGTTACACCCGCGGTCGGCCGTGGGGTCACCGGCGGGTCGCCCGGTACGCCCGCAGCGCCTTCACCCCGAGAGCGCCGGCGACCCCGGCGAGGGCGACGCTCACCGCTCCGACGACGACGTGGACGAGGAAGAAGCCGTCGAGGTG
The DNA here is from genome assembly GCA_035544475.1 of Candidatus Dormiibacterota bacterium. GTDB lineage: Bacteria > Chloroflexota > Dormibacteria > Aeolococcales > Aeolococcaceae > CF-96. The sequence continues at coordinate 3,055 of DATKEY010000289.1, read as the reverse complement.
GTGGTCCGGATAGACGTTGCGGACGAAGGTGACCCACACGTAGAGGTTCCAGACGGCGAGGCCGACCAGGAACCATGCGGCGCGGCGGGACAGGACCATGCCGGTGCGTTCTCCTCAGGTCACCGCATGCGCGGAGCCCGCGCCGCGGACGATGTCGAGCATGCGTTCGTGCCAGGCGGGCGCCCCGGCGAGGACGTCGCCCGTGCGGTACACCCCGTGCGGGTCGCCGGCCCAGTCGGTGACCACGCCCCCCGCCTCGAGGACGAGGAGCGAGCCGGCGGCGACGTCCCAGAGCGAGAGACCGAGCTCGAAGTAGCCGTCGAAGGCGCCCTGGGCGGAGTACGCGAGGTCGAGGCTGGCGGCACCGGCGCGGCGGAGGTCCTCGACCTCGGGGAAGGCGGCCTCGAAGACGCGGAGATAGCGATCGCGGTTCTCGGGCCGGCGGAAGGGGAAGCCGGTGGCGACCACCCCGCTGCCGTCCCCGGCGACCCGGAGCCGGCGGCCGCGACGGTCGTGGGCGCCCAGGCCCCGGGCACCGCTCCAGAGGTCGCCGGTGAAGGGGGCGGCGACCGCCCCGGCGGCGGGGAGGCCGTCGACGAGCAGGCCGACGCTCACCCCCACGACGGGGAAGCCGCGCAGAAAGTTCGTCGTGCCGTCGATGGGGTCGACCGCCCAGAGCGGGCCACGGCCCTCGCCGACCGCCTCGTCGGCGGAGGACTCCTCGGCGAGCACGCCGATCTCGGGCGCGCCGGCGGCGAGCACCTCGAGGGCGACGGCCTCGGCGGCGCGGTCGGCCGCGGTGACGTAGTCGCCGCGGCCCTTGCTCTCGGTCTCGAGCGCGCCGTCGCGGGCACGCCAGGCGGTCACCACCTCCCCCGCCGCCTCGACGGCGCGCACGGCCAGGTCGCGAAGCTCGGCGAGGGGGCGCATCGCGTGACAGCGTAGCCGGGCACGCCGCTCCGACGTCCTGGCAGCTGACGCGCCCACCGGCGGGGGGGACTCCCCCCTGCCTCCCCGCTCGGCGATGATCGGCCTGCGATGGCCGAGATCCTCGTCGGCACCGCGAACTGGGCCGACCACGAGCGCTTCTATCCGCCCGCGCTCGAGAAGGGGGCCCGGCAGCGGGAGAAGCTGACCTACTACGCGCGCTTCTTCCCGATCGTCGAGGTCGACACCACCTTCTACGGCATCCCCCGGCTCAGCACCGTGGAGGGGTGGCTGCAGCGCACCCCGCCCGGCTTCCGCTTCAACGTGAAGGCCTACCGCTCGCTGACCGGGCACGAGCGTGAGGGCGGGCGGCCGCGGGCGGCGACGCCCGAGGAGGAGCGCGACTTCCTCGCGGCGATCGCCCCGCTGCGCGAGGCGGGCCGGCTGGTGGCGGTCCACTACCAGTTCCCGCCCTGGTTCAAGAACACCCCCGCCGCCCGGGAGGCGATCGCCCAGGCCCGCGAGCGCCACCCCGAGGACATCGTGGCGATCGAGTTCCGCCACCGCTCCTGGTTCTACGGCGACGCCTGGCCCGCGACCCGGGAGCTCCTCGCGGAGCTCGACGCCACCTACGTCGGGGTCGATGCTCCCCAGATCGGCGACGCCACCGCCCCACCGGTGCTCGCGGTGACCTCGCCGCGGCTCGCGATCGCCCGCTTCCACGGCCGCAACCGGGGCACCTGGTACATCCGCGACGCTGCGAGCAGCCGGGACCGTTTCGACTACCTCTACCGCCCCTCGGAGCTCCGCGAGTGGGTCCCGGCGATCCGGGCCGCGGCCGATGCGGGGGTCCCGGTCCATGTGATCCTCAACAACAACCGCTCCAACTACGCCGTGGTGAACGCCTTCGACCTCGCCGCCCTCCTCGAGGTGCCGCTGCCCACCCCGCCGCCGCCGGTCCTCGAGACCCTCCGCGAACGCGACGGACGGCTCCCCGCCTGGGTCACCGCCGCCGGGGCCGACCTCGAGGCGCCCCCCGGCCAGCTCGACCTGGGGGTGTAGGAACCCTCCGCGGGGGGAAAAGAAAGACTTCTCTCTCGGAGCGGAATGCGGGAAGATACCTGCTGGCGGTCGGCCCCCCCGGCCTACCGCACGCCCTGGACGTTCCCCACCCACGGCCTCGGGCCCGCAGCGAGAGGGGTGCTGTGGCCGACCGTGAACCGGCTCCGGGAGGAGGTACCGCAATGGCTATGGTCGCTCCCCGACGCAACGATCGCGGACGGCGCCCCGCCCCGAGTGGTGTGGTTCTGCGCAACGAGGCCGACACGCACGAGGTCGAGGTCGCGCGCGCGCTCAACCAGTGGGCGGTCACGGTGACCAGCCTCTCCGACGGCCGGATGATCTGTCAGGACTTCTTCAACCGGCGCTGGGAGGCGCTGGCGCGTGCGGAGGACTTCGTGAGGCTCCTCAACCGCAAGGAGCCGCCTCCCGGCTGGTAGTCAGCCGGCCGGGGCTCCGTCCCCGTCGCCGGACCGGGGGAAGGTCACAGGGAGCACCACGTCGTCACCGTCCCTGCGGACGGTGAGGGTCATGGTGTCCCCGGGCCGCCGGGCGGCGACCGCGGTGCGGAACTGGTCGGCTCCCCCGGCGAGGGTGTAGGCGCCGACACCGGTGATCACATCGCCGGTGCGGATCCCGGCCGCGGCGGCGGGCGTGTCCGGCCGCACCGGGCCCACCTCGACGCCCCTGGGCGCGGGAAGCCCGCGCTCGCGCGCGAGCTCGGGGCTGACCGAGCGCACCGCCGCGCCGAAGCTCACGGGCGGCTCGTCGCCCTCGAGCGCGGGAAGGAAACGGGCGAGCTGGACCGGGTCGTAGCCGACCAGCATCCGCTCGCCGACCTGGACGGCGGGGATCGCCACCCGTCCGAGACGGCCGAAGAGCACCGCCGACGCGCTCGGATCGGTGTGGACGTCGCGGGTGGTGAACCGGTGTCCCCGGGAGCGGAGGTGGGCGACCACCGCCTCGGAGTCGGGATCACCGGGACGAACGTAGACGGTGATCGGAGCGGCCGCGGGCATGCCACTAGTCGCCCCCACCCCCGGAGGGCGCCTCGGCGGCTGGGGCGGCC
>DATKEY010000288.1:0-2275 GCA_035544475.1 Candidatus Dormiibacterota bacterium | reverse complement strand
GGGCGTCGGAGGCGATGGTAGGATCCCCCGGGTGCAGCCCCGGGTGCTCGTCCTCGGCGCGGGGTTCGGGGGGTTGGAGCTCGCCACCCTCCTCTCCGACGAGTTCGGCGACGGCCTCGATCTCACCCTCATCGACGGAAGTGACAGCTTCTTCTTCGGCTTCTCGAAGCTCGACGTGATGTTCGGGCGGACGGCGCCGGAGGCGGTCCACCTCGAGTACCGCGACATCGTCAAGCCCGGGGTGCGCGTCCTCAGGGAGACCGTCGTCTCGATCGACCCGGCGGCGAAGCGTGTCACCACAGGCGCCGGCGTCCACGACGCCGACTTCCTCGTCGTCGCGCTGGGCGCCGGCTACGACGTCCCGGGAACACCCGGGCTCGCCGAGGCCGGCAGCGAGTTCTACTCGCTCGCGGGCGCGACCGCGTTGGTCGAACCTCTGGCCCGCTTCTCGCGAGGACGCGCGGTGATCGGCGTGTGCGGCACCCCGTACAAGTGCCCGCCCGCACCGAGCGAGACCGCTCTGCTGCTCCACGACCTGCTGACCTCGAGCGGGGTGCGCGGCGCGTGCGAGATCGACTTCGTCATCCCGCTCCCGTCGCCGGTGCCGCCGTCGCCGGAGACGTCGCAGGCGCTGCTCGCCGCCTTCGCGGAGCGCGACATCGGCTTCCATCCCGGCCGGCTGGTCACCCACCTCGAACCCGGGCGCCGGGTCGCGGTTCTCGACGACGGCACCGAGATGCCGTTCGACCTGTTCCTCGCCGTCCCTCGACATCGGGTCCCCGACGTCGTCGCCGCGGTGTTCGACCTGGCCTCCGACGGCTTCGTGCCGGTGTCTCCCGCGACGATGGAGACGCGGTTCCCGGGCGTGTACGCGATCGGGGACGTCTGCTCGGTCGGCGTGCCCAAGGCGGGCGTGTTCGCCGAGGGGCAGGGGCGCGTCGCGGCGGTGGCGATCGCGTCCGCGATCCGCGGAGGCACGCCGTCCGGGTACGACGGTCGCGGCTCCTGCTACATCGAGTTCGGCGCGGGACGCGTCGGCCGTGTCGACATCGACTTCTTCTCCGGGCCGCGGCCGACCGGCCGGTACTGGGCGCCGTCCCTCGACCTCGTCGGGGAGAAGCAGGACTTCGGCTCGAGCCGCGCCGCGCGCTGGTTCGGGAGGGCCTGGTCGCCCGAGCGCTGATTCTGCGCTGGCAGAATCACTGTCATGTCGTCATGGATCCTCGCCGGGGTCTCCGAGGCGCTCGCGCGCCTCGTGGACACCGTGGCGCCGCGCCGCTGCGCGGGGTGCGACGAAGCGGGACCGCACGTCCTCTGCGAGGTCTGCGTCGAGCTCGCGCTCGCGCTCCCGCTGCCGCCGCCGCGCCCCGCCGCCTACGGCGTCTGCCGCGCCGCTCTGCCGCTGGCGCCGCCGGCCCGCGGTGCCATCCATGCCGCCAAGTACGGCGGCCGGCGCCCTGCGATCCGCGTCCTCGCCACGCTCGCGGCGGAACGGCTGGCCCCGGACCTGCTCGCCGCCGGGCCTCCCGAGGCCGTCGTCGCCGTGCCCCTCGGCGCGCGCCGGCGGCGCCTGCGCGGCTTCAACCAGGCCGAGGTGGCCGCCGCCGGGCTCTGCCTCGCGCTGCGGCTGCCACCGCCACGAGCAGGCCTGCGCAGGGTGCGCGAGACCCCCGCCCAGGTGGGGCTCGGCGAGGCCGAGCGGCTCGACAACCTCGCCGCCGCCTTCCGCTGGGAGGGCGGCCGTCTCGGGGGAGGAACGATGTGGCTGGTCGACGACGTCGTCACGACCGGCGCGACGTTCGCGGCGGCTGCGTACGCACTGCAACAGGCCGGTGCGGGTCGTATCGAAGCCGTCGCGATGGCCTCCTGTGCCCGGTGGGGAGGCAGAGAATCCGCTCGAACGGGGCAACTGGGCATGCTCTGAGGCGCCGCCGTGCCGGCGCCGGGCTCGCGTCCAGGCCCTCACCCCCGCCACCGCAGGAGCGCACCGACCCGTGATCACCACTCCCAGCAGTTCCCGAACCTCGGAGGAGATGGCGCGCTACCTGGAGGCGCTGGGACCGCTCCGCCCGCTCGTCGAGGACGACAGCCTCACCGAGATCATGGTCAACGGCACCGACATGGTGTACGTCGAGCGCGAGGGCAAGATCCTGCTCACCGACGTGCGCTTCGACGACGAGAACCACCTCCTCCGCGTCATCGACCTCATCGTCTCCGCGGTCGGCCGCCGCATCGACTTCCGCCAGCCGCTCTGCGACGCCCGCCTCCTCGACGG
>DATKEY010000287.1:0-18392 GCA_035544475.1 Candidatus Dormiibacterota bacterium | reverse complement strand
GGGGGTAGCTCCGGGCATTGCGTCGCCGGAGCTGGACGGGGGGTCGTGGACCCCCCGTCAACGTCCGAGGACTACGCGCCCCCGCCGAGCTCCCCCGCCGCCTGGAGGAGCTGGACCGCCTGCGCGGTGAGCTGATCCGCGGAGTGGGTGTCGACGTGACCGTGGCTCACCCCGGTGAGGTCGAGCAGGTGCTCGATCTGCGCCGCGAGCGCGTCGCGCTGGGCGACGAGCGCGGTGAGCGCCGAGGTGAAGGTGGTGTACTTCGTGTCGTTGGTCGCGTCCCCGCTCTCGAGGGCGACGGTGGAGGCGCGCAGCGTCTCCTCGCCGAAGATGCCGACGGAGGCGTCGAGCTGCTTGTAGGCGCCGGCGAGCTGCTCGTAGGCGGCGACGTTGCCGACGTGCTGCGGCTGGGTCATGTCCTCGACGAGCACCCGGCCGTCGTGGGTGTAGTCGTCGGTGAGGCCGGCGAGCGCCAGCAGGGTGGGACGGTCGTCGGTGTGATCAGCCCAGGTGGTGCTGTCGACACCGCTGTGCTTCACGCCGGGGCCGACCAGGCCGAGCCAGGTGGTGTTGATCTCCGGGGCGTTGTCACCGTGGTTCCAGGCGAAGCCGGGGGTCTCGGTGATCTGGCTGTCCGTCTGCGGGCAGGAGAACCCGCTGGCGCAGAGGAAGTAGTCCGGCCTGGCGAACATCGTCATCGTCGGGTTGCGCCTCGGGTCGCCGGTGATCATGTGGAGCGCGTTCATCTCGGCGACACCGGCGATCGAGTTGGTGACGTGGTCGGTCTCCCCGGTGATCGGGTTCACCGCCTGGATGTGCCCGAGACCGCGCTCGATGGTCCGGACTGCGGGATCGGTCTGGGACGGGTTGCACCGGACGTAGATGTTCGGCGCGGAGTCACTGTGCACGTCGAGCGGGATGCTCGCGGGGGTGTTGCACCCCGCCGGCGCCACCGCGTTGCCGCCGAGCATCGTGGTGACGTTGCCCTGGAGCTCGCCGATCTTGGTGTAGGTGCAGGGGACCGTGACGCCGTCGCAGTTGGCGGGCGAGGGCGGGCCGCCGACGAAGTGGTCACCCTCGTCGGAGGTGAAGGTGAAGATCGTGTTCGCCGTGGTGATGCCGTCCTGGGCGAGCCGGGTGAAGAACGTGCCGAAGGCGGCGTCATAGGCCTTCAGCTGGGCGACGTAGCCGGCCTGGCCGGGGCCGAACGCGGTGCCGGTCGCATGGTTGTCGTGCGCGTCGCTGATGTAGGCGTAGGTGACCGGGACGCCGTGCTCCTGCATGTCGGCGACGAAGCCGAGCGAGGTGGCGGCGGACATCGAGTCGAAGCCGGGGAAGCCGGCGTTGCCGGTCGAGTCGGTCACGACGTTGCCGTTGAGGTCGGTGACCGGGCCGGAGGGGCTGATCACCGGGTCGGCGTACTTCGCGCCCTGCAGCATCTTGAAGCCGGTGTAGCCGCCGGGCTCGTCGGGGAGCACGTCGCCCACCGCGCCGGTGTTGTCGCACACCGCGTTGTTCTGAGCGCAGTGGATGCCGATGCCGACGAAGTCGGCGGCCGGCTGGGCCTTGGCCTTCAGCTGCGTCGGGGTGCAGGGCGGGTTCTTGCCGAAGCCGCAGGGGATGTCGAAGGCGCTTTGTTGCTCGGTGTTCTCCGGACTGTTGGTCCCGAACACCGCGGGGATGTCGAACCCGGTGTTCTCCAGGACGGTGTTCGCAGAGGCGACGTTGCCGACGTCGCAGCCGGCGCGGGTGAAGGGCACCCACGGGGCGGGGGCGTTCTTCCCCTGCGGGGTGATCATGAAGGGGGTGTTGTCGGTCTTGCCGCCGAGGCGCGCGGTCCAGTACGCGAAGGAGGACCGGAAGGACGCGGCGGTGTTGCTGTCGTCGTAGAAGCCGAAGCCGTTCGCGATCGGCTGGCCCATCTCGCCACCGTACTGACCGGTGAAGCTGCTGAGGATGTCGGTCGCGGTGTGGGCGATGAGGGGGGTGTGCTCCTGGCTCAGCAGGGTGCCGTTGCCCTCGATGAAGTTGAGCAGGTTGGGCATCTGCTCGAGGTCGCTCGGGACGTTGGGGTTGTCCCGGGTGAAGTGGGTGTTGTCGAACATGATGTTGATGACGTGCTTGAGGTTGCCGTTGCCGGTGCCGAGGTTGCACGCCGTCTTCGGCCCCTTGGCCGCCGCGTCCTGCACGCCCGTCTGCAGGACGAGGCTGCCGAGCGGCAGCCCGACCACGAGCGCGCCGGCCGCCAGCCATCCGGCTCCGGTCCTTCGCGCGCGCGGAAACACACGAGTACGAGCTCGCATCGAGAAAAGCCTCCAGAAGTCCAGTCCAGTTGCGCCGGTGCACGCCGGCTCGAACCCACGACCGGGCGCGGCAGTTCCGTGCCGGTGTGGCCGTCCCAGCGGATTCCAGTTGCTACAACAGAGCCGGGCCGCGCTTCTTGCGAAATCCCTCAATGACAACGTTCGCGCCAGCCGCGATGCATCATGTTGCGATGGAACGGCGAACGGCCGTGGGGGACAGTTGTTAACATCCGGAGAACTTTGGGAGGCTGTGCAGAGTGAGCGGACCCGTCGCGCCCGACGACACTGCAGCACCTGACGCGACGACAGCAGTCGCCGTGCCGTCGCTGGAGGTGAGCGACAGCCGGATCGCCGACGTCGGCGGCACCACCGTCCGCCGCGCGCTGCCGCGGCGGGAGCGTCGCACCGTCGGGGCCTGGTGCTTCCTCGACCACTTCGGGCCGCAGGACGCCGGCATGGGGATCGGGCCGCATCCGCACACCGGCCTCATGACCGTGACCTGGCTCGTCGAGGGCGAGGTGCTCCACCGCGACAGCCTCGGCTCGGAGCAGCTCATCCACCCCGGACAGCTCAACCTCATGACCGCCGGGCACGGGGTCGCCCACGCCGAGGAGACGCCCTCGACGTACACCGGCCGGACCCACGGGGTGCAGCTCTGGGTGGCGCTCCCCGACGCGACGAGGGACGGTCCGCCGGCGTTCGAGCACCACGCCGACCTGCCCCGGGCCGGGGTCGGGCCGGCGGCCGCGACCGTGATCCTCGGATCCCTCGCCGGGGAGCGCTCCCCCGCGCGCGCCGACACGCCGCTCGTCGGCGCCGAGCTGGCGCTCGGCCGCGGCGAGGCCGAGGTGCCCCTCGATCCCGGGTTCGAGCACGCCCTGGTCGTCCTCGAGGGTGGGCTCACCCTCGACGGGGAGGAGGTCGTGCCGGGCCGGCTCGCCTACCTGCGCCCCGGGCGCGAGCGGGTGCGCGTGGCCGCGGCCGGCCCCGCCCGGGCGCTCCTCGTCGGCGGCGAGCCGTTCGCCGAGACCCTGCACATGTGGTGGAACTTCGTCGCCCGCAGCCGCGAGGAGCTCGAGACCGCCACAAACGAGTGGAACGCGGGCTCGGCGCGGTTCGGCGAGGTCACCTCGGCGCTGGCGCGGATCCCGGCGCCGCAGCCCCCCTGGTGAGCCGCCGTTCACCGGCCGATAATCGCGGAGCGAAGTCCAACCTCACGAGGGCACAGGACATGGGCGACTCGACGACGGCGCGTGACGCGGCGCGCAATGCGCAGCTCCAGGACACCTACATCCATGTGGACGGCGAGCAGTGGCTCCCCTTCGGCGACACCGCCGGGATCGAGTTCAAGCTGCTCCGCGCCAGCCAGGAGACGGGCATCTGGACGGCGCTCTTCAAGTGCCAGCCGGACTCGTCCTTCGCCCGCCACCGCCACCTCGGCGCCGGCGAGTACCTGATGATCTCCGGTGAGATGGACGTCCGCGGCGGCGCCCGCGCCGGCGGCATCACCGCGGTCGCCGGCGACTACGGCTACGAGCCGAACGGGATCATCCACGACTCCACCGAGTTCCCGAAGGAGACGGTGTTCTACTTCACGAACTACGGGCCGATCCAGTTCATCGACGAGCAGGACAACACCGTCTTCGTCCTCGACTGGAAGGGGCTGCTCGACCTCGAGGCGGCGATGCGCGCCTCGCTGCAGCCGGTCTGACCGGGGTGGTCCCGGGCTGATCAGACCGTCCTCGAACCGCGAGGCGAGGACTCGGGCTACGCTCACACCATGAGCGACGGCGCCGCACCGGCGCGAGGCCGGCTCCGTGTCTACCTGGGGGCCGCCCCGGGGTCGGGGAAGACCTTCGCCATGCTCCGCGAGGGCCGGGAGCGGGTGGCGGAGGGCGAGGACGTCGTCGTCGGCTTCGTCGAGACCTACGGCCGTCCGCGCACCGTGCAGGCGGTCGGTCAGCTCGAGGTCGTGCACCGTCTGCGGGTCCCGTACCGCGGCACCGTGCTCGAGGAGATGGACCTCGACGCGGTGCTCGCGCGCCGCCCGCAGATCGCTCTCGTCGACGAGCTCGCCCACACCAACGCGCCCGGAGTCCGGAACGCCAAACGCTGGGAGGACGTCGAGGCGCTGCGCGACGCCGGGATCGACGTCGTCACCACTCTCAACGTCCAGCACGTCGAGAGCGTCAAGGACCTCGTCGAGCACATCACCGGGATCCCGGTGCGCGAGACGATCCCCGATCGCGTCCTCGACCGCGCCGACGACGTGCACTTCATCGACATCGCACCCGAGGCGCTGCGCAAGCGCATGGGTCACGGCAACATCTACGCGGCGGACAAGGTCGAGCTCGCGCTGCGCAACTTCTTCCGCCCCGGGAACCTCGCGGCGCTGCGTGAGATCGCGCTGCGTCTGGTCGTCCAGCGTTCCGGCGGCGCCCGTGGCGAGGTGCGCCCTGCGCCGCAGGACGTTCTCGTCGCGGTCTCCGGGAGCGCGAGCTCCGAGGCGCTGATGCGCCGCGGGGTGCGCATCGCCCGCGTCTTCGGCGGCCTCTGCACCGCGGTGATGGTGGTGCGCTCGGCGGAGGGCACGCAGGAGGCGGTGGACCGCACCCGGGCGGTCGCCGACCTGCTCCAGTGCTCGCTCATCGTGCGCGAGTCCCGCGACGTCAACGCGAAGGTGCTCGACGTCGCCAAGGAGCTCGACAGCCGGCACGTGGTTCTCGGCGAGTCGCTTCAGCGACCGGCGGTCTGGCGCCGGATGCGCAAGAGCATGCTCGAGCGGATCCTCGAGGAGCTCCCCGGGGTCGACGTCCACGTGATCGCGCGCGTCGAGGGAAGGCCGCGCGGTCAGCGGCCGCCACCGCCCAGGGAGTCGCAGCGGCGGCGGCCCGAGGACCTGCTCCGCGAGCTCACCCCCCAGCGCCGCGGCGCGCTGCGCATCTACCTCGGATACGCGCGCGGAGTCGGCACGACCACCACGATGCTCGAGGAGGGGCGCCGGCGCCGCGAGCGCGGGACCGATGTCGTCGTCGCCGCCGTCGACACGGCGGGGCGGCGCGAGTGCGAGGGCGCGCTCAGCGGCCTCGAGCTCCTGGGCGGCCGCTCCGACGCGGCGGAGCGCCGTCGCCTCGACGTGGTGGCCCTTCTCCGCCGCAGCCCCGACGTCGTCTGCATCGACGACCTCGCCGGCGCCGCCGAGGACGGGCTGGTCCGCGCCGAGGTGGTCTCGCGGATCCTCGACGCCGGGATCACCGTGCTCGCCACGCTCCACCTCTGCGACCTGCGCAGCACCGCGGCGGCGATGGGCGGCATGCTCAGGCGCCCTCCCGACGCCCGGCTCGTCGAGGACGCCGTCCTCGACCTCGCCGACGAGGTCGAGCTCGTCGACGTCGTCCCCTCGGTGCTCGACGAGCGGTTGCGTCGCGGCGACATCGTCCCTCCCGCGGAGATGGCCCGGGCGCTGCAGGACGACTTCCGCCCCGAGCTGCTCACGACCCTGCGCACGATGGCCTTCCGCATCGTCGCCCAGCACACCGACCGCCGCCTCGTCGCCTACATGCACGAGCGCAGCATCGAGCGGCCGTGGGAGGCGCGCGCGCGGGTCGTCGCATGCATCCCGCCGCGTCCGCATCTCGAGAACCTCATCCGCCGCGCCGCCAAGCTCTCCGGCAGCCTCGACGGCGAGTTCCGCGCCGTCACCGTGCGCACCGCCGAGCGCACCGACGAGGAGAAGGCCCAGCTGAAGTCCTATGCCGACCTCACCGCCGAGCTCGGCGGCGAGTTCGTCACCCTGCGCGATCCCGATCCCGCCGGCGCGATCGCGGCCTACGCCCGCGAGATCCTCGCCACCGAGATCCTGCTCAGCCGCGGTCGCGAGAGCGGCCACTGGTCGCGGGGGACGCTGCGCAAGCTCGTGTGGACGCTCAGCGACGTCGACATCCACATCCTCGCCCGGCGCCGGACCGACGAGCGCCCGGTCGCGGTCCGGGGCATGGGGCCGGAGCCGCGGAGGCTGCCCGCACCCCGCCTGTGACTATAGTTCTGCGCCGTTCCAGCGCAGGGCAGACGGAGGACGACGACGCCATGACCACCGCCGACACCAGCGCCGCCGCCGTCCTCGCCGAGCGGCGTGACGGGGTGCTCGTCATCACCCTCAACCGTCCCGAGGCGCGCAACTCGGTGAACGCCGCGGTCGCCGCCGGCGTCGCCGCCGCGCTCGACGAGCTCGACTCCGACGACGGCCTCCAGGTTGGGATCATCACCGGCGCCGGCGGCTTCTTCTGCGCCGGGATGGACCTCAAGGCGTTCGTGCGCGGCGAGTCCCCGCGGACCGACCGCGGATTCGCGGGGATCTGCCAGCGTCCTCCGGAGAAGCCGCTCATCGCCGCGGTCGAGGGGTTCGCCCTCGCCGGTGGGCTCGAGGTCGCACTCTCCTGCGACCTCATCGTCGCCGCCCGGGGCGCGAAGCTCGGCATCCCCGAGACCAAGCGCGGCCTCGCCGCGGCGGCGGGCGGGCTGCTCCGGCTCCCCAAGCGGATCCCCTACCACGTCGCGATGCTGATGGCGCTCACCGGCGAGCCGATCACCGCCGAGCGCGCCTACGAGGTGGGCCTCGTCGTCGAGCTCAGCGAGCCCGGCTCCGCCCTCGACGCCGCGCTGCGTATCGGCGGTCTGATCGCGGCCAACGGGCCGCTCGCCGTCCGCGTCTCGAAGCGGATCCTGCAGTCCGCGATCGACTGGGAGGAGTCCGAGGCGTGGAACCGGCAGGCGGAGCTCGTCGGGCCCGTGTTCACCTCCGCCGACGCCCGCGAGGGGGCGGTGGCCTTCGCCGAGAAGCGCGCCCCGATCTGGCAGGGGCGATAACCCTCCTGCGGCGCCGGGGGAGCGGTTTCCGGGGGCGCCGGTACAATGCCCCTGGAGGGCATGGGCATCCGCTCGGGTCGGGTCGTGGAGGGCAGGCCGTGGCGACGAAGGTTCGGAAGGGGTCGTACCAGGCGTCGAAGGGCGACCTCGCCGCCCGCTTCAGCCGCTTGCAGGGACAGATCGGCGGCATCGCCCGGATGGTCGACGAGGAGCGCTACTGCCCGGAGGTGCTCACCCAGATCAGCTCCGCCGTCGCGGCTCTCGAGAAGATCGGCTTCCTCCTGCTCCGCGAGCACGTCGCCCACTGCGTCGCCGACGACGTCGCCGCCGGGCGGGGGGAGGAGGCGGTCGACGAGCTGATGGCGGTGGTCCACCGGTTCGCCGGACGCTGAAGCCGCGTCACGGTTCGCCGACCTCCGGCGGAGGCGCGGCTCGACGGTGCACGATGAGCACCGATGCCGGACGATCTCACCTGCTCCGCCGCCGGCTGCGCCGCGACGACGGTGGTGGCGTGCTCCTACGTCGACCGCCGCGGCCGGGCGTGTCCGACCGCGTGGTGCCCCGAGCACGTCGAGGCCGCCGGCGACCGACCGTACTGCCGGCGCCATGCCGGAGTGATGCGAGCCCGGCTCGGGGACGAGCAGGAGGCCGTGCTGCCCGACCTCGAGGCTCGCGCCCCAGGTCTCATCGAATGGCTCGCCCGTGACCTCGCCGGGGGCGTCGAGGCGGCGCTGATGGCGACCGGCGCCGGGGACTCGGTCGTGAGCGAGCCCGCCCACTCCGTGCACCAGGCACGCGCCCGCGAGCGGACCTGGGAGCGGAGCTGGAGGCTGTGCCGGCACACCGGGATCGTCCACCGCGTCTGCCTCCAGGTCGCCGACGCCCGCGACACCGAGGTGGCCGTCATCGTCGACCGCCTCGAGGTCGCGCGGCTGACCCCGCCATGGATCGCCGCGCGGCTGAGCGGCGAGGTGCTCGGCCCCGACGAGGACGCGCGGCGGCGCGCCGAGTTCCGCGAGACGCTGCTCGAGGCGGTGCGCCACGGAATCGCCGAGGAGAGGACGCTCCGGCCGACCTGAGGGTCCGGCTCAGCCGAGCCAGCGGCCGACCTCGACAGGACGGATCACCTGCTCGACCTGGGCGCCGAGCATCCTCAGCTTGTCGACGAGCGCCTCGTAGCCGCGGTCGAGGTGGTACACGTCCTCGATCTCGGTGACCCCCTCGGCGCAGCATGCGGCGATCACGAGCGCGGCGCCGCTCCGGATGTCGAGCACGCGCACGAGGGTGCCGCGCAACGGCGTGGGTCCGCTGACGATGGCGCTGCGACCGTCGATGGTGACCCGGGCGCCGAGCTTGCTCAGCTCCTCGACGTGACGGAAGCGGTTGTCGTGGACCGCCTCACTGATCGTGCTCGTGCCCTGCGCCTGGGTCATCAGGGTCACGAACTGCGGCTGGAAGTCGGTGGCGAACCCGGGGTGCGGCCAGGTGGTGACGTCGACGGGGCGCAGCGGGCGGCCGCGGTGGACCCGGACGTGGGTGGTGCCCTCCTCGACATCGCAGCCGGCAGCGCGCAGCTTGGTGATCAGCGGGCGCACGTCGGCGGGGGCGAGCTGCTCGAGGGTGACGTCGCCGCCGGTCGCCGCCGCCGCGACCATGTACGTGCCCGCCTCGACGTAGTCGCTGGTCACGCTGTGGCAGACGCCGTGGAGGAGCCTGCCGGTGCCCTCGACGACGATCTGCTCGGTCCCGGCCCCGGTGATCCGCGCGCCCATCCCGTTGAGGCAGCGGGCGAGGTCGACGACGTGGGGCTCGCGGGCTGCGTTGCCGATCGCGGTGATGCCCTCGGCGAGACAGGCGGCCATCATCAGGTTCTCGGTGCCCGTCACCGTCGGCATGTCGAGGTCGACACGGGCACCGCGCAGGGGGAGGCTCGCGCTCGCGACGTAGGTGTTGTCGGTGATCTCGATGGTCGCGCCCATGGCGCGCAGCCCGACGAGGTGCTGGTCGAGGCGGCGCAGCCCGATGTCGTCGCCGCCGGGGCGGGGGATGCGCGCCTCGCCGGTGCGGGCGAGGAGCGGGCCGAGCATGAGCACCGAGCCGCGCAGCCGGCGGGCGAGCTCGGCGTCGGGGCGCACCGACGGCGTCTGGTTGGCGCGCAGCCGCCACGTCGACCCGCGCGCCTGGTCGACGCCGACACCGATGTCGCGGAGCATCGCGGCCATGGTGTCGATGTCCTCGATGCGCGGGACGTTGCGCAGCTCGACCGGCTGGTCGGAGAGCAGGCAGGCGGCCATCGCGGGGAGCGCGGCGTTCTTGCTGCCCGAGGCGGCGACGGTGCCCTCGAGCCGCTGCGGGCCGGTGATGCGGAGCACGTTCATGACGCACAAGGGTAGCGGTCCGGACCGCCGCCGCTGCGCCTGCGGGGTCAGGCCGCCCGGCGTTCCCCGATGGCGATGTGCACCATCCGGATGCGGCCGCCGCGCGCCTCCACGATCATCGCCCCCGGCCGGTCGAAGTCCTCTCCGGACATGTCGCGGCCACGGGTGTCGAAGTCGACGGTGACGTTGGTCTCGATCCCGCTGACGCGCTCGATGCTCAAGGTGTGCTCCTCGAGGTTGGCGTGCAGCCAGTCGAGGAGGCGGTGCAGCTGGAGATGGCCGCGGTGGCAGATCAGTACCGAGCCGACCGGGAAGAAGAGGTGCGCGTCGGGCGCGAAGAGCTCGGCGACCGCGTCCTCACCGTCGTTGAGGCGCCGGATCAGCTCGACGGCGAGCTCACCGGCGTTTCGCGGGGCCGACGGCGCGGACGGCGCGGGGGGCGCGACCGGCGGTGCGGCCTCGAGGACGGCGGTCGCGCCCACCGGCTCCAGGCGCCGGGGCGGCGTCGGGAAGTCGATCAGCGGGCGGCGGTCGTGCTCGGAGCGCTCGGTGTGGGCGTGGTAGTGGTCGGAGACCTGCTGCCACGAGGAGCCGTTCACCCCACCGGGGAGCGGGGTGGCACCGTCGAAGTAGCGCACCGCGCCGGAGGCGGCGTTGCGGTACTCGCCCGGGCTGACCACGCTCCCCGCGGCGAAGCGCACCCCGTGGTGCACGTCGGTGACCGCCACGTGGCGGGCGAGGGGATCGGGCGCGCTCTCGACCACGCGGTAGTGGTCGGAGACCTGCTGCCAGGAGGACGAGTTGACGCCGCCGGGGAGCGGACTGCCGCCGTCGAAGAAACGGATGCGGCCGCTGCCCGTGCTGCGGTACAGACCGGCCGGGGGGACGCTGCCGGGGGGGAATCGAACGGGTCTTGCCATGACGGGAACCTGCTGGGGTGTCGGGCGACGCTCCGGTGGACGCACCGGAGCAGGTCATCCGGAGAGGCCGGGCGTCAGGAGCGCCGCGGCCTGGGGACTACCGCCAAGGCGGGAGCCAGGTGGCCCAGCGCATTCCCGTCTTCACACCTGAGAGCGTAGCAGCCGGTTCGCGATCTGGATACCGTGATTCGATCTCGTCACGACTCCTGACCGTACGCATCGACCAGCCTCGCGCCGATCTGCCGCAGCCGCACGCGGACCGCCTCGGGCGAGACCACCTCGAGGTCGCCGGCGAAACCGGAGAGCATCGCCGCCGCCGCGAGGACGCTGGGGAAGCGCATCCGCATCCCCATCCACCCGGGTGCCCCGGCGTCCTCGGCGCGGCCGACGAGTCGGTCGCGGAGCACCACACGCACGGTGCGCAGCGCCGTCTGCCGCACCCGCACCGTCACCGTCAGCGGCTCCTCGCGGTGCTGGAACGCGGCGCGCGAGCGCTCCCAGGCGGCGGCGACGTCGAAGTCCGCGGGGCGCTCCGACCCCCCGGGCGCGGTGCCGAGGTCGTGGATGCGTGACACCCGGAAGGTGCGCAGCTCACCCTCGGTACGTGCGAGGAGGTACCACACCCCGGCCTTCTGCACGAGGCCGTGGGGGTCGACGAGCCGGCGGGGTCCCGGCCCGTCGCCGTGGTCGTAGCGCATCCAGAGCAAGGCCCCGGCGCCGATCGCCTCGCGGAGGGCGGCGAGATGGGCGGGCTGCTCGGCACGCTGCCACCATCCCGCGGGGTCGACGTGCACCCCGGCGCGGTCGCGCTCGACCGCCGGCCGGTAGTGGGCGGGCAGCGCGGCGAGCAGCTTGCGCAGCGCGGAGTGGGCGGCGGGGGCGACGTCGACCCCGGTCGCCGCCGCCGGCCCGGCGACGAGGAAGAGGGCCCGTGCCTCCTCCTCGGTGAGACCGGAGAGGTCGGTGCGGTAGCCGCCGATCAGCGACCACCCGCCCCGCCGTCCCCGCTGGGCGACGACCGGGACGCCGGCGGCCGAGAGCGCCTCGAGGTCGCGGTGGATGGTTCTCGGGGAGACCTCGAGGCGCTCCGCGAGGTCCTCCGCCGTCACCCGCCCTCGGGCCTGGAGGACCATGAGGATGGCGACGAGCCGGTCCGCGCGCACCTTCGAAGGCTAGCATCAAAATATGACAAGGGATGTCAGGTTAGGAGGCGCAGGATCGGGTCCGACGCCGCCCCGAGGCGGCCCGTTGGGAGGACCACCCGTGATCCGGACCGACCCCCGACCCCTTCAGGCGCGCGCCCTCGACCAGACTCGCGAGGTGGTCGCCGGCGTCCGCGGCGAGCACATGACCCTGCCGACGCCGTGCACCGAGTTCGACGTCCGCACCCTCCTCGGTCACATCGTCGCCGTGCTCCGCCGGGTGGCCGCGGCCGGTCGCGGCGAGGACCTCACCACCCTTCCGGTCGTGGCCGAGGGCATCCCCGACGACGGCTGGCTCGCCGCCTACGACTCCGGGGTCGCCGAGCTCCGCGGCGTCTGGGCGGACGACGCCCTGCTCGACCGCGAGATCACGCTTCCCTTCGCGACCCTGCCGGGGACGATGGTCGTCTCGATCTACGCGCAGGAGATCTGCATCCACGGCTGGGACCTCGCCGCCGCGATCGGCGCGCCGACCGGATGGGACCCCGAGGTCGCGGAGGCGCTGATCCCCGTCGCCCACACGATCCTCCCCGTCGAGCCCCGCGGCGTGGCGATCGGCAACGCCTTCGCCGCGGTCGTCGACGTGCCCGAGACGGCGGCCGCCTACACCCGGCTCGCGGGGTGGCTCGGCCGCGACGTGGGCCGCTGGGGGGCGTAGGCCTCCAGCTCCCCGGGCTCGCCGGCCCACAGGCTGCGGAGCAGGGCGGCGAGCTCGGGGGCGCGCTCGAGGGCGAGGTAGAGCCCGGCGCCCTCGAGCTCGACGACCGCCCGGGTCCCGGGGATGAGGTCGCCGAGCCAGTGCGCCCAGCGGGTCTCGAAGAAGGGGTCGGCGGTTCCCCAGACGATGAGCGTCGGTGCGGTGAGGGTCGCCAGTGCCGGGTCGGCCGCGAGGAGGTCCTCGGCGCGAAGGGCGACCAGGAGCCGCTCGATGTCCGTGGCCACGGTCTCCGAGGCGCGGATCGGCGAGAGCAGGCTGTCGAGGACCTCGTCGTCGAGGCGGTCGGGGTCGGTCAGGCAGGCGCCGAGCCCGCGTCGGGACCGTGCCGCGACGGGGTCGGCGGCCATCGTCCGCAGCCGGGATGCGTAGCGACCTCTGCGGGCGCGTTCGGTCGCGGCCCGGAAGAAGGGCGGCGGCAGGTTGTCGTGGGTGTCGCAGTTGGTGAGGGTCAGGGTGCGGATGCGCTCGGGGTGGCGGGCGGCGACCACCTGGCAGACGGCGCCGCCGGTGTCGTTGCCGACGAGGTCGACCTGGTCGAGGTCGAGCGCCTCGCGGAGGGCGTCGACGGTCTCGGCGAGGCCGGGGAGGGACAGGTCCCCGTCGGGCGGCGCCGGGGTGAACCCGTGGCCGGGGAGCTCGACGGCGATGCAGCGCCGGAGCCCGCCGAGCTCGGTGACGAGCGGCCGCCAGAGGTGGCTGTTGACGACCAGGCCGTGGACGAGGAGCGCGGCCGGGCCCTCGCCGGCGTCGACGTACGCGACCTCGCCTGCGCGCGTGCTCACGACCCGGCGGTGGGCGTTCCAGGTGTCGATCCGCATCGCCGCAGCTTATCGGTAGCCGACGTGGAGGAGGAAGCGGGCTCCGATCGCCAGCATCCGCGGCGGAGGCACCGAGAAGTCGAGGGCGTCGGAGAGCCGGTCGATGACGTTGAAGATCGCGCAGACGTAGGCGGCGTCACGGATGGCGTCGTCGTCGACGCCGGCGCGGTGCAGCGTCTCGATGTCCGCGGGTCCCACCTCCTCGGGGTGGAGGGTGAGCCTCTGCAGGAAGCCGAGCGTGGCGCGCAGCCGCTCGTCGACCGGCGCGGTGCGCCAGTCGTCGAGCACGGCGCGCGTGACCCCGGCGCCGAGGGCCACCGACGCGACCGCGCCGTGGTTCGCCGTTCAGAACGGGCACTGGTTCTGCACCGAGACGAAGGCGGCGAAGAGCTCGCGCTCACCGACGCTCCACGGCGACGGCCCGCGCATCACCCGATGGGTGATCCGCCTCGCCGGCCCGCCGAAGAACCCGGGGCGGTGGAGGAGGAGCTTGACCACGTCGGGCGCACGCCGGCGCGCGCCGAAGCCGATGAGAGTGAGCCGCAGCCGGTCGCGCAGGGAGTGCTCGGACTCGACGCAGCGCAGCCGCATCTCAGGCCTCGCCGAGCGCGCGCAGCGCGGCGTCGAGCCGGCGCTGCCCCGCGCCGAGCGCCGCGGCGACGGTGAGCTCGAGGATCTGCGACTCGCCGTAGCCGGAGCCGAGGAGCGCCTCGACGTCCTCGTCGGTGACCCGGTAGGCGTGGCGGACGACGGTGTCGACGTAGCGGGCGGCGGTCGGGTCGGCGATCTGCGTTCCGGCGAAGGCCGCGCGACGGATGCCGGTGTCGAGCGTGCCGGGGCCCTCGACGACGGTGCGCACCATCCGGGCGAGGTCGTCCCTGCGGGTGTCGGTGCGCGGCCTGCGGAGTCTCGGCACGGTGGCGCCAGTCTAGTGGCGGGGTCACGACCCTGGAACGGCGACGACTGCGCGACCCCGCCCCGATAGGCTGCGGCCATGACGCAACCTCCCCTCTCCCCGGACGGCCGCTGGTGGTGGGACGGCCACGCCTGGCAACCCGTTCCCGACATCGCCCATCCGGCGGCCTCCACCTCCGGCCCCGCGCCCTTCGCCGCGGCGCCGACGGGAGGACGCTGGGAGCGAGGCCTGCGGCTCGCCCGTGCCAGCTGGGACATCCTGCGCTCGAACCCCGCGCTCGGTGTGCTCCCGGTGCTCTCCTTCGCCGGCCTGGTGCTCTACCTGCTCCCGCTCCTCGGCATCGCCGTCGGGATGGGGGCGTTCGACGTCTCGCAGCGCCCGCTCGCGTACGTCCTCCTCGCGTGGTACTACCTGGGCGCGTCCTTCATCGGCATCTTCTTCAACGCCGCGCTGATCGCCGGCGCGATGGCGCACCTGCGCGGTGAGCGGCCGAGCGTCGCCGACTGCCTGCGCATGGCCGCCGCCCACGCGGGCCAGATCCTCGTGTACTCGCTGATCTCGGCGACCGTCGGGCTGGCGCTTCGCGTGATCCGCGAGGAGTTCGGGATCGTCGGCAAGATCGTCGCCGCCGTCGTCGGCGTCGCCTGGGGCATCGCCACCGCCTTCGCCGTCCCCGTCCTCGTCATGGAGGACCGCAGTGCCGTCGACTCGATCCGCCGCTCGATGAGGATCCTCCGGGAGCGCTGGGGCGAGTCGCTGGTCGGCACCGGCGCGATCACCCTGCCCCTGCTCGCCGTCACCCTCGGCGTCGCGATGACCAGCGGGGTCTTCTTCGCCGTCTCGCCGATCCTCGGCGGGGTCGTGCTCGGCGCGGGGCTCGCGGCCGTCATGGTCCTCGGCAGCGCGCTGACCGGAATCTTCCGCGCCGCCGTGTACGCCTACGCGACCGACCAGGGCACGTTCGGCGGCTTCGACCCCGGCGACCTCACCAGCGCCTACACGACCCGGAAGCGGCGCCGCCTCGCCGGCTGAGCACTACCAGGGGATCCGGCGCCGGTCGCGGAAGAAGCCGCCGGTCGGGCCGCCCGCGGGGAGGGTCGCCGCCCACACCAGGGTGTCGGCGCCCTCGTCGGGCGACCGGGGTGCCGATGGCCCGCCCATGCCGGTGCGCACCCACCCCGGGCAGACGGCGTTGACGAGGACACCGGTGCCCTCCAGCTCGGCGGCGAGGGTGTGGGTGAGCATGTTCAGCGCCGCCTTCGAGACACGGTAGGCAGGAACCCCGCCTCCCGCCTCGGCGAAGGCGCCCGCACCACTGCTGACGTTGACGATCCGGCCGTACCCGGCGGCGCGCATCATCGGGAGGAAGGCCTTCGCCATCCGCCAGGCGCCGACGCAGTTCACCTGCCAGGCCTGCTCGACGATGTCGAGGTCGGCGTCGACGGCGTTCTCGAAGGTGTCGTAGAACGCGCCGGCGTTGTTCACGAGCGCGTCGCAGCGACCGAGCTCCGCCTCGATGTGGCGCCGGGCCGCGTCGACCTCTCC
This sequence comes from Candidatus Dormiibacterota bacterium, assembly GCA_035544475.1. GTDB lineage: Bacteria > Chloroflexota > Dormibacteria > Aeolococcales > Aeolococcaceae > CF-96. Next base: position 2,726 of record DATKEY010000287.1, on the reverse strand, counting down.
CGGGTCGGTCACGTCGAGACGCATCGGGACCAGCCGTCCCGGGCCGGGGTCGAGGGCCGCCACCGCCTCCTCGGCCCGGCCGGAGCCGCGGGCGGCGAGCACGACCACGTATCCGAGCCGCGCGAGCTGCCCGGCGGCGGCGGCGCCGATCCCGCGGTTCGCACCGGTGACGAGGGCCACGCGCTGCTCGCCGCTCACCCTCCCATCCTCCGCGAATCGCACCCGCCGCAACAAGGCACCGATCACGGCGATTGACGGCCATTGACGCTCCGGGGAGTCTCGGTCAGCGTCGCAGCCGTCCTGGTCGGCGTTGCCGCGGTCGCCTGGGTGGGTCGCGGCTGATCCCGGACCGGCTCCGGGCTCAGGCCTGGGCGACCCCCGCGGTGGCCGCGACCTGTGCCCGGAGCATGTGGTGGAGGAGGATCAGCTCGGTGAGGGCGAGCGGCTCGCTGCGCGTCCCCGGCTCGATCTGTCCCAGCGTGCCCGGCAGGACGCCGTGCACGTCGAGCCCGCTCCAGATGTGGCGCTCGACCTGGCGGCTCAGCTCCCGGGGCGCGCGGCCGTCGATGTAGAGGGCGTCGACCGGCTTGCCGTCCTCGTCGCGGGTGAGGGCGAGGTGCGCCGCCCGGCCGTCGTCGCCGAGCACGGTGGTGAGATCGGGATGGGGGATCGTCGGCCGGAGCAGCAGGGTGGCGCTCATGGGATCGGAGGCGGGGACGCCGTCGGGGCGGTGAAAGCGCGCGACGATGTCGGCGTGCGATCGCTGCGGACGGATGAAGGCGCGGGCGTCGGGCTCGCGGCGCTCGAGCTCGGCGAGGACCTGATCCCGGGTGTAGCCGCGTCTGCTGCAGTCACGGTGCACCTTCCAGGCGCGGCGGATGTCCTCCGGAGGGTCGAGGTAGACGGTGACGTCGAAGCACGACCGCGCCACCCGCGTGTGCAGGGGGAGCAGGCCCTCGACGATCACGAACTCCTGCGGGGTGACCCGCTCCTGGCGCCCGAAGGTGCCGGTCGCGTGGTCGTAGACCGGCTTGAGGATCGGGTGCCCCGACGCGAGCAGGTTGAGGTGCTGCTCCATGATCCCGATGTGGTTGCACTCGGGGTGCAGCGGGGTGAACGGCAGAGAGCGCCGCTCCTCGCGGTCGTACCGGTGGTAGTCGTCGACGCAGACGCCGGTGACCCGGTCGGGACCGAGTGCGGCGACGAGCCCCGCGGTCAGGGTGGTCTTCCCCGCCGCGCTGTCTCCGGCGATGGCGACCATGACCGGTCGCCGGCCGGTGGAGTGGGTGAGAGGTTCACCCGGACTGGGAGGTATGAACGTGCCCGCCACCCGACCGACAGTGCCAGAGGGTGGTTTTCAGTGTCAATTGATATTATCGTTGACAAACATCAGTCAAGACTTATGATTTGGTCGAGGGCCGTGAATTGGCCGCAACTCGAACGGCGCACGACGAGTGCGAGCTGACCCTGACGGGGGGCCGCCCCAGGACGGCCCCCCGTGGAGGGTTGGGGCTCTACACCTGCCGGGCGACGTCGTGCCGGGTAGCGCGCCCGCCCACGGCGTCGACGCGCGTCTCGGTCTCACGCCGGACGACTCCAGCGCCGGCCCAGGGCGCCTCCATGACCAGCGACAGGATGACACCGGCAATTCCGGCAACGAGAAGGATGACACCGGCGCCATGCACGTCGACGCCGTACGTCGAGAGGCGACCCGGGTCCCACGCGAAGGCAGCCACCGCCCCGAGCGCGGCGAGCAGGATTCCTACAGCTAGCGCCATGGCATTTTCCTCCATTACTGCTATAACGCTCTAGGTGCGGAGAGTACGCGTTTCACCCCGATCTGAGCCCTCTCGTCACCCCTTCGTGACGCCCGCTCGGGAGGAGTGCGCCAGGGCAGGTCGAGTTCCATCCCCTTGGAGTCGGGCGGTCCGAGCGAACTGGCGACAGGCCTCGACTGCGGACTGCTCAGGGGGTCGCCGGTTCCGGCGCGGTCCGCGGGACGGGGCGAGGTCCGCTCCGGCGGTCGCGGTCCGAGAGCGGGGCGGTGGCGAGACTGTGCGCCCGCAGCCGCAGAGACCGGGTCACCGTGACGGTGCGGTGGCACCAGGAGCACTCCGTCTCGTCGCCGGGCTGGAGGAAGGGCCTGCTGACCCGGATGTCGAAGCCCGACCCGTGACACGCGTTCTTCATCGTCACTCCCGCCGTGGTGGTCCTGACGAACGTGGTGGCCGGCCCGCTGCATGGCCGGCGCCCCTCTGGCCGACGATGGTAGTCGATCAACGTCTGCGCGCCCCACCATCCTGACGAGAGCGTGGGCCTCCGGCGCTCGCTCATTCTTGCCACCGGCCGGTGGGGGTTCGACGCCGGCAGGGCGGGGTGCGGCCTGTCCGAATGGACGTCGATCCCTGCCCCGGGACCGTGGCACGGCTATCCCATGACGCGATCCGCGGACGAGCAGCCTGCGCGCGACGAGTCCGACCCGGCTGAGAGTCCCATGCGCGGGGCGACGGTGACCACGACCTGGGACGTCGGCACCTGGTTTGAGAACCCTGGTGTCCGCGCTACGTACCGGCTGTGTCGCTACACGTCCATCGCCCCTCCGATTCGAGCGATGTGGAACTAGGGGGACGGGGCGGAGGACCGGGCGTCGACGTCGGGCACCCGGAGGTGCAGGGACACCGTCGTCGCCGCCAGCGTGCGTGGGCCGCGCATGTTCGGCACGACCT
>DATKEY010000286.1:0-10680 GCA_035544475.1 Candidatus Dormiibacterota bacterium | reverse complement strand
GGCGAGGTCCGGATCGAGAGCGAGGAGACCCGCTGGACGCGGGTCACGGTGCGGCTGCCCGCGGGGTAGCGCCACCCCCATCCAACGCGCCAGAATCGCGGCTCTCTCCGGCCCCTTCAGGCGGTGCGCTCGTGGGTTGTCCAATGCTAGGATCCTGCCCACGAGAGGACCCAGTTCCGCACTAACGTTTTGGTGGTTTTGTGAGGTATCCAATAGTGGCGTATAGACGGATGCTCACCATGATTCGGGTTGTCGCGGTCGTGCTCTCCCTGGGGGGCGCCGCGCTGCTGGGGCACGGCGGCATCCAGGCCGCACGTGCCGTGTCGACCCCGGACTCCCCCCCGGCCTCGTCGGTCGCCGCCCCGGCGGCGAGCACCGACTGCGAGAAGGACTCTGACGAGGACAAGTCGGACGACGAGGACAAGTCGGACGACAAGGACAAGGCGGACACGGACATCGCCAAGCCGTCGAGCGTCGACGCCGCGACCCCGGCGGAGAAGGACTCCGACGAGGACTCCGACAAGGACAAGTCGGACGACGAGGACAAGGACGACGACGACAACTGCGGCTACAAGGGCGGCGTCTCCGCGCCCGCTCCCGTCGTCCCGGTTCCGGCGCCGGCGCCGCCGGCCGCCGCGCCCCCGGCTGCCGCGCCGCCTGCCGCCGCGGCACCGACCACGGGTGGCGTCAAGGCCGCTGCGGGGAAGGCGCCGCCGGCCACCGCCGTTCCCAAGACCGGCGCCGAGGTGCCGATCGGTGCGGGCCTGATCCTCACCGGGGCCGGTCTGGGCGCTCTCGGTGCGGGGCGGAGGCTCCGCCGCAGGGCGTAGGTGCGAGCCGGGTGCTACTGCGGGCGGCGGACGACCGCCCGCACGTAGCCCTCCGGCGACTCCTCGAGGACGAGCACGGGGAAGCCGTCCTCCTCGCAGGAGCGGGGCACGTTCTCCTCGGGCTCACCGTGGTCGAGCCACACCTCGACGCACTCCCCCGGCGCGACGGCGTCGAGCGCGACCCGGGTCTTGACGTAGTTGAGCGGGCAGCCGACGCCGCGAAGGTCGACGGTGCGCGCCGGCGTCGGGGCGGTGGCGCTCACAGGTCGAACGGCGACTGCACGGCGAAGTGGCTGAACAGCGAGAACCGGTCGGCGAGGAGCAACACGCCGAAGACGAGCAGCAGCGCGCCGGCGACGAGGTTCACCACCCCGAGATGGCGGTTGACGGCGCGGATCGCGCCCTGGAGGCGGTCGGTGAGCGCGGCGAGGAGCATGAACGGCACCGCGAGCCCGAGGCAGTAGGCGACCATCACCGGCAGTCCGTCGAAGCGCCCGTCCTGGGCGACGCTGAGGATGGCGCTGAGCTGGGGGCCGATGCACGGCGTCCAGCCCGCCGCGAAGGTGACGCCGAGCAGGAAGCCGCCGATCAGGCCACCCCGCTCGGGCAGGGCGTGGATCCGCACCTCGCGCATCAGCGCGCCGATCCGGAGCACCCCGAGGGTCTGGAGCGCGAGCACGATGACGATGCTCCCGGCGACGATGTCGACGGCGCGCTGATGGGTGACGAGCACGGTGACGTCGAGGGCGCGGAGCACGTAGTAGAAGGCGATGAAGACGGCGCTGAAGCCGGCGACGAAGGCGGCGCCGTTCGCGATCAGCGGGGCCTTGGTGGCCACCGCGACGGGGGCGGGCGCGGTCCGGGTGGCGACCGCCACCCCGCCCCCGCCGCCGGCCTCCGCCGGGGCGGCGCGGACCTCCACCGGCGCCGGCGACGCGCCCTCGCCGGCCTGGCCGCCGAGGAAGGCGAGGTAGGCGGGGGCGAGGGGGAAGACGCAGGGAGACAGGAAGGACACCAGCCCGGCCGCGAAGGCGAGCGGGTAGCTGAGGTGGAGGACGGTGTCGGCGATCACCTGCCGATGAGCATACGACGGGCTCCTCGGCGGCCCGCCTCAGACGTGGCGCCCAAGCTCCGCCGGGTCGATCCGCGCGATCGCGCTCACCTCGACCGCGGCGCCCATCGGCAGCTCCGCGGCGCCGACCGCCGTCCGGGTGTGGCGGCCGCGCTCGCCGAGCACCGCGACCACCAGATCCGAGGCGCCGTTCAGCACCTTCGGCTGGGCGGTGAACCCGGGAGCGCTGCGCACGAAGCCGTCGAGACGGAGCACCTGGCGGACGGCGTCGAGCGAGCCGGTGGCGGCGCGCATCAGGGCGAGGAGGTTGAGGGCGCAGATCCGCGCCCCCTCGGCGGCGGTCTCGACGTCGACGTCGCCGCCCACCACCCCGGCGCAACGCAGCTCGCCACCGATCAGGGGGACGACGCCGCTGGTGAGGAGCAGGTCGCCGGCGATCACGTAGGGGACGTACGCGCCGAGCGCCCCGGGGGGCTCGGGGAGCTCGATCCCGAGCTCGGCGAGGCGGGCAGCGGTGTCGATCATCCGGACTACCTCCCGGGAGGAGCGACCATCGCGTCGATCGCCGCCTCGAGCTGGACCAGGTTGCGCACCTCGGCGACCTGGGTGCAGTGGGGGACGTACGCGGGCATCGCCGAGTCCCCCAGTCCCCAGCTCAGCCGCGACTCGGGGTTGAACCAGACCACCCGGCGGGCCCGCCTGTGGAGCCCGGCGAGGATCTCGGCCCGCGGCGGCGTGTAGTTGCCGCGACCGTCGCCGAGGACGAGGAGGATGGTGCGTGGGGTGACGGCGTCCGGGTACTCGGTCGCGAAGCTCTCGAGGCTGCGCCCGTAGTTCGTCGACGAGTACCAGGCGATGTCGCGCGGCTGCATCGCCCGGTCGATCGCGGTGCTCGCGTCCGCCTCGGCGAACTCCGCGGTGACCTCGACGGTGCCGCTGACGAAGACGAAGGTGCGCACCCGGCTGAAGCGGTCCTGGAGGCGGTAGAGGAAGTGGAGCATGAAGCGCACCGTCGACTGCATCGAGTTGCTGATGTCGCAGAGCGCGGCCACCTGCGGCTTGTGCTGCGGCGGCTTCTCCCATCGCAGCCGGAAGGGCACACCGCCGGACTGGAGATTCGCCCGCCATGTCCGCTGCATGTCGAGCGCGCCCCGGCGCCTCGGACGGCGGCGCAGCTCCGGGAGCGAGTCGAGCTTGCGCCCGAGCCGCTCGACGAGGCGCGCCATGTCCGCGGACTCCCTCGGTGTGGTGACCCCGAGCGGAGCGCGGCTCAGGTCGCTGCGCAGGCGGTCGCGGCGGCGCTGGGAGTCGATGCGCTCGAACTCGGCGTCGACGGTGCCCCGCACCGCCGCCCGGAGCCGGTCGAGCTGCCGGCGCATCCGCTCGCGCCATCCGCGGACGCTCTCCTCGTCCATCCCCGCCGCCCGGAGCGCCGCCGCGAAGCGGTCGAGGGCGGCGTCCGCGCCCGAGCCGGCGCCGAGGGCGTCGAGGATGGCGCGACCCACCATCCCCCGCTGGAGCATCGACTCGAGCCCCTCGATCGCCTCCCGCCCCGCCTCGCGCACCATCATCGCGAGCTCGAGGTCGCTCATCTGCTCGAGCCGCTCGATGAGGTCGCGCAGCTCGGTGCCGAGCGCCTCGAGCGCCTCCGGCGGCAGGGCCGGCAGGTCCTCCTGCGGGTCGACCTCCGGGATCTGCCCCGAGCGGCTCCCGTACGGCGAGAAGTAGAGCTCGAAGAGCTGCTCGAAGACGTCGAGGTCGATGCTCCTCTTGACGAGCGTGCCGCGGAGCGCGGCTCGGAAGGTGTGGCGGTCGTCGAGCTCGACGCTCCCCGCCGCGACCAGCGCCTCGGCGGCCTCGGGCGGAGACACCCGCACCCCCGCGGCCCGGAGAGCCGACACGAAGTGGAGGATGTGCTCGTCCATCGCCGTGGCCGTCTAGTTCAGCAGGGCGTGGAGCGACTCGCGACCCTTGCGGACGTCGCCCTCGTACTTCAGGACCAGCGACAGCGTCTCGGAGACGACCGCGGGCTCGAGGGAGTCGGCGTTGAGCAGCACCAGTGCCCGCGCCCAGTCGATCGACTCCGCGATGCTCGGCAGCTTGCGCAGCCCCAGGGTGCGCAGCTTCGCCATCGCGTGCGCGACCTGGCGGGCGAGCTCGGCGGACGCCTCGGGGACGCGGCGGCGGATGATGTCGCGCTCGCGCTCCGGGTTGGGAAAGTCGAGGTGGAGGTGGAGGCAACGGCGCCGCAGCGCGTCGCTCAGCTCGCGCTGCGCGTTGCTGGTGAGCACGGTGACCGGGTGGGTGCGGGCGGTCAGCGTGCCGAGCTCGGGGACGGTGACCTGGTAGTCGCCGAGCATCTCGAGCAGGAACGCCTCGAACTCGGCGTCCCCCTTGTCGATCTCGTCGATGAGGAGCACCACGGGCTGCTCGCTGAGGATGGCGCGGAGCAGGGGACGGGGGAGCAGGAAGCGGTCGCTGAAGAAGACGTCGTCCTGGCGCGCGATCCGGTCGATCGCCTCGCCGAGGGTCGGCGCATCGCCGACCGCGTCGCCGATCTTGTCGCGGAGGATCTGGGTGTACAGGAGCTGCTTGGCGTACTCCCACTCGTAGAGGGCCTTCGCCTCGTCGAGCCCCTCGTAGCACTGCAGCCGCACGAGCTCGCGGCCGAGAGCCCGGCTCAGCGCCCTGGCGAGCTCGGTCTTGCCGACCCCCGCCGGGCCCTCGACGAGGATCGGCTTCTCCATCCGGGTGGCGAGGTAGGCGACCGTCGCGGCCTCGGGGTCGATCAGGTAGTCGGCGGCGTCGAGGCGGGCGACACAGTCGGCGACCGAGGTGAACTGACTCATGGTGGGCCGTCGACGTCGAGGTGCTGCTGTCTCCGGCGCACCACGAGCACCACGGCGACGAGGACGAGGACGAGCTCGACGAGGATCGGGAACGGCCAGTGGAAGATCGCCCCGGCGAGCCGGGCCGGACCCGACTGCTCGGGCTCGACGAGGGGCTCGACCACGACCGGCTTCGGGGCGGTGCGCGTCGACGGCAGCGGCGCGGAGGTCGCCGGAGCGGTGCCCTTCTCGCCGGTGACCGCCGCCGGCGGCGGGACGGTGTCGTCGACCTCGCTGTAGAGGGCGGCGCCGCCCTGGGGAGGGTCGACGGCGATGAGCACGAGTGGCGGGTGCGCGGCCGCGACCGCGATCGAGGAGACCGACCGCCGGTCGGCCGGCAGCCCCTTGTCCGCGGGGACGAAGCTGCCGCCCCCGTCCGTGGAGCGGAGGATCGTCCCCCCGCTGCTGCCACCGGCGTCGCTCCCGGCGTAGACGAGGTTGGGGTCGAGCTGGCTGAAGCCGAGATCGGTCACGGAGACCTGCTCGGAGATCCCCGTGCTCGGGGTCCAGGTCGTCCCGCTGTCGATGCTGTGGTAGGTGCCCTTGTTCGTGGCGACCACCAGCGGGCGGAACTGCGCCGACTGGGGGAGCGGCCCGGCGGCGAGCGAGGAGACGACCGCGGTGGCGGGGAGGCCCTGCTGGAGGGTCTCCCAGGCGGGCCCGGGTCCGGCGTTGCGGAAGAGGAAGCCCGAGCTGGGGCCCCCGTCGGTGCCCGCGACCAGGGTGAACTGGGGCGAGTTCGCGGCGACGGCGATCGCGCTGACGTCGTAGCCGTCGAGCCCCGCGGGCCGCCAGGTCGAGCCGTCGACGCTCACCGCGACGCCGTCGCTCGTCCCCACCGCGAGCCCGCCGAGACCGAAGGCGAGGGCGCGCACGTTGCGGTCGGGGAGCCCGGTCGAGACGTCCCGCCAGGTCGCGCCGCCGTCGTCGCTGCGCTCGATCCCGCCGCCGGCGAGCCCCGCGTACGCGGTGTGCGCCGGCCGGACGTCGAAGCCGACCACCCAGGCGCGGGTCCCGTGGACGGCGGTGGCGCGCCAGGTCTGACCGCCGTCGGTGGTCCGGTACACGCCGCCGTCGGTCGCGGCGAGGGCGGCGGCCGGGAGGGCGGGGTTGAACGCCACCGCCCAGATCCTCGCGCCACCGAGCCCGGGGAGCGCCCCCACCTTTCCCCAGTCGGCGGCGATCGCCGGCCGGCTGATCGGCGCCAGGGAGGCGAGGAGGGCGACGAGGACGGCGGCGGCCGCCCTGCGGGCAGCGGTGGTCACCATGTCGAGGATAGCGGGTCGCTCGCGGGAGGCGCCCCACGGGGCGCAGGGATCACGGGATCAGCGGTCCCAACACGATGGTGTGCTCGCGATCCGGTCCCACCGAGACCCCCTGCACCGGCGCGCCGCTCAGCTCGCCGAGACGCGTGATGTAGGCCCGCGCCGCCGCGGGCAGGTCCTCGATCCGGCGGCACTCCCGGGTCGGGGTGAGCCATCCGGGCATCTCCTCGTACACCGCCTCGCAGTGCTTGAGGTGGGAGATGTTCGCCATCGGGTGGTCCCATGGGTCGCCCTTGCTCACGTACCCGGTGCAGATGCTGATCGGGTCGACATTGTCCAGAACGTCGAGCTTGGTGACGAAGATGGCGTCGATCCCGTTGGTGTTCACCGCGTAGCGGGCGATCGCGGCGTCGAACCAGCCCACCCGCCGGGCCCGCCCGGTGACGGTGCCGAACTCGGCACCCACCTCGCGGATGCGATCGCCGAGGCCGTCGTGGAGCTCGGTCGGGAAGGGCCCGTAGCCGACCCGGGTCGTGTACGCCTTGAACACGCCGATGGTGTTGGAGATCCGCGACGGCGGGATGCCGCTGCCGGTGCACGCGCCGCCCGCGGTCGGCGCCGACGAGGTGACGTACGGATAGGTGCCGAGGTCGATGTCGAGCATGACCCCCTGCGCGCCCTCGAGGAGGATGCGGTCGCCCCGGGCGATCGCCCCCTGGACGACGGGGTAGATGTCGCGGATGTAGCGGTCGAGCAGCTCGCCGTACTGCATGTACTCGTCGAGGATGGCCTGCTCGTCGAAGGGATCGACCCCGTACAGCTTGGTGAGCGTGTCGTTCTTGAGCCGGAGCACGAAGCGCAGCTTCTTCTCCATGAACTTCGGCTTCTGCAGGTCGCCGATGCGGAAGCCGATGCGCCGCACCTTGTCCTCGTACGTGGGGCCGATGCCACGGGCGGTGGTGCCGAGGCGGTCGTCGCCGCGCTGCTGCTCGCCGAGCTTGTCGAACGCCGGGTGGTAGGGCATCACCATGTGGGCGCGATCGCTGATCACGAGGTTGTCGGTGCTGATGCCCTGCCGCTGGAGGCCCTCGAGCTCGGCGAGGAACGCCTTGGGGTCGACCACCATGCCGTGACCGATGACGCAGGTGACCTGCGGGTAGAGGATGCCGCTGGGGATGAGCTGGAAGCGGAACTCGCGACCCCCGCTGACCACGGTGTGGCCGGCGTTGTTCCCCCCCTGCGATCGGACCACCATGTGGACGCCGTCGGCGAGGAGGTCGATGACCTTGCCCTTCCCCTCGTCGCCCCACTGGCCACCGACCAGGATCGTCACGCTCATGGCGGGCGGTAAGGCTACCGGAACTGCGCCGTGAGCGGGCGCCGGGTCGGTATAAGCGGGTGATGGAGCGTCCGCTCGACCGCCGGGGGGCGTCCTGGCGCCCGCCGTTGCTGGCGCTGGTCGTCGCCGGCGCGGCGCTGGCCGCGGTATTGCTGGGTCCGCGGGCCTTCGACACCGACCCGGTCGGGGTCGACCCGTTCGACGTGCGCCTCGCCGCCGTCGGCCTCGCGCTCGCCGCCGCCGCGCTCGCCTGGGGGCGGCTCGCCGAGATGCGCGCGACCCTGCTCGCGGTGGCGGCGGTGGTCGCGCCGTGGTGCGCCTGGTCGGCGACCCCGCGGCTGCTCGACCGGCTGGCCGGCGGCCGTCTGTCGGCGAACACCGACGAGCTCGTCGCCGGGGTCGTGTACCTCGCGGTGACGGCGGTGATCTGCCTCGTCGTCGTGCTCGGGGCGCCGGAAGGGTCGCGACCGCGGCTGCGTCTGCTCGGCCTGCGGCCACTCGCGCTCGCAGTGGCGGTGCTCGGGTCGGCCGCGGTGGTGGGCGTCGCCCTCGCCCTCCCCGCCGAGCCGCTCGGGCGCCTCGGCATCCCGGTGGTCGAGGTGCGCCGCGACCTGCCGGTGCTCGGCCCGGCGCTCGTCCTCCAGGCGGCGGTCCAGGAGATCCAGTTCCGCGGGCTGCTCCTCGGGGTCCTCGAGCGCGCCATGCGCCCGGCGGCGGCGAACGCCACCCAGGCGGTGGCGTTCGGGCTCGCCCACATCGCGGTGATCTATGAGGGACCGGCCTCCGGACTGGTGCCGATCACCGTCGCCCTCGGTCTGGTGCTCGGCGCCCTCACCCGGTGGACGGGCTCGCTGTGGCCGGCGATCGCGATCCACGTCACCCTCGAGGTGGGGATCGCCGTCGCCATCATTCCCGGCCTCTATGGGCAGTGAGCGGCCCCGTCACGCGGTCGCGGTCGCGGTGGCGACGGCCTCGCTGGCGCTGCTCGCCGGCGGGCCCGGGGCGCCGGCGGCCGCCGCCGAGGCGTGGTGGGTGCCGCTCGGACTGCGGGGCCAGGCGGTGACCGCGGTGGTGCCCGCCGGTCCCGGCCTGCTCGCCGTCGCCGGAGGGAGAGCGCACTGCGTGGCCCTTCCCGGCGGCCCGCGCGCCCCGGCGTGCACGCGCACGCTCGGGCACCCGGCGGGGGGGAACGGTCCGCAGTGGTCGCTTCGGGACGGTCGGGTGATCGACGAGAGGCCGGGCGGCGGGTCGCGGAGCGACCCGGGAAGTCCCGACCTCGGCTCCGGGGCGCGGCTCCTCGCCGCCCCCGCCGCGCTCCCCGGGGCGGTGGTGGCGGTCGCCGCCGACGGCACGGTGTGGCGACGGGCGAGGGCCGGCGGCTGGGCCCGTTCGCTGCTCCTTCTCCCCGCAGGGCTTCTCGCCGGGCCGCCCGCGGTCACCGGGGTGGCCGCCTTCGACAGCAGCGCGATCACCACGGCGGTGTACCTCGCCACCGACGGCTACGCAGTCCTCGTCAGCACCGACGGCGGCGACGACTGGTTCCGGGCGGCGCCGGGCCTGCCCAGCGGTGTCCTCGACATCACCACCGACGGGCCGGCGCGGGCGGTCTACGCCGGGACGCGGGACGGGGTGTGGGTGCACCACCTCCAGGGCCTCCCGGCGCCGCCCGCGTACGCGCAGCAGGCTCTCCTCGCGCGCTGGCTCGGGATCGCCGCCCTCTCCCTGGTCACGATCGTCGCGGCTCTCGCCGCGCTCGGGGTCCTCGCGCGCCGCGCCGCCGCCTGAGGTGCGGTGCTGAACGCGTCGAAAGCACCGAAAGGTTCGGCGCGTGGGGGACGTTCACCGTGGTGGTGGACCTCTCAGAGGAGCCCCCAGCGCCTCGACCACCACCCTCCGGACCACAGATGAGACCACACGGCATCGTCCTCGGCGCGGCGGTCCTCAGCGGGATCGTGGCCGCGTCCCTCACCTCCGGTCAGCCCGGCTCGCGGACCGCCGTCCAGGTGATCGCGCCGGCGAGCGTCTCCGCGAACGCCCTCCTCGGCGCCCCCGGCGCCGCGGCGCCCGCACCCGGGCTCGTCCCCGCCTGGCTGCTCGTCCCGACCCTTCCCGACCTCCCCGCCGCGGCGTCCGGCCACACCGGTGCGCCCGCCGCGACCCCGGCGGCCGCACCTGCACCGGTCCCGGCCACGCCGCCGCTCAGCGCCGTTCTCGCCTCGGCGCCCGCGCATGCGCCGGTCGTGCTCCAGGGGCTTCCCTCCCTGCCGCACCTGCCGCTCCCGGTCGCGCTGCCTCCGGTCGTCACCACGCTGCCGGTCGGCCACCCGGGCCACCATCACCACCAGGGCGGCGACCAGCAGGGGTAGGCGGCGACCGGGGCCGGTTCCGTTTTCGCAAGGTTTCGGGTGTCACGATCGTCTCTCGGAGTGGCCACAGCCTCCAGCAGAGTGAGGACTGGTCACCCGCTGGGGAGACGGGGCCGGGCACGAGCAGCTGCCCGGCCCCGTTTTCTCGTCCCGGGGGACTGTTGCGCTAGCGTGGGCGCCGACATGCCCAACCGCCTCGCCGGCGAGACCAGCCCCTACCTGCTCCAGCATCGCGACAACCCCGTCGACTGGTGGCCGTGGTGTGACGAGGCCTTCGAGGAGGCGCGGCGCCTCGACAAGCCGGTGCTCCTCAGCGTCGGCTACAGCGCGTGCCACTGGTGCCACGTGATGGCCCACGAGTCCTTCGAGAATCCCGAGATCGCGGCGGTCCAGAACGAGCTCTTCGTGAGCATCAAGGTCGACCGCGAGGAGCGTCCCGACGTCGACGGCATCTACATGCAGGCGGTGGTCGCGCTCACCGGCCAGGGGGGATGGCCGATGACGGTCTTCCTCACCCCGCGCGGCGTGCCCTTCTTCGGAGGTACCTACTTCCCGCCCGAGGACCGCATGCAGATGCGCGGCTTCCCCAGCATCCTCCGGGCGGTCGCCCAGGCGTATCGGGAGCAGCCCGAGGCCGTCGACCAGACCGGGCAGCAGCTTCGCCAGGCGCTGACCCCGCCGCGCCTCCCCGAGGGCGAGCTGACCGCGGCGCCCCTCGACGAGGCCTGCCGCAAGCTGGTGCAGGACACCGACCAGCGCTACGGGGGCTTCGGCCGGGCGCCGAAGTTCCCCCATCCCGCCGCCCTCGACCTGCTGCTGCGGCGCTACCGGGCCGGCGGCGACGCGTCGTACTGGCACGCGGCCGAGGTGACCCTCGATCGCATGGCGCGCGGTGGCGTCTACGACCAGGTGGGCGGCGG
>DATKEY010000285.1:0-5263 GCA_035544475.1 Candidatus Dormiibacterota bacterium | reverse complement strand
GCGGCGACCGTAGGATTCGGCCCCTCCGTCCGCGCGACCGCCGGCGGTCAGCTCAGCCTGAGCCTCTGCGATCCCGCGACCCAGAGCTTCACGTCGACCGTCACGAACACGTATTCGCCGTTCCCGGCGGGGGCGATCTGGCATTACAGCGACGGTGCGGGGAACACCACCGACGTCAGCGTCCAGCCGGGCGTCGTCTTCAGGTTCTCGGGTCACAGGGCGGTCGACACCGTGGACGTGGTGGAGTCCGACAAGAACGCCGACGGCACGCGCGAGGTCTCCGACAACTGGTACGCGCAGACGACGACGGGAGCCGCCGGCACCGTCTGCTACTTCGGCGAGCAGGAGCACGACTTCGACGCCAACGGCCATCTCATCCTGCCGGACCCCGCGCCGGGCTCGTGGCTGTCCACCCAGCCCGGTTTCGCGCCGGGAATCGTCATGCCGGCGAATCCCCAGGTCGGCCAGAAGTTCGACCAGGAGTTCGCGCCCGGGACGGCTGAGGACGAGGGCGAGATCGTCGGCATCGACTCGACGGACACCGTGAACGGGAAGACATACTCCAACGTCGTCCGCATGCTCGAGGGCGACGATCTGGCGAGCGGCCAGGGGCACGACGACACCAAGCTGTTCGCCCCCGGCGTCGGCCCGATCCGCGACGAGGCCCTGCTGCTGACGAGCTGCTCAGGGGCCCCCGGCTGCTGACCGATCCCGCGGCGCCGCCGTCGCCGACGCCCCGTTCCGCTCGAGCTGCCACTCGTCGAGACGGGGCGTCGCCAGCATGGAGCGATGCGTCTGCGGGCTCCACGGCCACAGCGCGGGAAGCCCGTCCTTGCCGAGATACCAGCTGTCGCAGCCGCTGACCCAGATCGTCCTCGGGTAGGCGGCGCGCATCTCGTCGTTGAAGCGGTCGGCGGCGTCCTGGTGGGGCATGGCGGCAGTGAACTCGCCGCCTCGCCAGCGCTCGATCCACTGCACCGCATAGTCGATCTGCGTCTCGGTGATCGTGAACAGGGACTGGTTGCCGATCGGCGAGTGCGGACCCAGCAGGAGGAAGAAGTTCGGGAAGCCCGGCAGGGCGACGGTGCGATACGCGCGTGGCTCGTCCTGCCAGACCTCGGAGAGCCGCAGGCCGCCCGGGCCGACCAGCTCGACGGGACGCAGATAGCTGTGGGCGTGGAAGCCGGTGGCGAGGACGATGACGTCGAGCTCGTGGAGGCGCCCGTCGGCGGTGACGATGCCGCGGGGCTCGACGTGGTCGATCGGCTGGTCGACGAGCTCGGCGCCCTCGTGCCGCAGCGCCCGGTAGAAGCCGGCGGCGATCACCATGCGCTTGCACATGGGACGGTCCTTGGGGCGCAGCCGCCGGCGCAACCGAGGATCGCGGACCGAGCGGAGGTTCAGGCGGCACAGGGCGCTGACGAGGTTCCGTTGCCAGCCGGGGGCGATGACCGCCATGCAGAAGGTGCTCTCGAAGATGCTCTGCCAGAAGCGGTAGGCGCGCCGGCCCCACCAGCGGTTGAGCGCCGGAGAGCGGCGCAGCAGCCATCGGGTCCATGGCTGGTAGGGGAGGTTCGCGAGCGGAAAGACCCACTGTGGGGTGCGCTGGAAGAGCTTGTACCGGCGGCAGCGAGGGGCGAGCGCCTTGGTGATCTGGACGCCGGTCGATCCCGTCCCGACGACACCCACCCTGCGGCCGTCGAGCGGGACGCCGTGGTCCCAGCGGGCGGAGTGGAACGCCGCTCCCTCGAAGGTCTCCAGGCCCCTGATGTCCGGCATCCGCGGGTGGTGGAGGACGCCGGCGGCCGAGATGAGGAAGTCGTACTCGGCCGCGTCGCCACCCCTGGTGCGCACGAGCCAGGTCGACCGGTCGGTCCACACCGCCTCCTCGATCTCGGCGCCGAAGCGGATCCTGCGCCGGATGCCGAGATCGTCGACGACCTTCTCGAAGTAGGCCTGAACCTCGGCACCCGGAGGGTAGACGTGCGTCCAGTCCGGGTTCGGGGCGAACGTGTAGCAGTAGTAGCGGGAGGGGATGTCGCACGACAGGCCCGGGTAGGTGTTCTCCCGCCACGTGCCGCCGACCCGGTCGGCCTTCTCGTAGACCACCACGTCGTCGACGCCGACCGCCGCGAGCTTCGCCGCGGCGCAGATGCCCGACATCCCCGCACCGACGACCGCCACCCGCGGCGCCCGGCGCCTCCCGGCTTCCCTGCTCGTCGGGACCCCCCCCACCATCGTCATCCCCGGGCCTCCGCGATCGCGTGGTCCTCGCTCGCCTCGCCGAGGAGCTCGCCGCCCTCCATCGCCTGGTAGCCGGGGACCTCGTGGATGAACAGGGCGAGGCCCTCGACCGGCTCGCCGGTGACCGAGCTCCAGGCCTCGGCGAGCCCGCGCAGCAGCGTGCGCTTGACCTCCTCGCTGCGGCCACGGCGGATGATGCCGACCATCCTGCCGGCCTCCACCGCGTCGCCGGCGACGAAGATGCTCCCCGGCGGAACCTCGACGAAGGAGCAGTTCACGTACCGCGCCGGGGCCCCCGTGGCCTCGGTGTGCACCCTGGTGACGGCCGCGGCGATCTCGGCCTTGCGCTGGGCGCTCGGTCCGCCCGCGGGGACGGTGAACTGGTAGAAGGGCACGTCCTCGCCTCCGTGAGTTGCTGCACCCGAGGTACAGAGTCTGGCGCCGCGGCGCCGCCGTCCGCTCGGATGTGGACTTCTACATTTCATGACTGGCACTTCAGGGGAAATGCCGATACCGTACGCCCCTGATGGCCACCCTCCCGACTTCCAGCGGCTCGTCAGAGGGAGATCGATATGTCCGGGACGATGAATCGCCGGGCGTTCCTCGGCGCTGTGGCGAGCAGCGTCGCCGTCGCCGAGCTGGTCGCGATCGGCCGTTCAGGCCTGGGATCGGGTTCGGCGGCGTCGGCGGCCGGCGTCGCGGTCCAGCGGGGAGCGCACACGTCGTTCAGCTCGATGAAGCAGATCGATGCCGGACTGCTCGACGTCGGATACGCGGAGGCAGGTCCCGCCGGAGGTCCGCCGGTGCTGTGCCTGCACGGCTGGCCGTACGACATTCACAGCTTCGTGGACGTGGCCCCCGCGCTGGGTTCGGCGGGCTATCGGGTGATCGTGCCGTACCTGCGCGGCTACGGCTCGACGCGGTTTCTGTCGCCCGACACCTTCCGCAACGGCGAGCCCGCGGCGGTGGCCCACGACATCATCGCGTTGATGGACGCCCTGAAGATCGAGAAGCCGATCCTCGCCGCGTTCGACATCGGAGCACGGACCGCCGACATCATCGCGGCCGTCTGGCCCGAGCGCTGCAAGGCCCTCGTCTCCGTGAGCGGGTACCTCGTCAGCTCGCCGGAGGCGGAGAGAAACCCGCTGCCGCCACCGGCCGAGTATGCGTGGTGGTACCAGTTCTACTTTGCGTCGGAGCGCGGTCGGGCCGGCTACGAGAAGTACCATCACGACTTTGCCAAGCTCATCTGGCGTCTCGCCTCGCCCAGGTGGAACTTCGACGACGCCACGTACGAGCGCAGTGCGGCGGCCTTCGAGAATCCGGATCACGTCGCCGTCTCGATCCACAACTACCGCTGGCGGCTCGGGCTGGCTGACGGCGAGGAGAGGTACAGCGACCTCGAGAGGCGGCTGGCCTCCGGTCCGGTCATCGGCGTGCCCACGATCACCCTCGAGGGCGATGCCAACGGTGCCCCACACGCCGCGGACCCCAGTGCCTATCGCATGAGGTTCACAGGCAGATACGAGCACCGTACGGTCACCGGTGGCGTCGGACACAACCTCCCCCAGGAGGCTCCACAGGCGTTCGCCCAGGCGGTGATCGACGTCGACAGATGGTGATCCGGGCATCTCGAGGAGACTGCGATGCGCATGACTGACGAAAGCGGCGACGCCACCGGGACGGCGAGGGCCGCTACGGACGACATGAAGCTCGAGGTGGTCACGATCCCCGTCTCGGACGTCGACCGCGCGAAGGACTTCTACACCAGGCTCGGGTGGAGGCTTGACGCCACCCCGCCCGTCGTGGTCCAGCTCACGCCGCCCGGCTCCGCGTGCTCGGTCCAGTTCGGCCCGAACCGCACCACGGCCGCGCCCGGGTCGGCCCAAGGCCTGTACCTGGTGGTCGCCGACATCGCGGCCACCCGCAAGGAGTTGGTCGCCGCCGGCATCGACGTCAGCGAGGTCTTCCACCTCGGCCCGAGCGGCCGGGTCGACGGGCCGGCTCCCGAGCATCGCAGCTACGGCTCGTTCATGACGCTCAGCGACCCGGACGGCAACGGCTGGCTGTTCCAGGAGGTCACCACGCGGCTGCCCGGTCGCGTCGACCCGGTCACGACGACATACGCGTCGGCGAGCGATCTGGTGAGCGCGCTGCGGCGGGCGGCGGCCGCCCACGGTGAGCACGAGAAGCGGATCGGCGCGGCGGACCCGAACTGGCCCGACTGGTACGCCGAGTACATGGTGCGCGAGCAGAGCGGCGAGCAACTGCCCTCATGAGCGACTTCGACGTGATCATCCTCGGCGGTGGGGCGCCGGGAGAGCACTGCGCCGGGGCGCTCGCGGCGCGCGGGCTGCGCGTCGCCGTCGTCGAGCGGGAGCTGGTCGGCGGCGAGTGCTCCTACTGGGCGTGTATCCCATCGAAGTCGCTTCTGCGTCCCGGCGAGGCCGTTCAGGGCGCGCGCGAGGTGGGCGCGAGCGCACAGGTCGACGTCGCGGCGGCACTGGCGTGGCGCGACTTCATGGTGTCGAACCACTCCGACGCCGGTCAGGAACGATGGCTGGCGGACAGGGGGATCGCCCTCCTCCGGGGCACGGGGCGGCTGGCCGGCGCCGGCGCGGTCGAGGTCGACGGCGTTCGCCATCGTGCGGAGCACATCGTCGTGGCGACCGGCTCCGATCCGATCGTCCCCCCGATCCCGGGCCTCGGTGAGCTCGAGGGCGTGTGGGGCACGCGCCAGGCGACGAGCATGACGGCCGTCCCGCGCCGGCTGCTCGTGCTCGGTGGCGGATCCGCGGGTGTCGAGCTGGCGCAGGTCGTGCGGCGCCTCGGAGGCGAGGCGGTGATCGTCGAGGGTGCCGACCGCCTGCTTCCCCGAGAGCCCGCGCCCCTCGGCAACGCCCTCAGCGAGGCCCTGCGCCGGGACGGGATCGAGTTGAGGCTCGGGAAGCATGCGACCACCGCGCGGCGTGACGGTGACGAGTACGTCCTGACGTTCGACGGCGGGCCGGACCTGCGG
>DATKEY010000284.1:0-4892 GCA_035544475.1 Candidatus Dormiibacterota bacterium | reverse complement strand
GTCGCCGACGACGCAGACGGTCCGCCCGCGCTCGCCGCGCATCCGCCGCGCGGTCGCCACCGCGAGCGCGTACGAGAGCCCGGTGGAGGCGTGGGAGTTCTCCACCATGTCGTGCTCGGACTCGGTCCGGCATGGGTAGCCGCTCAGCCCGCCTCGCTGACGCAGGGTGGGGAAGAGGTCGCGCCGCCCGGTCAGCAGCTTGTGCACGTAGGCCTGGTGGCCGGTGTCGAAGATGATCCGGTCGCGCGGGCTCTCGAAGACGCGGTGGATCGCGACCGTGAGCTCGACGACGCCGAGGTTGACGCCGAGGTGCCCGCCGGTCCTGGAGACCGCGTCGACGAGGAACTGCCGGATCTCGTCGCACAGCCGGTCGATGTCGGCGTATCCGAGACCGCGCAGGTCCTCGGGCCCCGCGATCTCTGGAAGGAGCACGGGCCGATTCTACCGGGTGCCTTCCTCGCGGCCGTCCTGACGGTGGAGTGCCCGCATCGCCCGGGGGAGCAGCACGATCGAGCGCAGCCCGGCGGCGCGGTATTCGTCGAGGCGGGCCCGGCAGGCGTCCCCGTCGCCGATCGCGGCGAACCGCGCGAGGGCGGCGCCGGAGTACTCCGCCGGCCGCCCGCCCGAGGGCGCGGCGAGGAGATCGCCCTGCCCCGGGAGCGCGTGGACCCCGGCGACGGTGAGGCGGACCGCCTCGACCTGGCGGGCGGAGTCCTCCTGGTCGGTGCGGGCGAGGAGAACGTAGCCGGCGATGTCGACCTGCGCCGGATCGCGACCGGCGCGCTCGGCGCCCTCGCGGACGAGGGCGACCGCCCAGGCGACGTACTCCGGGCCCGTCCCGTAGTTGAGGAGCGCGGTGTCGGCGAGCGCGCCGGCGAGCCGCAGGCTGTGCGGCCCCACGGCCGCGAGGTGGATGGGGACCGGGGAGCTCGCCCGCGCGCGCGCCGGAGCCGGGCCGAGGTGGGCGTCCCAGCGGGTGCCCTCGTGGTCCACCGCCCGGCCGTCGAGCACCGCGCGGCAGATCCGCACCGCGTCCTCGAGTGCGCCCGCGCTCGCCGGGGCCAGCCCGAGCGCCCGCGCCCGGGAGACGTCGCCCCGGCCGAGGCCGAGGAGGGTCCGCCCCGGCGCCAGCCGGTCGAGGGTCGCCGCACCCCGGGCGAGCGCGACCGGGTGCCTCTCGACGACGTTGGCGACGCCCGGCCCGATCCGGATCGCCGAGGTCGCGGCCAGCGCGGCCGCGCTCGCCACGAACGCGTCGGCCTCGAGGCCGGCCTCGCCCACGTACGCGGTCTCGTATCCGAGGGCCTCGGCCTCGCGGGCGGCGGCGACCACGTCGGCGACGCTCATCTCGCCGGTGGCGACCGCGAAGCGTCCGATCCGGTTCGCCATCGGCGGCGCATGATACGGAGCCGATGACATTCGATCCGCGCGCCGCGTTGCTCGCCTGCGTCGCCCAGCCGGATACGGACCTCGCCGAGGCCGCGCTCTGGCTGGCCGTCGAGGACGACCCGGACGTCGATCCGGCGCCCTGGCTCGCCCTCCTCGACGAGATCGCCGCCGAGCTCGGGCCCCGCATCGGCGGCGGCATGCTTCCGGCGAGCGGGCTCGCCGCGGTGATCGCCGCCACCGTCCGCGACCGCCTGCGGCTGCACGGGGCCGACGGCAGCCATCCCCGCCACCACTACCTGAACTCGATCCTCGAGCACGGCGCCGCCAATCCGATCGGCTGCAGCACGGTGTGGATGGCCCTGGGCCGGCGGGCCGGCCTGCCCGTCGAGGGCATCGGCCTCCCCGGCCATTTCCTCGTCCGCGTCGCCGGCACCCTGGTCGACGCCCACGGCGACGGAGCCCCCGTCTCGCTCGAGCAGGCGCGGGCCATCGTCGCCCGGATGAGCGGCGGCGAGGAGGTCGACATCGAGCCCTGGCTCGCCGCCACCGGGGTGCGCGAGGTGGTGACCCGGATGTCCCGCAACCTGCGCGCGCTCTACGCGAACCGGCAGGAGTGGGCGCTCGCGCTCCGCGCCGCGGACCGCTGCGTCGCCCTCCTCCCCGAGGCCCCCGGCGAGCTCCGTGAGCGCGGCACCCTGCGCCTGCGCCTCGGCCTCACCGGCGGAGCGATGCGCGACCTCCGCCGCTACCTCGACGGCGTCCCCGACGACGCCCCCGACCGCGCCCAGATCGAACGCGCGTACGCGAGCGCCCGCGGGATGCTCAACTGATGGGCCTCGGGGTCCTGCGCATCATCGGTCTCGCGATCGCGCTCACCGGCTTCGCGATGCTCGTCTTCCCCGAGGTGACCCGCCGGCTGCTCCTCGGCGCGGGCATCCGCTGGGAGCCCGACCCGCAGCGCCGGGTCGCGAGCTGGCTGCTCGTCCTCCTCGGTCTCACCATCGTCGTCCTCGGCCGGCTGGTGCGGTAGCCGCGTCCCGGCTCAGCGTGCGCCGACGATCAGCGCGATGATCCAGACGACGCCGACGACGACGAGGACGGCGAAGGGCATCAGGGCGAAGACGACGAAGCTGAAGACGAGGCGCTCGTCGGGGACGAGCGCGGGGTCGCGCATCCGCAGCCGCGCGTCGCGCAGGTACCAGAGCAACCCGCCGACGACGAAGCCGAGGAGCAGGAAGAGGATCCCGAGCAGCGCGCTCCCCACCCCGACGCGGTGAGGCGCGAGGGTGAGCTTCCAGAGCAGGCCGAAGCAGAGCGAGAGCACCCCACAGCTGACGAAGCGCAGCGCGATCCCCGGCGGGCGTTGATCCGTCGCTGGCGGCGCGGAGGCCCGCGTCATGGCGCGCGGGGCACGTGCGGGAGGACGGGAGCGCGCGCTGCGACGGCGCGAGGATGCGGGCACGACCGGCCAGGGTACCCCTCTACACTCCTGAGCCGCCGCGGCGGTGAGGCCCCGGTGTGCCTGGAGGTGCGTGATGGCGGTGGACGTGGGCGACGCCCTGCCCGACTTCGACCTGGAGACCGGTGGAGGAGGGCGCCTGAGTGCCGCCGCGCTCCGCGGGCGTCGTAGCGTCCTCTACTTCTATCCCAAGGACGACACCAGCGGATGCACCCTCGAGGCGCGGGACTTCACCGCGCTCGTCGGAGAGTTCGCCGAGCGCGGCGTGGCCGTCTACGGCGTCTCCCCCGATCCCGTGCGCAGCCACGACCGCTTCACCGCCAAGTGCGACATCGGCTTCCCGCTCGTCAGCGATCCCGACAAGGCCCTCTGCGAGGCGATGGGGGTGTGGGTCGAGAAGTCGATGTACGGCCGCTCGTACATGGGCGTCGAGCGCTCGACCTTCGTCATCGGTCCCGACGGGAGGGTGGAGAGGGCGTGGCGCAAGGTCAAGGTGCCCGGCCACGCCGCCGCGGTGCTCGCCTCGCTCGGGTAGCTCGAGCGGCGGCGCCGCCTGAGCAGGCCGGCCGGCCCCCTGTGAAAGAATCGAGCGCCATGGAACAGCGCAGCATCGGCCGCACCGGGGTCGAGATCTCGGTCGTCGGCTTCGGCGGCTGGGTGCTCGGCACCAGCTGGTACGGACGCCTCACCGAGGACGAGGGCGTCCGCCTGGTCCGCACCGCCCTCGACCGCGGCATCACCTTCTTCGACACCGCCAACTCCTACGGCGAGGACGGGATCAGCGAGACCCTGCTCGCCGGGGCCCTCGAGGGCGTCCCGCGTGACCGCTACGTGCTCGGCACCAAGGGCGGGTACGACCTGAAGGGCGAGCGCGCCCACGCCCACGGCGAGCGCCCGCAGCGGTGGGACGGCGGCTTCCTCCGCACCAGCGTCGAGGACAGCCTGCGCCGGCTGCGCACCGACTGCATCGACGTCTACGAGCTCCACAATCCGCGCCTCGACGCCATCGACAGCGACGACTGCTTCGCGACCCTCGAGGCGCTGCGCACCGAGGGGAGCATCCGCGCCTACGGCGTCGCCCTCGGGCCCGCGATCGGCTGGGAGGAGGAGGGGGTGCGGGCGCTGCGCGAGCGTCGCGTCGACGTCGTCCAGACCGTCTTCAACGTGCTCGAGCAGCACCCCGGCCGGCGCTTCCTCGAGGAGGCGCGCGCGGTGGGGTCGAGCGTCCTCGCCCGCGTGCCGCACGCATCGGGTGCGCTCGAGGGCCACATCACCCGCGACACCGTCTTCCCGGCCGGCGACCACCGCTCCTTCCGCAACCGCCAGATGCTCCTCGACCTGCTCGACAAGGCGGAGACGCTGCGCTTCCTCTGGGAGGACGGGACCCGCACCGTCGCCCAGGCGGCGCTCCAGTACCTCATCGCGCAGCCCGGGCTCGCCGGGGTGCTGCCGACGATGAGCGAGGTGGCGCAGGTCGAGGAGTTCGCCGCCGCCGCGACCCTTCCGCCGCTCGCCGCCGAGCAGCTCGCCCGGGTCGCCGAGCTCGAGGCGCGCAATTTCGGAGTCGAGGACCGCTACCGGGCTGGGGCGGCCGCGCCCGGTACCGGCGGCAGCTGAGCCCGCCCCCGGCGCGCCCCGGCGCCGGCAAGCGCAGCACCCTCGACGCGCTGCTGGCGCGCAACCTGCTGTTCGTCGCCGGCAAGGGCGGGACCGGCAAGAGCACGATCGCCGCCGCGCTCGCGCTGCTCGGCGCCCAGTCGGGACGCCGGGTGCTCTGCGTCGAGGTCGACGCCAAGGGCGACCTGGCCCGCGCGCTGGGCGCGTCGGCGTCGTCCTTCCAGCCGAAGGTGGTGCAGCCGAACGTGAGCGTCCTCGGCCTGCACGCCGAGGAGTCGCTGCAGGAGTACCTGCGCATCTACTTCAAGGTTCCGCGGTTCACCCGGCTCACCCCGCTCTCGAAGGTCTTCGAGTTCATCGCCACCGGCCTCCCCGGCACCAGCGACATGCTCGTCATCGGGAAGATCGCCTACGAGGCCAAGCGGAC
>DATKEY010000283.1:0-7116 GCA_035544475.1 Candidatus Dormiibacterota bacterium | reverse complement strand
GGGCCCGGACGGGGTGCGGTCGGGAACACGCCTCTCCCCGAGGTACCTGACCATCGCTCTCGCCGTCGCTCTCGCCGGCGCGGTCCTCGCCTTCGCCACGACGGCGGGACGGCTCCACGACGGGGGTGTGCTGAGCGGCCTCGACCCGCGCACGTGGGGCCTTGCGCTCGGGGTGCGTGTCGGGCTCGAGGACGCGGCGTCCATCGGTCTCGTCCTCAATGCGCTCGGCGCCCTGGTCCTGCTCCGCGACCGGGTGGTGACCCTCGGCTCGGTCGTCGGGGCGATGGTGCTCGTCGGGATGCGCTCGCACCCCGCCGGCTCCTCGCTGTTCGGCGAGTCGACGATCATCGTGCACGTCGTCGTCGCCCTCGTCTGGGGCGGCTCCCTCGCCTACCTGGTCGCGATGCTCTGGCGGCGGCGCCGTGCGGCGGCGCCACCCGATCTGACGGGGGCGCTGGGCCGCTATGCGCGGCTCGCGCTCGTCTCGGTGCTCGCCATCGTGCTCACCGGCGCACTCGCCACCCTCACCCAGATCGCGTCACCGGGCCAGCTGCTCGGCACGACGTACGGGCGCCTTCTCTGCGTCAAGGTCGCGGTCGTCACCTGGACGCTGCTCGTGGCCACCGTGGGGCGGGTGCGTCTGCGAGGGCGGCGCGGAGTCGGCGACGTGCTCCGGGCCGAGGTGGTCGGGCTGCTGCTCGTCCTGCTCACCACCGCCGCGCTCGCCAACGTCGCGCCGCCCGCTCCGCCGCTCTGAGAGCTCTCAGCCCCCGACGTTGCCGCAGACCACCGGGTCGAGGGTCGCCGGCGGGCTGACGCCGAGGAACCAGCCGTCGAGCGGGATGGTGGCGATCCCCGGGATCACGGTGGTGCTCACCGCGTGGCCGGCGGCGTCGGCGGTGAGCGCGCTCAGCGCATGGAGGACGGCGCGCTCGCCCTCGCAGTTCCCCCGGCGCAGCTGGGCGGCGTGGGTGCTGCCGGGTGTCAGCCCGGTCACGTCGAGCGCGACCCTCAGCGCGCCGTCGACGGCCCTCAGCGTCGCCGTGCCCGCCGCCTGGGGATCCGGACCGCCGGGGGAGACGGCGACGCCGATCCCGGCGGTGATCACCGTCTGGCCGGCCTCGTTGTCGAGGTCGCCGCACATGATCTGCGTCGACCCGGTGGACACGATGAGCGCCCAGCCGGTGCGGGGGATCGCGGTGTCGGTCGTGTCCGGGAGCGCCGTGGTCGTGTCGGCGATGCTGTCGGCGTCGGGCACCAGCGGCTGGAGTGGGTGGAGGACCGCGCCGGGGTGGGCGCAGCCGCCGGCGACGAGGCTGGCGGGATGGGTACTTCCCGGGGTCAGTCCGGCGACCTTGATCTGGATGCTCAACTGCTTCGCCTCGGTGTTGAGGCCGACCACCGCCAGGCCGGCGGGGAAGCGCCGGAGCTTCACCGTCACCGGCCCCGAGGTGGTCGGGGCCGGGGTCGCCGTGGACGCGGCGGGGGCGGCGCCGGCCGTGCTCGGCGTGGCGTCGCCGCAGCCGGTCACGAGCGCACCGAGCACGCCGAGTGCGATCGACATCGGAGCGCGCATGGGGGCAGTCTCACCATCCCCCGGAGGCGGGGTCATCGTGCGGCACGCCCGAGCCGCCCGGCTCCGATGCGGGTGCGGCGGCACTAGACTGGCTGGATGCGAGTGTGGTCCAGGGGGGTGACCGGGGTCGCGGCGGTCCTCGCCGTCGCGCTGACCGGCTGCGGCCAGGCCGCCGCGAGCCCGTCGGCGAACGCCGCCGCACCTGCCGTCGAATCGACGGTGACGATCACCTCGGCGAACTCCGCGAGCGCGACCGGAGCCCCCTCCGCGTCGAGCACCGCCTCGAGGTGCACCGCCTCCCAGCTCACGATCAGCGCCTCGACCGACCGGCCCGCGTACCGCGCAGGCGACACCGTGTCCCTGCGCACGACCGTCACCAACCACTCCGCCCAGCCGTGCACGCTGACCGTCAGCTCCCGCGATCCCGCGTTCTCGGTGAGCGGCGGTGGGGGTGAGGTCTGGCGGACCTGCGGCCCCGGCCAGAGCTGCCCGCTCTACGAGCGGCTGGTCGTCCTCCCCGCGGGCGGCGCGAACACCGAGTCCGTCCCCTGGAACCAGCACACCTGCGACCAGTCGTCGTGCGCCGGTCCCCAGGCGCCGTCGGGCGCCTACCGGGAGACGGCGACCTGGGGGGACCTCGGCTCGGCGACCGCCACGTTCACCGTCGGGTAGGACGCCTCCGCGTCACCGGCGACGCCAGAGCGAGCGCGAAACGTTCGGCGCCGTCGGTGAACCACTCCTCGAGCTGCATCGACGCCTCGCCGAACATCGCCTCGACCGACGCGCGGGTGAACTTCGCGCTGATCTCGGTGCGCAGCGTCTCACCGGCGGAGAGGTCGATGCGCATCTCGGCGCCGGGGATGTGCACGGTCTGGGGCCGGTCGGAGCGGAGGTGCATCTCGATCCGTTCGTGGGCGGCGTCGTAGAGGGCGACGTGGGCGAACGCAGCGACGTCGAAGTCGGCGCCGAGCTCGCGGTTGACGACGCGCAGCACGTTGCGGTTGAACGCGGCGGTGACCCCGGCGGAGTCGTCGTACGCCGCGACGAGCTCGTCGTGGTCCTTGACGAGGTCGAACCCGCAGAGGAAGGTGTCGCCGTGGTCGAGCAGCGAGCGCACCTCGTGGAGGAAGTCGCTGCGCTCCTCGCCCTCGAGGTTGCCGATGGTGCTCCCCAGGAAGACGACCAGCCGCCGTCCCAGCCGGGGGATGAAGCCGAGGTGGCTCGTGAAATCACCGACCATCCCGTAGACGGTCAGCCCCGGGTACTCGTCGACGAGCTCGTGCGACGTCCGCCAGACGACGCTGTCGGAGACGTCGAACGGGGTGAAGATGCGCAGCGTCCCGCGGGCACGGCAGGCGTCGATGAGCACCCGGGTCTTGCTGCACGAACCTGCTCCGAGCTCGACGAGCGCCTCGGGCGCGCAGATGGCCGCGATGGCGGCGGCGTACTCGTCGAGGATCGCGGTCTCGGTGCGGGTCTGGTAGTACTCGGGCAGCTCGGTGATGAGGTCGAAGAGGCGCGAGCCCTCCTCGTCGTAGAACCAGCGTGGCGGGAGCCACCGCGGCGGGCGCGCGAGCCCGGCGCGGACGTCGGCGGCGAGCTCGTCGCGCGCGCTGCGGCGCACGCTGTGGACGGCGACGGTGAGCGGCGCGAGTCCCTCGCTCATCGTCCGTCCCCATCCCCGTCCGCGGCGCAGCGGAATCCGGCGAAGATCTGGCGGCGGATCGGATGGTCCCAGTTGCGGAAGGCGGCGCGGGCGACGCTGGGACGCGCCGCCCAGGAGGCACCGCGGAGCACCTTGTAGTCGCCGCCGAAGAACACCTCGGAGTACTCCGGATAGGGGAAGGACTCGAACCCCGGGTAGGCGAGGAAGTCGCTCGACGTCCACTCCCACACGTCGCCGATCATCTGCTCGCAGCCGAGCGCGCTCGCGCCCCTCGGGTAGGCGCCGATCGGGGCGCAGCCGAAGAGCCGCTGGTCGAGGTTGGCGTGCTCCGCGGTGGGGGGCTCGTCGCCCCAGGGGTGGCGCCGCATCCGTCCCGTCGCCGGGTCCCAGCGCGCCGCCACCTCCCACTCGAACTCGGTGGGCAGGCGCAGCCCCGCCCAGCGGGCGTAGGCGTCGGCCTCGTGCCAGCAGACGTGGACCACCGGGCGGTCGGGCTCGACGGCGACGGTGTGGCCGAAGCGGTCGGTCAGCCAGCCTCCGTCCTCGTGGCGCCAGTGCTTGGGCGCGGTCGCCCCGCTCTCGGCGAGCCACTCGCGCCCGCGCTCTCCCCAGAGCTCCGGCCGCCGGTAGCCGCCGTCCTCGATGAACTCGATGTACTGGCCACAGCTGACCGGAAAGCGGCCGATGCGGAAGGCGGCGAGGCTCACCTCGTGCACCGCGCGCTCGTTGTCATAGGGCTCGTGCCCGGGGGTGCCGACGCGGTGGCGCCCGGCGGGGACGTCGACCATGTCGAGCCGGACCGGTCTCCCCGGCGGCGCCGCCGGGATCACGGGGCGGTAGCCGCCGGCGACGAGCTGGAGCGTCTGCAGGATCGTCTCGCAGTGCTGGTGCTCGTGCTCGATGATCATCTCGTGGACGAAGCCGTCGCGGAGCAGCGGGTCCTCCGCCTCGAGGTCCGTCTCCGCGAGGAGCTCGAGGGCGCGGCCGTCGACGCCGTCGCGATAGGCGGCGACCTCGGCCCTCGTCATCAACGGAAGGTTGCCGCGGATCCTGCGCGGGTTCTCGAAGGCGTCGTAGGTGTGGAGCAGCCGGTCGTCCGGGGGCTCGACGCCGCTGAGGCGGTGCACCAGCCACAGCTCCTCGAACACCGCGATGTGCCCGTAGTCCCAGACCGGCGGGCTCTGCAGCGGGTCGTGCTGCGCCATGACCGACGCGTCGTCGAGAGGGGCGAGCAGCGCCTCGGTGCGGCGGCGCGCCTCGGCGAGACGGTCGGCGATCGCCTGCTTCACATCCATGTGGTGGGGTCCTCGGGTCGGGCCATGTGGCGCTCGAGCAGCTCGTCGGCCGGGCAGCGGCCGGCGGCGACGAAGCGGTCGCGGTATTCGGATACGAGGGCTGGAGCGGTCGCCGGGACGTAGCCGCGGTCGAGCCGGGCCATCCCCGCGAGGGCGGCGTCGAGGAGCGCGAGCGCGGTGCAGCGCAGCTCGGGGTCGGCGGGGCCCAGCCGTGCCGCCCGCCACCAGTCCGCGCTCGTGGGATCGGTCTCGAGCACCTCGAGGGCACGGCGGCGCGTGCCGGGCTCGGTGGCGAGGGTGGCGAGGACGCACACCGGCACCGCGAGCCAGCGTGCCGGGAGGGCGTCGACGTAGCGGACCTCGAGGTAGCCGCGTGGCCGCACCGCCGGGAAGAGCGTGGTGAGGTGGTGGTCGAGGTCCCCGCCGTCGGGGCGGCCGTCACCCGAGGCGAGCCACCGGCGCAGCGGGGTGCGGGTGGGGAGCCGCTCGCCCTCGGTGCGGGGGAGGGGGATGGCGTGAGCACCGAGCGCGAGGACGGTGTACCCGGCGACCGGGTCGCCGCCGAGGTGGCGTCCGTCGAAGCCGGTGCGGTCGGGGTCGACTCCCTGCCAGATCGCCGTGCGGGAGCTGCGCAACCCCGACGGCGTGCCGTCGAGCAGCGGTGACGCGGCGAAGGCGGCGGCGAGGGCGGGCCCGGCGCGGTTGAGGATCCGCCAGCGCTCCTCGTCCGCCCCGCCGTCGAGGTCGAGGCACACCTGGGTCGCCGCGGTCTGGCGCATCATCCGCCGCCCCCAGGGGCCGATGGAGTCGAAATGCGCCTGCATCGCCCGGTACCGGGGCGCGGAGTTCGCGAGCCCGATCGTCTCGGTGTCGTGCCACGGGGACACGGCGGCGCTGACGAGGGTGATCCCCTCGCGATCGGCGCAGCGCCGCAGCCGGGTGACCAGCATCTCCGCCCTCTCGAGGGCGGCGGCGGGGCTCGCCTGGGGAGCCGGGCTCAGCTCGACCTGCCCGCCCGGCTCGAAGCTGATCCGCGCCTGCGCGGCGAGGCCGGGGTCGTGGTCGAGGGCCGCCCGCACCTCGGCGATCGGCACCGGGGTGGGGAGGCCCGCCCTGAATCGGACCGGGATGAGCTCGATCTCGACGCCGACCCTGCCCGGTCCGCCTCGCGCTCCCCCGGCGGGGAGGAAGAGGGCGGTGATCCGCCGTTCCAGGGCCGTCGTCCTGACCTGGTGGGCGACGGTCACGTCGGGACCGCCGGCGCCCGGCGGCGGTGTCGCGCCATCGTGGTGGCGCGATCGGCCGCAATCAGCAGGACCGGCATCATCTCCCTCCAGCCTTTCCGAGCCCGCCGGCCGGGAAACCGGCGAGCACCTGAGGACATGATATGCAGAGGTACCTTTCGTTCCGATGTCCGCCGTTCGCCGCCGCCTGATCGCCGCCGGAGCGCTCGCCGCGCTCGCCGCGAACCTGGCGTTTGCCGGGGCGGAGGCGGCGTCGACGGCGACCTGGCAGGCCTGGCAGCACCTCCCCGGTGTCTTCGACCTGGCCGGCCCGCGCCCGGACGGAACCGTGGTCGCGGCGGCGGCGGGCCGGCTCTACCAGATCGCCCCGGACGGCCGGAGCAGCCCCTTCGCCGACGGTCCGCAGGGCTACCGGGGCACCACCGACGGCGCCGAGGCCTACATCGCCCTCTCGCCCGGCCTCGCCGGCTCGGGCTGCCGCTTCGCCTCCGGCGACCTGTTCGTCCTCGACCTGGGCCCGGTGCCCGGGGTGATCCGGGTCTCGCCCGACGGGCACGCCACCGCGTTCGCCTCGGTGCCCGCCGCGAAGACGCTCTCGGGGATCGTCTTCGACACCGGCGGCCGCTTCGGCCACCGCCTCCTCGTCGCGGGCCCGGGCACCGGCGGGGACGGGATGCTCGTCGCGGCGATCGACTGCCGCGGAGGCGTGACCACGGTGGGGCACGGGCTTCCCGGGTTCGAGGGGGGCTTCGCGATCGCGCCGCCGGGCTTCGGGGCCCACGCGGGCGAGCTCGTCGTGCCCGACGAGCTCAGTGGCCGCATCCTGGGGATCACGCCCTCGGGGCAGGCGGTGGAGCTCGCGGCATCGGGCGTCGAGCACGGCGGAGACATCGGAGTCGAGAGCGCGGGGGTGGTCCCCCTGAGCGGCGGCGTGCTCCTCTCCGACCGGGGGACCCCGGGCAATCCCCACCCCGGCACCGACAGCGTGCTCCGCATCGAGCAGCCGGCCCTCGCCGCGGCCGGGGTGGCGCCGGGCGACGTCCTGATCGCGAGCGAGGGCGGTGCCGTCACCGTCGACCTGCGCTGCGCGGCATCGTGCTCGGTGCGGACGGTCGCCTCGGGTCCGACGGCGGCGCACGGCGAGGGGCACCTCCTCGGCCTCGGTCCGGCACCGACGGCGGCGTCCACCCCGGCGGCGACGAGCACGCAGCCCGGTGGGCGCGGGCCGCTGATCCGCGGCATCGCCGCCCTGGTCGCCGGGCTGATCGTCTTCATCGGGACGCGGCGGCTGCGCGCCCGGGCACGCCGCCCGCGGGCGGCGGGGTAGGACCGGCG
>DATKEY010000282.1:0-7785 GCA_035544475.1 Candidatus Dormiibacterota bacterium | reverse complement strand
TCCTTGATCCGCACATCGTCGGCGACGAGCACTATCGCGTCGCCAAGGAAGTGAAGGGAGTGCTGCAGCGATACAAGGACCTGCAGGACATCATCGCCATCCTCGGCATCGACGAGCTTTCGGAAGACGACAAGCTGACGGTGTCGCGCGCGCGCAAGATTCAGCGATTCCTGTCGCAGCCGTTCTTCGTCGCCGAGCAGTTCACCGGCCTCGAAGGCAAATACGTGAAGCTGGAGGACACCATCCGCGGCTTTGACGAGATCGTGCATGGCAAGCACGACGGCCTCTCCGAGCAGGCGTTTTATCTGGTGGGCACCATCGAGGAGGCGGTGGAGAACGCCAAGCGGATGAGCGAGAGCTGATGGCCAAGCTCCAGGTCGAGCTCGTCACCGCCGAGGGGCGGCTCGTCAGCAGGGAGGCGGACTTCGTCATCGCCCCCGGCGTCGAGGGCGATCTCGGCGTGCTGCCGCGGCACATCCCCCTGCTCACCCCGTTGCGCGCCGGCGAGGTGACGGTGCGCAACGAGGGCAACGACGAGTACCTCTTCGTCGGCGGCGGCTTCCTCGAGGTGCTCCCCGACAAGGTGCTCATCCTCGCCGACGCCGCGGAGCGGGCCGAGGACATCGACGAGGCCCGGGCCGAGGAGGCGCGCAGGCGTGCGCAGCAGCTGCTCGAGGAGAAGGTGGAGGGCGTCGACACCGCCGCCGCCGCCGCCGCCCTCGAGCGGGCGGTGATGCGCCTGCGGGTCGCCGAGCTGCGCCGCCGCCACCGC
Source organism: Candidatus Dormiibacterota bacterium (assembly GCA_035544475.1). Classification (GTDB taxonomy): domain Bacteria; phylum Chloroflexota; class Dormibacteria; order Aeolococcales; family Aeolococcaceae; genus CF-96. Next base: position 7,013 of record DATKEY010000282.1, on the reverse strand, counting down.
CGCGAGCCACCACCGCCGCAGCAGTAGCGGGGCGCACCGCCGCGCGCCTTCGCGGCGGGTGCGCTCAGCCCGGACCGGTCTGCCGGCCGGGCACCCCCTCCGCCGGCGCCCCGGTGAGAGGGCGCATGCGCTCGACCCGGCCGGCGAGCTCGGCCGCCCCCGTGGCCCGGAGGAACTCGAGGCACGACTGCCGGCTGAAGCGCAGGTGCCGGCCGGGGGTCCGCCAGGCGCTGAGATGGCCGGAGGCGACCGCGCGCCGGAGCGTCGACCGCGACAGCCCGCACAGCTTCGCCGCCTCTCCCGTGGTGAGGGCCTCGTCGGGACCTCCAGCCATGTCCGTCCTCCCAGAGGTGTGCCGATCCCGCCCTCTCACAGGGCGCCGATCTTCCCAAATGACGCCGGCGGCGTCGATGTGGACGGCGTCCACCTAGGTGCTCGCTGCACGTACTCCGGGAGCCGGGCACGCCCGGGTCAGAGACCGGTGACGGAGACGTCACGGCCCGCGCCGGGCCCCGGCCGCGCGGGCAGACTCGAGGCACCCCCCCTCCTTCGGAGACCGGCCCCTGGAGCTCTCTCCTGCACCTGGACGAGCTCGGGGCCGTCTCCTCGGGGATCTCTGACGGTTGCTGACGAACGGATCTCCGGGGCCGCGAAACCGCCCCAGGGCGTCGACCGTTCCACGCACAGGCCCGAGCGCCGCCCCGCGCTGTTCACCCGCAGCAAACGGAGCAGAACCGTCAGAACCAACCAACGCCCCACTCGGAAGATCTGATACCGCATGGAACTCCTGCGCATCACCGGTGGGCGGCGCCTCGAGGGCGCGGTCCCCATCTCCGGCAGCAAGAACGCCACCCTCCCCGTGATGGCGGCGGCGCTTCTCACCGATCAGCCCATCGAGCTCGTCAACGTCCCCGACATCGAGGACATCGAGATGATGGCGCGGATGCTCCGCCACCTCGGGGTGGCCGTCGAGCGTCCCGGTCCCTCGGAGTGGCGCCTCCACGCCGATGCGATCCCCGAGTCGACCGTCGCCGCCTCGCTGAGCCGCCGGCTCCGAGGCTCCTTCCTGCTCCTCGGCGCCCTCGTGGCCCGCACCGGCGAGGCGGTGATCGCCCGCCCGGGCGGCGACGACATCGGGATGCGCCGGGTCGAGCAGCACCTCGAGGGCCTGCGCGCGATGGGCGCGGAGATCACCGAGGAGGGTGACGCCATCGTCGCCCGGGCGGCGCGCCTGCGCGGAGCCCGGATCGACCTCGACATGCCCACGGTCACCGGCACCGAGAACCTGATGATGGCCGCCTCCCTCGCCGAGGGGATCACGGTCATCAACAACGCCGCCCGCGAGCCCCACGTCGTCGACCTCGCCCGCTGCCTGGTCGGCATGGGGGCTCGGATCAGCGGCGCCGGCACCGAGCTGATCGTCGTCGAGGGCCAGGGAGGCCTGCTCCACGGCACCCGCCACAGCGTCACCACCGACTACATCGAGGCCGGCACCTACATGGTCGCGGCCGCCGCCACCGGCGGTGACGTCGTCGTCGAGCGGATGCGACCGAGCGACGTGCGCTGGCTGATCGGCAAGCTCCGCGCCGCGGGCTGCGACGTCGTCGAGGGCTCGAGCCACGTCCGGGTGTCGCGGCGCGGCCCGCTGCTCCCCGTCGACGTCACGACCTGGCCGCACCCCGGCTTCGCCACCGACCTCCAGTCGCAGTTCGTCGCCCTGATGACCCAGGCCGAGGGCGTGAGCATCGTCAGCGAGGCGGTGTTCGAGAACCGCTTCCGCCACGCCGCCGAGCTCCACAAGCTCGGCGCCCGGGTGACCGTCAACGGCCGCAGCGCGGTCGTCGAGGGGCCGACCCGGCTGCGCGGGACGCGGGTCGAGGTGCCCGACATCCGCAGCGGCGCCGCGCTCGTGATCGCCGGTCTCTGCGCGCGCGGCACCACCGAGCTCGACGGCGTCTACCATCTCGACCGCGGCTACGAGCGCCTCGAGGACAAGCTCCAGGCGCTGGGCGCCGGCATCGGCCGCGTCCACGTCGGCACCGGCCTCGAGGTCCGCGACCTCTCGGGCTGCATCGGCGACTGACCCCACAGGCGGCGAATCAGCCGGGTGCGAGCGAGTACGCTCCACCTGTGCTCGGAAAGAAGGTCGGGATCGACCTCGGGACGACCGCGGTGCGGCTGCACCTCAAGGGCGAGGGGGTCACCTTCGACGAGCCCGCGATGGTCGCGACCGCGGTGGGGGACGACCGGGTCCTCGCCTACGGCACCGCGGCGCTCGGCACCGTCGGGCGCACCGGCGCGCGGCTGCGCAGCCCCCTGCGTGAGGGCGCCGTGGCCGACACCGTCGCCCTCGACGCGCTGCTGAGCCACGTCATCACCCGCGCGGTGGGGCGGCAGCGGATCTTCCGGCCCGACGTGATGGTGGCGGTGGTCCCGGGGATGAGTGGCGGCGACCGGCGCACGGTCATGGAGGTCGCCTCGCGGGCCGGGGCGCGCACCGTGTACCTCATCGAGTCACCGCTCGCCGCCGCCATCGGCGCCGGGCTGTCGGTGAGCAGCCGGGTCGGCCACCTCGTCGCCGACTGCGGCGGGGGGACCACCGACATCGCCGTCGTCGCCCTCGACGGCATCGTCTCGCGGCTCTCCCTGCCCGGTGGCGGCCAGGCGCTGACCCGCGCCATCGCCGACCACCTCAGCGTCGTGCACGGGGTCGCCGTCGACCTCGGCGCGGCCGAGGAGGCGAAGCGGGAGATCGGCTCGGCGACGGCGCTCGTCGAGGAGCGGACGCTGCGGCTCGTGCTCGGCGGCCCGGCCGGTCCCGGTGAGGTCGTGGTCTCGTCGACCGAGGTGAAGGAGGCGATGGCGGGCCCGCTCGCCGAGCTCGCGGCGGCGGTGCGGGAGGTGCTCGACGACTGCCCCGAGCCGCTCCTCGCCGACATCCGCTCCCGCACCGGGCTCGTGCTCACCGGCGGCGGCGCCCGCCTGCGCGGCCTCGACCGCTACCTCGCCGCCGCGACCGGCCTGCGCGTCGAGGTCGCCGCCGACCCGCAGGGGTGCGTCGCCCGCGGCGCCGGGACCGCGCTGGAGAGCCTCGACCTCGTGCGCAGGAACTTCCTCTACCTGCGCTGACGTCTGCTCAGACGGAGAGCTCGATCCCGGCGAGGACGTCGTCGACGCGGATGCGGCGCATCAGCGGACCGGAGGCGCGTCCGGGGACGGCGTCGGGAACGCCCTGCACCACCCGGTTGCGGGGCCCGTACGGGCCGCGGGTGGCGCCGTCGGTCGGCCCGTAGAGGCCGATCGCAGGGGTGCCCACGGCGGCGGCGAGGTGGAGGAGGGGCGACTCCGCGCTGATCAGCAGGTCGCAGCGCTCGATCACCGCCGCCGCCTCGTCGAGGGCGAGGGAGCTGCAGAGGTCGAGGGCGGGGGCGTCGAGGTCGTCGAGCATGCGGTCGGCGGCGGCGCGGTCGTCGCCGGTGCCGAGGACCACCACGCCCGCCCCGTGGCGGGTCCCGAGCTGGTTGGCGAGGTGGGCGAAGCGCTCCGGGTCCCAGGCGAGGGCCCACGCCGGCGTCCCCGGGATGGGATCGGCGTAGCCGGCGCCGGGTGCGACGGCGACGAGGAGGCGGCCGTCCTCGAAGCCGCTGCCGACGAGGCGCTCCTCGGCGGTGCGCCGGGCCGTCTCGCCCGGGTCGTACTCCGGGCGGTGGAGACGGTCCTCGATCCCGAGCGCGCCGGCGAGGCGGAGGAACGCCTCGGCGCGGTTCTCCCCGGGCTCCGCCACGACCCGCGCGGTGAGCAGCCCGGCACTCGGGCCCCCGTCGAGACCGACGCGCCGGGCGACCCCGGAGGCGTACACGAGGGCGCGGTCGGCGGCGCGCGCGCTGCAGAGGAGGACCGCCTCGAGCCGCCGCAGGCGCAGCGCGAACAGCGCCGCGAGCCAGCGGTCGGGGCGGGGCACCCCGGGTGCGAGCGCGGTGAGGGTCACGACCTCGTCGATTCCGGGCAGCCCGGAGGCGACCTGGCGCACCGGCGGGGCGGCCATCAGGGTGATCGTGGACCCGGGATCGGCGACTCGCAGGGTGCCGAGCAGCGGCGCGGCCTGCAGGGTCTCGACCAGCCCCCCCGCCACCACCACGGCGATCCTCACCAGCCGCACGGTAGCGCAGTGGGGGGCCGCCGCCGCGGGCCCGTTCCCACCGACCGACGGGACGGTCGAAGGACGGTCCCGTCAGGCCGCCGCGACCGGCCGTTCTTATACTCGACCGCACACCACCATGTATCAGGCACTTGCGGGCCGCGACCTGCTCAGCATCGCCGACCTCAGCCGCGACGACATCGACGCGGTCCTCGATGCGGGCGCGCTCGCCAAGGGGGGTGGGCACCTGGGCCGGCCGCTCGACGGCCGGTGCCTGGCGATGATCTTCCAGCGTCCCAGCAATCGCACCCGGGTCAGCTTCGAGGTCGCCATCAAACGCCTGGGAGGCCACCCCATCCCGATCTTCTCGCAGGAGATCCAGATGGGAGAGCGGGAGTCGGTGGCGGACGTCAGTCGCATCCTCGACCGCTATCTCGACGGCATCGTCGCGCGGCTCACCTCCCACCGCGACCTGGTCCGGATGGCCGCCAGCGCCGACGCCCCGGTCGTCAACGCCATGACGGATCGCGAGCACCCATGCCAGGTTCTCGCCGACCTGCTCACCGTGCGCGAGGCGACCGGCGGGCTTCGGGGCGTATCCGTCGCCTACGTCGGCGACGGCAACAACGTCTGCACCTCGTGGATCTACGCCTCCGCCATCTGTGGCATCGACCTGCGCATCGTCTGCCCCCCGGGCTACGAGCCGCCGGCGGCGGTGCTCGAGACCGCGACCGAGCTGCGCGGGGGGCGGGACGGGCTGCTGCTCTCCCACGACCCGGGTCCCGTCCTCGACGGCGCCGCCATCGTCTACACCGACGTCTGGGCGAGCATGGGCCAGGAGGCCGAGCAGCAGCGCCGCCGCGAGGACTTCGCCAATCTCCAGGTCAACGACGCCCTCGTCGCGCGCGCCGCCCCCGGCGCCCGGGTGATGCACTGCCTCCCCGCGCACCGCGGCGAGGAGATCACCGACTCGGTGATCGACGGGCCGCAGTCGATCGTCTTCGACCAGGCCGAGAACCGGATGTGGGTGCAGCAGGCGCTGCTCGCGCTCGTCTACGCGGGGGCGGCCCCGTGAGCACCTTCTTCGACGACATCCGCATCTTCCTCGGCAACGTCGGATGGCGCGACGTCCTCGACGTGATCATCGTCGCCCTCATCCTCTACCAGCTGCTGAAGCTGGTGCGCGGCACGCAGGCCGCCCAGCTGCTCGTCGGCCTGGTGGTGCTGCTCGTCGTCGACCTCTTCGCCACGGCCCTCGACCTGCGCCTGCTGAAGTACGTCTTCGCCAACGGCGGCCAGGCGATCCTCATCGCCGCCGTCGTCCTCTTCCAGCCCGAGCTACGCCGCGCCCTCGACCAGGTCGGCCGGCTGGCCCCGGTGCGCGCCTTCCTGCCGCATCAGGCGGGGGGCGGCATCCCCCGCCTCGCCGACGAGGTGATCCGCGCCGCGGGCTCGCTGAGCGAGCGGCGCACCGGTGCGCTCATCGTCTTCGAGCGTGGCACCGGCCTCGAGAACGTCGCCGCCACCGGGGTGCGGATCAACGGTGAGACGACGGCGGAGATGCTCGCGACGCTCTTCTTCCCGAACTCGCCGCTGCACGACGGCGCGGTGATCATCCGCGACGAGCGCATCGTCGCCGCCGGCTGCGTGCTGCCCCTCGCCGACGCGATCCCCGGAGTGGGACGGATGGGAACCCGTCACCGCGCCGCTCTCGGCCTCACCCTTCAGAGCGACGCGCTCGTGCTCATCGTCAGCGAGGAGACCGGGCTCATCAGCGTCGCCCACCAGGGGAAGGTCTACCGCGGTCTCGACCAGGAGAAGCTGCGCGACATGCTCGTCACCCTCCTCGGCGGTGAGCCCGGACACGGCAGGGTGCCGATCCCGCGGCCCTTCCTGCGCAGCTCCGGGGTCAGGGCGACGCGGCGATGAAGACGTTCGAGAAGCTCCGTTCCGCCGGGCCATGGCGAAACTGGCAGGCGCCGCAGTGGATCAGCCGCAACCTGCGGGTCAAGCTCCTCGCCATCCTGCTCGCGCTCGCGTCGTGGGTCGTGGTCGTCTACGCCGCGAACCCACCCGATTCGCGGCAGATCCTCGTCCACGTGCAGCAGGACTCGCAGCAGCTGCCGGGCAGCTTCGTCCTCGCCCATTCCATCAACGACATCGGCGTGCGCGTCAGCGGCACCCGCGAGCACGTCGACGCCTTTCAGAACTCGAGCATTCACGCGACCCCGAACTTCGACGCCATCCGCCACACCGGGGTCCAGCAGCTCGCACTCACGGTGGTGAACACCGATCCCAACGTCGACCTCTCCGATGCCCCCAGCACCGTGACCGCGGACGTCGACGTGCTCGGCAGCACCTCGGTGCCGGTGCAGGTGCGCACCAGCAGGGTCCAGGTCGGCTACCAGATCGACCATGTGACGACGGTGCCGGACCGTGTCCAGCTCATCGGCCCTCAACGCGAGTTGGGCATCGCCCAGGCCGTCGTCGACGTCAACCTCGGCAACCGGACCCTCACCCTGACCCAGGACGGCATTCCTGTCCTCGTCGTCGATCCGCGCAGCGGCAACAAGCCGCTCACCGACGTCACCGTGAAGGAGGGCACGGTGCGGGTCACGGTCGTCATCAAACCGGTCGACGGCACCCTGGTCTCCACCGTGCTCCCACAGCTGATCGGCCAGGTCGCGTTCGGCCACGTGCTCATCGGCGTGCAGGCCGATCCGCAGACGGTCACCCTCTCCGGGCCTCAGGACCTGATCAACGGCTACCAGCTCCTGCCGACTGTTCAGATCCAGATCACCGGTCTCGCCGCCGATCGCACCTTCGCCATCACCCTCGATGCACCGAAGGGGCTGCTGTTCGCCCTGGCGAACGG